>CAYJUX010000001.1:0-34511 GCA_964373475.1 uncultured Candidatus Saccharibacteria bacterium
CCATTATACTACACCCCGGAATGCCGTTAGATCTTATTTCTTTCCTTTATGCAATGTCTTGATACAGGCGACGCAGGCCTTGACCCGTTTTTTGGACGCCAAGCCCGCCTGACCGGCAGGCAGGCGCACCCATTGCAGGTTGGGGTATTTGCGCTCTCTCTTGGTAAGATTGTAATGTCCCCGGAGGAGCTTTCGCTTGCCGGCCATGATGGAGCCCTTGCCGCAGATGGCGCACTTTCGCATGAGTTTTACCGATTACGGATTGAATACGGATATACCGATACGATTGGGTAAGGCGTGCCTATAGTACAACAGAAGATAAGACCGTACAACTCATTCATTCGTAAATCCGTACAGATCCGTAATCCGTAAAGTTATGGATTCCGCAATTTTCATCGTCTTCCAGCTCGCCATCCTGATCTTCTCCGTGATCATCCACGAGGTTGCCCACGGCCTTACGGCCAACGCCTTGGGTGACCCGACGGCCAAGCATGCCGGCCGTCTGACCCTGAATCCGGTAAGCCACCTTGATCCGGTCGGGTCCGTCCTCGTGCCGCTGGCCAGTTTTTTCCTCGGCGGTATTATCATCGGCTGGGCCAAACCCGTACCCTATGATCCCCGTAATCTTCGCATCCGGAACCAGGATATCGGCTCGGCCATTGTCGGGGCGGCCGGGCCGGCCGCGAACATACTGATCGCGCTGATATTCGGCTTGGCGCTCCGGAGTGGGGGCTCCTGGCTAGCACTATTCGGCAGCGCGGCACCCCCGCTTATGGAAATAATCGGCGCCATCGCGTTCTTAAATTTGGTGCTGGCGGTCTTCAACCTCGTGCCTATCCCGCCGCTCGACGGCTCCAAGGTCCTCTTCTCTTTCCTCCCGGCGCGCTGGTATGGGCTCCGGAGCACGCTGGAACGTTACGGTTTCATGCTCCTGCTTTTCTTTATTTTCTATTTCTCCCAGTGGATCAGTCCTATTGTCCAGTTTCTCTTCCGGGTCATTACCGGTCTAGCCGCGTTTTAAATACTTGACCGGATGGGGCCGCTCGCATACCATAAGTCGGTATATCTCCCATGCCCGGTAGTGAAACTTCGAACAGGCCGCCCGAGTTCGATGTGCTGGAAACGCTTCTTGGGGGTGACAGAATTGCCGGGCAGGTGCGGTTTCCGGGGCGGCCAGGGAGCATTCCGTACTGCATTTTCCAGGGGTATGCAGTATATAACGTTTTCGATGGTTCTTAATTTTTATTCGAAGTTCTACTACCGGGCATGCCGACTATCAGCCAACTCATCAAGCACGGCCGCGAGCCGCGCCGTTACAAGCCCAAAGCGCCCGCGCTCCTCAAGGGTTTTAACCTTTTAAAAAATCGTCCGGTGGAGTACCCGTCGCCCTTTAAGCGCGGCGTCGCCATTAAGGTGACGACCGTAACGCCCAAAAAGCCGAACTCCGCCCTGCGCAAGGTGGCCCGGGTCCGCCTGACCAACGGCATGGAGGTCACGGCCTATATCCCCGGCGTCGGCCATAACCTGCAGGAGCACTCCATCGTGCTCATCCGCGGCGGCCGGGTAAAGGACCTCCCGGGCGTGCGCTATCACATCGTGCGGGGCGTGCTGGATACCGGGGGCGTAGTAGGCAGGAAGCAGCAGCGCTCAAAGTACGGAGCCAAACGCCCCAAATAAATCTCTAAATCCTAAACCCTAATGTCTAAACAAATTCAAAACTCAAATCTCGAAACACTTTGACATTGGAGATTATTTAGAGATTAGAGATCCGAGATCAGAGATTTTCACAGTATGCGGCGGAAGCGCAGCGTTGAGCGACAACTGGATCCCGATCCGCGCCACGGCAATACGCTGGTCACGAAGTTCGTGCATTACGTCATGCGCCAGGGCAAGAAGTCCATAGCCGAGAAGGTCGTCTACGGCGCGTTTGCCATTGTCGCGCGGGAGACCGGCGAGGATCCGCTTATTGTTTTTCAGCGCGCCATTGCCAACGCCTCGCCGCTCCTGGAGATCAAGTCGCGGCGCATCGGCGGGGCCAACTACCAGGTGCCCCGCGAGGTGAATCCCAAACGCCGTACGGCGCTGGCATTCCGCTGGATCATCGGCGCGGCCCGCGCCAAAACGGGCAAGCCCATGGCCTCAAAGCTGGCCGAGGAACTTACCTTGGCGGCCAAGAACGAGGGCATCGCCATCAAACGCAAGGCGGACATGCATCGGATGGCCGAGGCCAATAAGGCCTTTGCCCATTTCGCGTGGTGAAATTGAGCCGCAGGCGAAGGTTTCCCAGTTGCGAAATGGAGCACCCCGCACGAATTTTACGCCTCTGAATGGGTTTAATATGGATAAGATTGAATATCAGAGAACATCTCGCGGCGCGCGTGGGCGAATAGCCCATCCCGCTTCGGGCGCAGCGCGTCGCCATGGTAGGGTTCGTAAAATTCGTGCTGGGGTCGCCCATTTTGCGCGGTAGTGTGCTTCGCATATCACGTTTTTCTCCACGCCTCTATTTTGAGAAAATCGCTTCGCGATTTTCAGCCAAAGGATCCCACCGCCCTTTTGCCCCCCGCAAAAGCCCTGGGCTGCCGACTGGCAGCCCGTCGCTCCGCGACCCCGATGGAGAAAAACGTGATATGCTTCGCTGATGATTAACGTATGGAATTGAAGAGCGAGGAGAAAATAATCCAACTGATGACCGAGATGCGCGACATCATGCGTAAGCACGATCGCGGCGTGCGCCCCACGGTATTGATATTGCTTGTTCTACTGGCAGTGCTGGTTATTGTTACTTGGCTCAAATGATTTTTAATTTTGATCTGTCATTTTGATTTTTGCATTTTGCATTTTTATTTATGCCCCGCGATTACCCCATTGAACGCACGCGCGATATCGGCATCATCGCGCACATAGACGCCGGCAAGACCACCGTCTCCGAGCGCATTTTGTTCTACACCGGCATTTCGCATAAGATCGGCGAGGTGCATGAGGGCACGACCGTCATGGACTGGATGGAGCAGGAGCGGGAGCGGGGCATCACCATCACCGCCGCGGCGACCAACGTATTTTGGATGCCCACGTATCTCTATCCCGGCGGAAGCCCGCCTTTGCCGGAGGCCATGGCGGACGCTCAGTTTTCCAGTCAGATCAAGGATCTGAAGAAAGCCGGCGAGTACCGCATTAACATCATTGATACGCCGGGGCACGTGGACTTTACGGTTGAGGTGGAGCGATCCCTGCGCGTGCTTGATGGCGGGGTGGTGGTGTTTGACGGCGTGGCCGGCGTGGAGCCGCAGTCCGAAACCGTGTGGCGCCAGGCCGACAAATATAAAGTTCCCCGCATCTGCTTCATTAATAAGCTGGACCGTACGGGCGCCTCATTTGATTTTTCCCTCCGTTCCATTCAGGAGCGGCTGACCCCCCATACGGCCGTCCTTACCGTTCCCATCGGGCTTGAATCCAATTTTGAAGGGGTCATTGAAGTGCTTTCCCGCGAGGCCGTCCGCTTTTCGGGTGCGCATGGCGAAGTGGTCAAGCGCGAGCCCGTTCCGGAGGAACTCCGGAAAACGGCCGACCAGTGGCATCGTCGCCTCGTAGAGCAGATAGCCGAGACCGATGACGCGCTGACGGAGCAGTATCTGAAAGGGGAGGAAATACCGGTCGAGACCCTGAAAACCGCCCTGCGGAAAGCCACGATTTCTGCGCGGCTGGTTCCCGTTCTCTGCGGTTCGGCCCTGAAAAATAAGGGCGTGCAGCTGGTGCTGGACGCGGTCATTGATTACCTGCCCTCGCCGGCTGATATGCCGCCGGTGAAAGGCATCAATCCGAAAACCGGTGCTGAGGAGGAACGACCGGCCAGCGACAACGCGCCCTTCGCGGCGCTGGCTTTCAAGCTCCAGACCGATCCTTTCGTCGGCCAGCTGACATTCTTCCGGGTGTATTCGGGCACGCTTGCGGCCGGTTCCTATGTGCTGAATTCGACGCGCTCCGAATCGGAGCGCATCGGCCGGATCCTCCGCATGCATGCCAATCACCGGGAGGAATTAAAGGAGATCCAAGCCGGGAATATCGGGGCCATCGTGGGCCTTAAAGGCACGCGCACCGGGGACACGCTCTCGGACCCGGAGCATCCCATTCTCCTGGAGGAGATCTCCTTCCCGGAGCCGGTCATGTCGCTGCGCATTGAGCCCAAGACCAAAGCCGACCAGGAAAAACTCGGCGTGGCCTTGCGGCGCCTGGCCGAAGAGGATCCGACATTCCATTTGAAGGGCGATCCGGAAACCGGGGAGACGATCATTTCGGGCATGGGCGAGCTGCATTTGGAGATCATTGTGGACCGGATGAAGCGGGAATTTTCCGTGGAGGCCAACGTCGGCCGCCCCCAGGTGGCCTACAAGGAAACCGTTCGCGCCGCGGCCGAGGCCGAGGGCCGCTATATCCGCCAGTCCGGCGGCCGGGGACAGTACGGCCATGTATGGCTCCGCGTGGAGCCGGCCGAGCGCGGCCAGGGCTTTGAATTTTCAAACGAGATCCGGGGCGGCACCATTCCCCAGGAATTTATTCCGGCCGTGGAAAAAGGCGTCAAGGAAGCGCTCGATCGGGGGGTGCTGGCCGGGTTTCCGCTGGTGGATGTCATTGTGGCGCTCTATGACGGCTCGTACCATGAGGTGGATTCCTCGGAGGCGGCGTTCAAGATAGCCGGTTCCCTTGCCTTGCAGGAGGCCGCGCGCCGCGGCGGCCTGGCGCTCCTCGAACCCATTATGCGGGTAGAGGTGGTTACGCCCGAGCAGTTCTTGGGCGAGGTGACCGGAGACCTTAACGCCAAGCGGGCGCGCATTGAGAGCATGGATGAGCGCGGCACCGGCATTAAGGTGATCTCCACCAAGGTTCCGCTGGCCGAAATGTTCGGCTACGCCACCACCGTGCGGTCGTTGACGCAGGGGCGGGCCAGCTTTACCATGGAGTTTGATCATTACGAGGAAGTCCCGGCCAATATCACCCAGGCCATCGTCGAGGGAAGGGCTAAATAACGTACGGCGCAAAGGCGGCTAAAGGCCTCAACGGACACCCCGGCCATTGAATTTTTACCCCCCTTTGCTATATTCCTAAAATATGTTCGACCAGCTAAAACCTATCATGCAGAACGGCGAGCGCTACATCGTCGTGGAAGGCGGCAGGCCGGAGTATGTACTGATGCGCTTTTCCGATTATGCCCGCATCGCCGGTCATCGGGAAAGCACTGGCGTTAGAGGCGAATATGGACGCGCGCCGGGGCAAAACCCGGGCGAATGGGAGCGCGCCAATGCGGAACTGGAGGAAGTGCGCGCGACCGAGCCCGCGGCGCGCACGGCCGATTTTGGTACCGCCTTCCCCTCCGCCGACCCCACGACCATCCGCCTGGAAGATCTCCCGCTCTAAATGGCGGGCGGGGTATTGACCGTTGGCCAGTGGCTTGCTAGGATGAATTTTGTTGTCCTTGCGCCGGAAAGGGCGCACATTCATTAACGCTTTTTTGTTTTATTGCTATGGCAGGAAAATTTGAACGGACCAAACCCCATATCAACATCGGTACTATCGGCCACGTGGACCACGGGAAGACCACGCTGACGGCGGCCATCACCACGGTGCTGCACCTGGCCGGCTTTACGTCGCGGGTGGAATCAGTGGACCAGATAGACAACGCGCCCGAGGAGAAGGCGCGCGGCATTACCATTGCGCTCCATCATTCGGAATACGAAACGGCCAAGCGACACTACGCGCACATTGACGCGCCGGGACACGCCGACTACATCAAGAACATGATTACCGGGGCGGCTCAGATGGATGGCGCAATTTTAGTGGTATCGGCGGTAGACGGCCCCATGCCCCAGACGCGGGAGCACATTTTGCTTGCCCGCCAGGTCGGCGTGCCGGCCATTGTGGTCTTTTTGAATAAGGTAGACGCGGTGGAGGACAAGGAGCTCGTGGATCTGGTGGAAGCCGAGGTGCGGGAAGTCCTGAAGAAATATGAATTCCCCGGTGACGATATCCCGGTTATCCGCGGCTCGGCCTTAAAGGCCCTGGCGGCAAAATCCGCCGAGGACCCGGACGCCCAGCCCATCCTGGACCTGGCCAAGGCCATTGACGAATATATTCCCGATCCGGTCCGGGAGATAGACCGGCCGTTCCTGATGCCGGTGGAGGATGTGTTCTCCATTGAAGGCCGCGGCACGGTCGTGACCGGCCGTATTGAGCGCGGGAAAGCCAAGCTGAATGAGGAGATAGAGATCGTGGGCATCCGCCCGACGCAAAAGACCATCATCACCGGCATTGAGATGTTCAATAAGTCCCTGGATGAGGGGATGGCCGGCGATAACGCGGGAATTCTCCTCCGCGGGCTGAAGAAAGAGGACGTGGAGCGGGGCCAGGTCATCGTCAAGCCGGGTTCAGTCACCCCGCACACCGAATTCGAATCCGAGGTCTATATTCTGACCAAGGAGGAAGGCGGCCGGCACACGCCGTTCTTTGCCGGATACAAGCCGCAATTCTACCTTCGGACCACGGATGTCACGGGCGAGGTAACCTTGCCCGCCGGTACGGAGATGGTCATGCCGGGCGACACCATCCAGTTCACGGTCAAGCTTATCCAACCGGTGGCCTTGGAGGAGAAACAGCGCTTTGCCATCCGCGAGGGCGGCAAGACCGTTGGCGCGGGCGTGGTCACCAAAATATTGAAATAAGGAAGTTTGCAGGCGCGCGGCTCGAGCCGCGCGCTTCATGATCGGCACTGCTTGTTCTTTCCCCACTATGGCGACCCCGAAGGAAGTTGAAGTGAAGCCCCGCATCCGGATCCGCGTCCGGGCCTACGACTCCAAGATCATTGACGCTTCGGTGCGTCAGATCGTGGATACCGCGCGCCGGCACGGCGCCGAGGTCATCGGGCCCGTGCCCCTGCCGACGGAGATAAAGAAGTACACGGTAAACCGTTCGTCCTTCGTGCATAAAGACGCGCGGGAGCAATATGAGATGCGGGTGCATAAGCGCCTCATTGATATCGTGAGCCCGACGCCGAAGACCATTGACGCGCTGATGAACCTGACCTTGCCGGCCGGCGTGGATGTGGAGATAAAGATGCAATAGATCGGTCGGTGGATAGTTGCCCCTCACCAGTTTCCCGTGCCAAAGAAACTGATGAGGGGGAGCGATCCGCATCGCTTCACTCGGTTGTATGGAATTCAATAGCCCCACTGGCTAGTCCAAATACGTAACCCCGTGTTGCTTTTAGGCGCCGGGCAACCGGCTTTTTCATTTGCCGGCCTGCGAGCGCAAGCCCGTGGCGCCGCGCGAGCAGCTGCCGCAAATGAACCCCGCACCAATTTTGCCGGCGCAAAGGGGGCAGCGTGGATGCGCCCTCGCGATCGGCAAACTCATGCGAAGCGCGTGGCCGAATAGGCCGTCCCGTTATGGGCGAAGCGCTTCGCCGTGGCATACCTCGCAAAATTGGTGCCGGGGTTTGCTGCAAGAACATCCATGAAATTCCTCCTGGGCAGAAAACTTGGCATGACGCAGGTCTTTGACGGCGGGAGCGCTGTTCCGGTCACGCTCATTGAGGCCGGGCCCCTCTCGGTCATCCGTGAAAAGACCGAAGCCAAGGACGGCTACGCCGCCCTCCAGCTGGGATTTGGCACGCGGAAGACGAAGCGTATCGCCAAACCCCAGCGTGGAGAGTGGAAAGACCTCCCCGCTTTTGCCGCGGTGCGCGAGGCACGGGGCATGTCCGGCAAGACCAGGGGCGAGACGCTTGACCTCACCCAGTTCCAAACGGGCGACATCGTGAGCGTCGCCGGTATCTCCAAAGCCAAGGGCTTCCAGGGCGTGGTAAAGCGCCATGGCTTCCACGGCGCGCCGGCCACGCACGGCACCAAGCACGCCCACCGCGAGCCGGGCTCCATCGGGCCGACCTGGCCGCAGCGCGTTATCAAGGGGCGGCGCATGGCCGGGCGTATGGGCGGAGAGCGCGTGACGGTCCGGAATCTGAAGATCGTAAAAATAGACCCGGAGCGGCAGTTAATCGCGCTTGAGGGAGCAGTTCCTGGGAGACGGGGCACGCTCGTTGAGATCAGGGGATAGGGTCTGCTTGATAGTTTATAAGTTTAAAAGTTTGTAAGTTTATAAGTTCGGGTGCTGATCCCGCATCTATATCAATGGTATATACCATTGATATAGATGCGAGGGAGTACCTTCTCTGCGGGATCAGGAGTTAGGGAATAGGTTATAGGGATTTCGGGGCGTCCGAATAAAAAAAACGCCATGACGTTTCGGGTCATGGCGCCGCGCTGGCACGGCGCGTGCGGTCCTCCTGTCGCATAAGGAGTTCAAGTATGGTTGTTGCGCCGAGGACCGCTTCGGTGCCGAGGTGCCCCTCAAGACCGATGAGGAAAAGTTTCAGTGCTGGCGTTTCCTCGTCAATCACCGCATGGATCCGCCGTTGAAACCCCGAGGGATCCCTGGTGTACTCTGCGAACTGTAACAGGCAGAATTCATCAGTCAACTGAGAGAGTAGCTGGCGGGTGTGCATTTTTTCTCCTCAACGGTAACGCGTGCCAATTCGTACTGATACTAATAATACGGATGACAGTGAATGTCAATGTCTATAACCAAGAAGGGAAGGCGGCTGGCACGATGGAACTGCCGGAGGTTTTTAGCTCGCGCTGGAATGCCGACCTGGTGCATCAGGTGGTGGTGGGCCAGGCGGCCAATCGCCGCCAGAATGTGGCGCATGCCAAAGGCCGCAGTGAGGTATCGGGCGGCGGGCGAAAGCCGTGGCGCCAGAAGGGGACGGGGCGGGCGCGCCATGGCTCCATCCGTTCTCCCATTTGGAAGGGCGGCGGGGTGACGCATGGCCCCTTAAAGGAAAAGCAATATAAGAAAAAAATAAACCGGAAAATGGCGGCGCGTGCCTTGGCCCTGGTGCTGGCGGCAAAAGCGCGCGATCAGGAACTGGTGGTGATAGACGGCCTGGCGTTCTCAAGCGCCAAGACCAAGGAGGCCCTGGGCGTTTTTAAAAACCTTTCCCAAGAGAAGATGCTGGCTGATATCATCGCGAAACCGAAGCGGGCGCTGGTGCTCCTGCCGGATAGCGGCCAGGAACTGCGGCGCGCGCTCCGGAACATCCCGGCGCTGGAATTGGCGGAGGCCCGGAATGTAACGGCGCTTGATATCATGCAGAGAAAATATATCGTCCTCCCGAGGCCGAGCGTTGAAATTCTCATCCGGCGCCTTACCCATGTTTAATCCTTTTAAAAAATTTAAAAAAGCCGCCCCCCGCTCCGTAAGACCAAGGCGGCCCGTAGCGCCGAAAGCCGACGCGCCCGCCGAGGCGCCCCGCGCCGCCCTCCTCCCGGCCAAAGAGCGCCGCCTGGTCGGCTACCTGACGGTCCGGCACCAGACCGAAAAGGCCACCGCGGCCGAGGCCGGAGGATGGTACACCTTTCAGGTCCGCTCCGACGCCACCAAGGGAGGCGTTCGCAAAGCCGTTGAGGAGCGCTACGGCATCGCGGTGACCCGGGTGCGGATGCTCGCGGCCCGGCCCAAGGCAGTGCGGCTCGGCCGCATCCGGGGCCAGACCCCCGGCTTCAAGAAAGCGATGGTGAAGATAGCGGCCGGGCAGTCCATAAACTTCACGTGAGCATAATGCAAATCTACGAATGGTATGCGAATGCCGCGAATCACCTATCGCTATTCGTAGCATTCGAATGCGATTTGTAGATTCGAATTACATTCCATGAAGAAGTATTCCCCGACAAGTCCCGGGCGGCGCCAAGGAGAGATATTTGATACCGCTCTCCTGACCAAAAAAGAACCGGAGAAGCGGCTCACGGCGGGTTTTCATCGCGCCGTGGGACGGAATGCCCAGGGCCGCATCACCACCCGGCATAAGGGCGGCGGCGTAAAGCGCCTGTTCCGGACCATTGATTTTCGCTACGACAAAAAGGATATCCCCGCCGTGGTAGAGGCCATTGAATACGATCCCAACCGTACCGCTTTTATCGCGCTCCTCCGTTACGCCGATGGCGAGCGGCGCTATGTGCTTTGCCCCCAGGGCTGGCGGCCGGGATCAAAGTTCCTCGCCTCTTCGTCCGCGCCGGTGGAAACCGGAAATCGCCTGCCCCTGGGGTCCATTCCTGTCGGCGCGTTCGTATTCAACGTGGAGCTCGAGCCGGGGAAAGGGGCGCAACTGGTGCGATCGGCCGGAGTGGGCGCGGAAGTATTGGCCCAGGAAGGCGGCTACGCCCAATTAAAGCTCCCCTCGGGCGAGATCCGCATGCTCCCGGTCACCAGCTGGGCCACGATCGGCTCGCTTTCCAATTCGGAGCGCGCGCTCATGACCTGGGGCAAGGCCGGGCGCATGCGCCTGCGCGGTATCCGTCCGACGGTCCGCGGCTCGGCCATGAATCCGCGCGATCATCCCTATGGCGGCGGCGAGGGCCGACAGCTTCGGGGCACCAAGCGCCCCAAGACCATGTGGGGCAAAGTCACGGGCGGCGTAAGAACCCGAACGCCCGGCCGGTCGGATCGCCTTATCCTTCAGCGGCGCAGGAAATAACCATGGCCCGTTCACTCAAAAAAGGACCCTACATCCACCCGAGCATCACCAAATGGATGGGACGGGTGAAGCCGGGGGACCGCACACCTATCAAGACCTGGGCGCGCGATTCCACCATCACGCCGGAAATGATCGGCTATACCTTCGCCGTCCATAACGGCCGCACCTTCACCGAGGTGCGGATCAGCGAGGAAATGGTGGGCCAGCATTTGGGTGAATTCTCGCCCACGCGAAAGTTTATCCGTCACGGCGGCCGCATCCAGCGTGAGCTGGAAATTAAGGCCCAGGAAGCGGCCAAACCCGCGGCTCCGCCGGCGAAGTAACACCATGGAGATCCGAACGGAATTGAATTATCTTCGCATGTCGCCGAGAAAGGTGCGCCTGGTTGCCGATGCCATCCGCGGCAAATCCGTGCCCGAGGCCGAGGCCGCGCTCCGGTTCCTTAGTCGCCACGCGGCCGCTCCCGTGGCCAAGCTCCTGGCTTCAGCAGTAGCTGACGCGCGTCAGAACTTCCAGTTCACTTCGCCCGCCGCGCTGGTTATCCGTCACATCCGCGTGGACGGCGGGCCGATCCTGAAGCGTTCGCGGCCGAGAGCCATGGGGCGCTCGTTTCCCATACATAAGCATACGAGCCACATCACCCTCATACTGGAGAGCCAGGGCCAGGCGCCGGAAAAGCGCCGGCGGAGGAAAGCCGATATTGCGCTCGTCAAAGGCGGAGCCCCGGTCTTGATTGCGCCTGAGAAACGGGAAAGCGCGCATACGGTATTCCGGGAACGGCCCAAAGTAATAACCAAGCCGACCGGTTTCGTACGGCGGATGTTCCAGAGGAAAGCCATCTGATCAGTTTTGAGTTTAATGAGTCACGCTTCGCTACAGTTGTGTCAAATCGTAACCCATTAAACTGATTAAACTCATAAACTCATATGACTCATAGAGTGCACCCCTACGTATTCCGTCTCGGCCAGACCACGACCTGGAAGTCGCGCTGGTTCAGTGCCAAGCGCTTCCCGTCGTACCTGCGCGAGGACACACTCCTCCGGGAATGGCTGTGGCAGCGCCTCCGCGAGGCCCATGTTTCCTCCATTGAGATTGAGCGCTCGCCCAATGTCATGAACCTCATCATTCGCACTTCCCGGCCCGGCATCCTGATCGGTCGCGGGGGCGAGGGCATTGAGCGACTCAAGAAGGACACGGTGAAGAAACTTTCATCATTCCAGAAAAAAGTCCGGCCCGGAGCGTCCCGGCGTATGCCGGCCGAGGAGCGCCGCGACCTGAAGCTCGTCATTGAAGAGGTACGCTCCCCGGAAACCGATGCCCGCATCGTGGCCGAGCAGATCCGGGACGACATTGAGAAGCGCATCCGTTTCCGGCGCATCCTCAGGCAGACGGTGGAGAAGGTGATGTCGCATAAGGAAGTGGAGGGCGTAAAGGTCATGCTCTCCGGCCGCCTGGACGGCGCGGAAATGTCGAGGACCGAGTGGTCCAAGAAAGGCCGCATCCCCCTGCAGACGCTCCGCGCGGCCATTGACTATGCTTTCACCGAGGCGCATACCACCTACGGCACCGTCGGCATAAAGGTGTGGATCTATAAGGGGGAAGTGTTTAAGGAGAGTGAGCAGGTTAAGCAAGTTAAGTAAATTAAGTGAATTAAGCTTAACTCGCTTAACTTGCTTAATTCACTTAATCAGCTCAAGTTATGTTGCAGCCCAAAAAAGTCAAACACCGAAAATGGTTCAAAGGCCGTTCCCGCGGCATTGAGACGCGCGGAGCCGATCTGGCCTTCGGCAGTTTTGGCCTGAAGGCCGAGGAGGCGCGCTGGCTTACCGCGCGGCAAATAGAGGCGGCGCGGCGCGCCATTACCCATCATATTCAGCGCGGCGGCAAGGTATGGATACGGGTATTCCCGGATAAGCCGGTGACGAGAAAGCCGCCGGAAGTTACGCTCGGCGGCGGCAAGGGGTCGGTCGACCACTACGTATTCCCGGTCCGCCCGGGACGGATCCTGTTTGAGATGGATGGCGTCTCGCCCGAAGTCGCCGCCGAAGCGCTCCGCCGCGCGGCCGCCAAACTGCCGTTACGGACCCGCATTGTTTCCGCCTAGCCCCCCCCTTATGCGCGCCGCTGAACTGCGAAAAAAGACAAAAAGCGAGCTGGATGAGATCCTCCGGGAGCGAGCGCTCCGCGGCGAGGAACTCGTCACGCTCCTCCGGCAGAAGAAAACAAAGAACGTGAAAGAGCTCTGCGGCGTCAAGCGCGATATTGCCCGCATCCATACGCTCCGCCGCGCCCGCACATTATGACGAGAACATTCCAGGGGACCATTGTGTCCAACCGCATGCAAAAAACGCTCGTGGTGCGCGTGGATCGCCTCCGGCAGCATCCCAAATACCGGAAGTATTATCGCGTTTCTGAAAAGTTCAAAGTCCATGCCGAGGACGCATCCGCCCACGCGATCGGGGACGTGGTCAAGATCACCGAGACGCGGCCGCTCTCCAAGGAAAAGCGATGGAGGCTGGTGCGGGTAATACGCCCGGCCCCGGCGCAACAGGAGGATCTGGCACCGGGAGAGGACGCAACCGAAACCGTATGATCCAACCACGCAGCATGTTGAAAGTAGCCGATAACTCTGGAGCCAAGCTGATCCAGGTCATTAAGGTGCTCGGCGGGAGCCGGCGCCGCTATGCCGGGTTGGGGGACGTCATCGTGGCCGCGGTGAAAATAGCCGAGCCGAGAAAGGCCGTTAAAAAGAAAGATGTCGTCCGCGCGGTCATTGTTCGTCAGCGGCGCCTGCATCAGCGCGCCGATGGCACCGGCGTTCGGTTCGATGATAATGCCGCGGTCATTGTGGACGGGGTGGAGCCCAAGGGCGGGCGCATTTTCGGGCCGGTCGCGCGCGAGCTGCGGGAGCGGGGATTTGCCAAGATCATTTCGCTCGCCCCGGAAGTTATATAAACCTTTACGGATTACCGATGTGTACGGATATACCGATTCGAATTCGAATGGCCGGATACTCGTACGATTTCCATCCGTATATCCGTATTGTTCCGTAATCCGTAAACCCCCATGAAACTCAAAAAGGGCGACACCGTGAAGATACTCTCCGGCAAGGACCGCGGAAAACGCGGTAAGGTCTTGGGCGTATTCCCTAAAGAGGCGCGTATCCTGGTGGAAGGCGTGAATGTGAAAAAAAGGCACCGCCGTTCCCGGCGGCAGGACCGCAAAGGGGAAATAGTGCTTCTGCCGGCGCCGTTTCCCGCATCGATCGCCCAGCTTATCTGTCCCCAGTGCTCCCGGCCGACCCGGGTAGGAATGCGCCAGGAAGCGGCGGGCGCCAAAGTCCGGGTGTGCAAGAAATGCCGCGAGGTCATGGCCTGATATGAATCCCGTTGGGGACCGCGGTCGCGTATACGTATTTTGGAAATTAACCATGGAAAGCCAATTATCAGCAATTTATAGTAGCCGGGCGCGGCACGACCGCGACCTGTCTCTAACGGGATGAGCCAGGCATCCCTCCAGGAACGATATCAGAGCGTTGCCGTGCCTAAGATGCAGGAGGCCTTTGGCTTTAAGAATGCGATGGCCGTGCCGAAGGTAGAGAAAGTGGTCGTCAATGCCGGCGTCGGACGGATCCGCGATGAAAAGCAGCACGAGGTCATCCGGCGGTCGCTGGCGCTCATTACCGGTCAAAAAGCCGCCGCGCGTACGGCCAAGAAAGCCATCGCCGCCTTCAAGACGCGTAAAGGCCTCGTGGTCGGCTACCAGATTACGCTTCGCGGCAGGCGGATGTGGGATTTTCTGGAGCGCCTCATATCCATTGCCATCCCCCGGCAGCGGGACTTTCGCGGGATCAGAGAAAAATCGGTTGATGCCCGCGGCAATTTGACACTGGGCCTTAAAGAGCATATCGTTTTCCCGGAGATGATCGGCGAGGATATGCCGTTCATTTTTGGCCTGGAGGTTACAATCACCACCACGGCGCGCCGCCGGGAGGAGGGGATGGCGCTCTTAAAATTCCTTGGTCTCCTGTTCAGCAGTGAAGACGAGGAGAGGAGAAAATAACTATGGCACCCCGCACCAATTTTGCAACCAGTTCTCTCGCGAACCGCTTCGCCCATCGCGGGATGGCCTATTCGGCCACGCAGTTCGCGAGCATATCCGAAGTTATTACCACTCTGTGCACATGGCGAAAAAACAGCGCAAAATTGGAGCGAGGTGCTCATGTTTCTAGTCAGTCGCTTCGCTCCTGAAGAAACATGGCAAAGAAATCCGTCATTGCGCGCGCGCTCCGCCCCCCGAAGTTCAAATCCCGGGTGGTACGCCGTTGCTTTCGCTGCGGCCGGAAACGCGGATATCTAGGCGCGTTTGATCTTTGCCGCATCTGCTTTCGGGAGCTGGCCAATAAGGGCGAAATACCCGGCATCCGGAAGTCATCCTGGTAAAACCCTAAGCCCTAAACCCTAATCTCTAAATAAGTCCCAATGACCAAAGTCCAAATGACCGAAACACGTTCCGTTGAATTTCGAACATTAGGATTTTGGATTTGTTTAGGGTTTAGAAATTAGGATTTAGGATTTTCGACCATGGACCCCATCGCTGACATGTTCGTCCGTATCGTGAACGGATATCGCGCCAAAAAAGAGGTAGTGATTTTTCCGCATTCGCGGCTGAAAGGGGAGCTGGCTAATATCCTGCAGGCAAAAGGCCTCATTGCCGGCGTGGAGAAAAAAGGCAAGAAGGTCCGCAAATTCCTTGAAGTAACGCTTTCCTACTCCCATGCCGCAGCGGCGCTTTCCGGGTTCCGCCGGGTTTCCAAACCCTCACGGCGGCTCTATACCCCGGCCAAGGCCATCCGCCCGGTCCGCGGGGGCCTCGGGACGCTTATCCTTTCCACCTCGCGGGGTCTCATGACCGGGGAGGACGCAAGGAAAATCGGCATTGGCGGCGAGCCAATGGTAGAGGTATGGTAAAAAATAAAATAGTAAATATTAAAAATAAAAATTTTGGAAGTCGCCGGAGGCGACTTCAAATATTTTACTTTTTTCTTTTTACTTTTTAATTTTATATATGTCCCGTATCGGTAAACAACCCATTGCACTCCCCGAAGGGGTCAGCGTCGCCGAAGCCGGAGGCACGGTAACGGTCACCGGCCCCAAAGGAACGCTTTCCCTTATCCTCCGTCCGGAGGTGGGGTTATCTTTTGAGGGAAAGAGCGTATGCGTGCTGCCGGTGCGGGCGACCAGAAAAACTCCCGCCTACTGGGGCCTCACCCGTTCGCTCCTCGCCCGGATGGTGGAAGGGGTAAGCCGGGGATTTCAACGCAAGCTCGAGATCGAGGGCATTGGATACCGCGCCGCGTTGGAGGGCGCGTCCTTAGCGCTCGCGCTCGGGTTCTCCCATCCGGTGCGCGTGGCGGCGCCGGAGGGTATCGCGTTCAGCGTGGAAAAAAACGTTATTACCGTCTCCGGCATTGATCCGGTATTGGTGGGGGATGTTGCCGCCGGCATTCGCCGGCTCCGCCCGCCCGAGCCCTATAAGGGCAAAGGCATCCGCTATGCCGGCGAGATCATCCGGCGAAAATCCGGCAAGAAGGCCGTAAGCACGGGCGGCTAGCCCTTCCATGACCAGCGCACTCAAACAAACTCGTATCCAACAGCGAAGGCGCGCCCGGCGCGTGCGGGCGCGCATTCGGGGTACGGCCGAACGGCCGCGGCTGTCAGTATTCCGTTCCCATCGGCATATCAGCGCCCAGCTCATTGATGATGCGGCGGGCCGTACGATGGTTGCCGCTTCGGATGGAAGGAAAAAAAGCGTAAGATCAAGATCAAGGATGACCCCGACGGCGCGGGCGAGCCAGGTGGGCGAGGAGCTGGCTCATGCCGCCACAGCCAAGGGGATCGGCTACGCCCGCTTTGATCGGGGCCGCTATCGCTACCATGGTATTGTCCGCGCACTGGCCGCAGGCGCACGAAAGGGCGGGTTGAAATTTTAGTAACGCGACACTAATACACGAATGAGCACGAATAACACCAATCGTTCTACTCAAAGATGTAGTTCCTGGGCCTTCGTATTTGTGACATTCGTGAAATTTGTGTATTAGTGTCCTTGTTCATGCCACGACGAGAGCGAATGAGAGGGGGAGAGCGGGAGCGTTCTGAATTTGACCAGAAGCTTCTGGATGTCCGGCGCGTCGCCCGCGTGGTTGCCGGGGGGCGGCGCTTTAGTTTCCGCGTGACCGTGGTCATCGGGAACCGGAAGGGAAAGGTGGCCGTGGCCGTGGCCAAGGGAGCCGACGTTTCCAGCGCCATTGAGAAAGCCGTCAGCCGCGCCAAAAAGCATCTCTTCGTCGTGCCGATCACGCCCTGGGGTTCGATCGGGCACGAGGTACGCGCGAAATACGGCGCGGCGCGCGTGCTCATCCGCCCGCGGCCGGCCGGGTCGGGCATCGTGGCCGGCGGTTCGGTGCGGGCCGTGGCTGAACTTGCGGGCATTACCAATATCTCCTCCAAGATCCTCTCGCGTACCACGAATAAGCTGACCAATGCCATGGCCACGCTGGAAGCACTCAAGCAACTTAAAACGAGAATCTAGAATATAGAATTTAGAATCTAGAATCGCCCGAATAACTACTATCATTACCGATGTCCCAAATTCTAGATTCTAGCTTCTAGATTCTAAATTCCATTCTTGTTATGCAGATCCATCAGCTAAAATCGAATACCGCATGGCGGCGGAAACGCCGCGTGGGGCGCGGCGGCAAGCGCGGCACGACCTCGGGCCGCGGCACGAAAGGCCAGAAAGCCCGCGCCGGCGCCAAGATCCGCCCGGCCATCCGCGATATTATGAAGAAATTCCCCAAGCTGCGGGGATATCGTTTTCATTCTTTTCGCCCCAAGCCGGTCATCATTGATCTCGGGCGGATCGCAGCCCATTTTCCTTCGGGCGCAACCGTTGACCCGGCCGCATTGCTCCAAGCCGGCCTCATCCATAAGATGAAGGGCAGGACCCCGGCCCTGAAAGTACTCGGCTCGGGCGCCATAAAGAAAAAGTTCCACCTCCGCGGCGTCGCGCTCTCCGCTTCCGCGCGCGCGCGGGTCGAGGAGGCCGGGGGTATGATCGGCTGACCCCATTCTCATGCTTGAGCAACTTCTTTTTATCTGGAAGCTTCCTGATCTGCGGAAGAAAATATTTTTTGTCCTGGCCATTCTCGGCATATTCCGGCTGATCGCGGCCATTCCCGTCCCGGGCGCCGACCCGGTGCGATTGAAGGAGTTTCTGGCCGGGAACCAGTTCTTCGGCCTCCTGAACATTTTTTCCGGGGGGGTGCTGGAGAATCTCTCCATTGTCATGCTCGGCGTTGGGCCCTATATCACGGCCTCCATCATCATGCAGCTCCTGACTATGATCTTCCCCCGCCTGAAGGAAATGTATCAGGAGGAGGGCGAAGCCGGCCGGCAGCGTTTTAACCAGTATTCGCGTCTGCTGACCGTGCCCTTGGGCCTGCTGCAGGCCTATGGCCTGCTCATCATTCTCGTCCGCCAGCAGATCCTCCCGCCCCTTTCGCTTTTTGAATATCTGACCAGCATGATCACGGTGACCGCCGGGACGGTATTCCTCATGTGGCTCGGCGAGCTTATTTCTGAGAAAAATATCGGCAACGGCATCTCGCTTTTGATCTTCGCCGGCATCGTGTCGCGCCTGCCGGTGGATTTCCGTCAGATACTCCTGACCTTTGATCCCTCCCAGATCCCGGCCTACCTGGCGTTCATCGTGGTCAGCCTCATCGTCATTACGGGCGTGGTCATCATTACCGAGGGCCAGCGGAACATTCCGGTATCCTATGCCAAGCGTATCCGCGGCAACCGCGTATTCGGCGGCGTCCAGACGCACCTGCCGCTCCGCGTCAACCAGGCCGGCGTCATCCCCATCATCTTTGCCATTTCCATCATTCTCTTCCCGGGGCTTATCGGGAATTTCCTGGCGACCGTACCCAATGCCGCCCTGCAGGCGGTATCGCAGTTTTTGATCACGCTTTTGAATAACCAGTGGCTCTACGGCACCCTCTATTTCCTCCTCGTGTTCGTCTTCACGTATTTTTACACCGCGGTGACCTTTGATCCCCAGGCTATTGCCCTGAACATCCAGAAGCAAGGCGGGTTCATCCTGGGCATGCGCCCGGGCCGGCCCACGGCCCAATTCCTGCAGTACATCCTGCATCGCATTACGCTCTTCGGGGCGCTGTTCCTCGGCGCCATTGCCGTCCTCCCGCTCGCTGTCCAGGCCGGATTTGGCATCTCGGCCCTAACGCTCGGCGGGACATCCCTCCTCATCGTGGTTTCCGTGGTGCTGGAAACCCTGAAGCAGGTCCAGGCCCAGGTGGTGATGCACGAATATGAATAGCCAGCGGCGGGCTTCTTCTGGGCGCACGTTCGTTTTCCTCGGCCTTTCGGGTTCGGGCAAAGGCACGCAGGCAGCGCATCTCCTCCGGGTTCTCCCGAGGAGCATGAACATCAGCACCGGAGCCGCGTTCCGCCGCATGGCCGGGCGCCGGAACCTGACCGGCCGCTACATCCGGAATATTCTCCGGCGGGGGGCGCTCGTGCCCTATTGGGCGCCGATATACGTGTGGCTGGATGCATTCTTCCGGCGCATGGCCGGGGACGAGCATGTGGTTTTCGACGGCGCTCCGCGCCGGGTGGAGGAGGCGCAGGTGATGGACGATTTCATGCGCGATGTCGGCCGACCGCTGCCGGTCGCGATTTACCTCCGGCTTCCCGAGACTCGAGCGCGGAAGCGGCTTCTCGGACGCGGACGGGCCGATGATCGTTCTTCGGCCATAGCCGGCCGCTTCCGCTTTTTTCGTGAGCATGTGTTGTCGGTCATCGGCTACTATCGCCGCCGCGGCCGCCTCATCACCATTAACGGCGATCAGCCCATCCCAGCGGTGTGGCGGGATATTAAACGGGCGCTCGGCATTCGGAGATAGCATGCCCCACATTCACGAACTTATTGATTTTGTCGTGAACGCCTATATCGTCCATAACGGTCGCGTGCTTTTGGTTGACCATCGCGAGCATGGCATGTGGCTGCAGCCCGGAGGGCACGTGGAACTGGACGAGGATACGGATCAGGCGTTATGGCGGGAAATTGAAGAAGAAACAGGGTTAACCCCTAATCAGCTCGAAATCTTTTCTGAAAAAGTTGATTTTAACGCGGGAACGGCTGTCGCACTGTGGCCACCGCGGTGGATGAATATCCATCGCGTCAACGATCGACACCGGCATATTGGACTCAACTATCTCCTCCGCGCGAAATCTGATACGGTTCGTCTTGCAGAACGTGAACACCGCGATATCCGATGGTTTTCCGACCGTGAATTTGATCTGCCAGCGTTCAATATTCCGTTCGATGTGCGTTTGTATGCCAAAGAAGCAATTCGCCTCGTAGCATGATCATCGCGAACGACGGCGAGCTCGCCACGATCCGGGGATGTGGAACGCGCCTGGCACGCATTGTAGCAGAACTCGTTGCCGCGGTGAGCCCCGGCATTTCGACGAGCGAACTTGACCGCCTCGCGGAGCAGCTGATTTATAGGCAGGGCGGATTTCCGGTATTCAAGGGCTACCGCTCCCATAAGGGCGAGCGGCCGTTCCCGGCGAGCATCTGCACCTCGCTCAATGAGGAAGTGGTGCACGGTATCCCGAGCCCTAAACGAATATTGAAGGACGGCGATATTATCGGCATTGATATCGGCATGCGCTGGCCGTCACAGGATCAAAAATCAAAAATAAAAAATAAAAGCGATGGAGCTGAAGTGGGGTTGATCACGGATATGGCTCTGACGGTTCCGGTCGGCGAGGTTTCTCCGCTTACCCGTCGGCTGCTGGATACGACCCAAGGGGCGCTGGCAGCGGGCATCCGCGTTCTCAGGCCCGGTATGCGTCTCGGCGGTCTGGGGCGCGTTATTCAGGAGGCCATCGAATCGGATGGATTTTCCGTGGTGAGAGACCTGGTCGGGCATGGGGTTGGGAAGAAACTGCATGAAGAGCCCTATGTTCCTAATTACGGGGATCCCGGGGAAGGAGAGTTTATTCGCGAAGGGATGGTGCTGGCCCTTGAACCCATGGCCGCGAGCGGCAGTGCCGCGGTGGAACTGGCCCCAGACGGCTGGACTTGGCGCACGGCCGATGGCTCGCTGGCCGCGCATTTTGAACATACGGTGGTGGTAACAAAGGGGGGAGCGGAGATACTCACGAAGTTATGAAATTACAAATCACAAGCACCAAAATACAAATAAGCACCAAATCCCAAGCACTAAATCCCAATCACTTTGTAATTTGGAATTTGTGATTTGGAATTTTACGCATGCGCTACCTCGGCATTGACTACGGCAAAAAGCGCATTGGGCTTGCGCTCTCCGACCCTGAGGGCCGGATGGCATTCCCCGCGGCAACGGTCGAGCGGGAGGGCGAGATATTGGAGTTCATCGCCGAGAAAGAAATAGCGGCCATCGTTATTGGTCTGCCGCTCGGCCTTGATGGCGGAGAATCGGATGCATCCTCCCGGGCGCGTGCGTTTGCGGCGCGGCTTGGTACATCGGTACAATTACCTATAGCGTTTGAGAATGAAATGTTCACCACCAAAATAGCCGAGGAGCATTCTTCGGGCGAGCACGCCGACGCCGCCGCCGCCGCCCTGATACTGCAGTCGTATTTGGATAAGCAGGTTAAGCAAGTTAAGTAAATTAAGTGAATTAAGCTGATAAGGCTTTCTGCTCCGCTCGGCTTAACTCGCTTAACTTGCTTAATTCACTTAATAAACTTGATGTACCTAAGTTGGATCATTCCGGCATACCGTGAAGAACGGCGGATCTTAAAAACCCTTGAGGAGGTGAGCGCGTATTTGCGCCGGAAGGATTTTCCGGGAGGGTATGAGATCATCGTCGTGGATTCGGCTTCGCCGGATCGGACGGCGGCCATAGTCAAGGGTCTCCAAAGCCGTATACCCGAGCTTCGGCTTTTGAGCGTGGAAAATCGCGGCAAGGGCTGGGCGGTGCGCGCCGGGATGCTGGAGGCCAAAGGTGCTATTCGGATATTTTCCGACGCCGATAACTCAACTCCGCCCGAATTCTTCGATGCCATGGCACCGCTTTTTGCCGCGGGTTACGACGTGGTTATTTCTTCCCGCGATCCCAAAGATGTGCCCGGCGCCTCGCGGGATGTGGAGGAGCCGTGGTATCGCGAGGTACTGGGGAACCTCGGTAACCTCTTGATCCAGATCGTCGGCGGCATGTGGGGGATTTGGGATACCCAGAACGGTTTTAAAGCCATGACGGCGCGGGCGGCTGGTGTTATTTTTCCCCGTATGGTCATGCGAGGGTTCTCATTCGATATCGAACTCTTAGCGCTCGCGCGGCGAGCTGGCCTCCGCATTGGTGTTATTCCCATCCGGTGGCGATTCGACCCAGATAGCAAGGTGACGCTCAAGGCCTACCTCCAGGTGTTCGCCGACGTGTTTCGCATCCGGTGGAACCTTCTGACCGGTCGCTACCGCTGATATGAAAAATATATCCGAACTCCGGCAGGACATCGTGACCGGCGATTGGGTGGTAGTGGCCACCGGACGGGCCAAGCGCCCGCACGCCTTCGCGCGCCACACGCCGGAGCGGCCGCAGCCGAAATCAACCTGCCCCTTCGAACGGCTCGAACCAAAGGCGGTTCTTGTGTACGATCGCGCGGGTGAGCGCTACCGCCTGACCGCCAAGGACCGCCGGCACCTCGAACGGGCCTGGTGGCTTCAGGTTGTCCCCAATAAGTATCCGGCCTTCAGCGAACGCGCCACCTGCCCGGCGATCGCATCGTATGGATCGTACCGCCGGACCGACGGTGTCGGGTTCCACGAGGTCGTGGTGACGCGGCATCACACCCGCTCGCTTACCGCCATGTCTGCCGGGGAGGCCGCCATCGTCATCCGCGCCTACCGTCAGCGCTACCTCGCGTTGAAGGATGAGGAGTGTGTTCGGTACATATCGATCTTCCACAACCACGGCCGTGATGCCGGGGCTACCCTCTCGCACCCGCACTCGCAAATTATCGCCATCCCGGTGATTCCGCCGGACGTCAGGCGTTCGCTCCAAGGATCGGCCAGCTACTACCGAAAGCACCGTCGGTGCGTGCACTGCGCCATACTCGCCTTTGAGCGCCGCGACGGCAAGCGGATCGTCTATGAGAATCGGGATTTCGTGGTCTTCTGCCCGTATGTCTCTCGCAGCGCCTTTGAGGTCAGCATCTTCCCGAAGCGCCACCAGCCGGAGTTCGAGGCCATTGACGACCGCGAGACGCTGGCTGCAGCCGACGCCCTCCGTACTGCCCTCGCCAAGCTCGGGCGCGGTTTGAAGGATCCCGCCTACAACTTTTTCATCCACACCGCTCCCACCGCCGGCGGCCGGCGCGCTCCGCACTACCATTGGCACATCGAGATCCTGCCGAAGACGGCGGTCTGGGCGGGTTTTGAGATCGGCACCGGCATCGAAATCTCAACTATTTCACCAGAAACTGCAGCGCGGTTCTTGCGCCGCATCCGGTTATGAAGCCCCTCATTGTTGCCAATTGTCCCGAAAATATCCGAACGAAGTGAGGAAATATTTTCGAGGATCCTCGCAACCGTAACCGCTCCTTACGTCGCGGACGGTTGCGGGAGAAAATGGACCCATGAAACCTCTTATCATCGCCAATTGGAAAATGAATCCGACGTCCGCGCGGGCGGCGCGGGTTCTTTTCGCAAATTTCCGACGCCTCCTTGCCGGCGTTCGCGGGGTTGAGGTGGCGATCGCGCCGCCTTTTCCCTATCTTGGCCTGGCGCGCGGGCGGCGAGCATTCCGGCTGGCCGCCCAGGATGTTTTTTGGGAGGCGAGCGGACCCTACACCGGCGAAGTATCTGCGGCCATGTTAAGGGATCTTGGCGTCCGCTATGTCCTTATTGGCCATTCAGAACGACGCCGCGTATTTGGCGAGGGCAAGGAAACGATCAGCCGCAAGATCCACGCGGTCATCCGGGCCGGCCTGGTACCCATCCTGGCCGTCGGAGAAGATAGGCGCGAGTCGGAGGAGGTAGTCCCGAAAACGCTTTTCCTTCAGCTCCAAGAGGCGCTGGCAGGCATCCCGAAGCGCGCCGTAAGAGGTATCGTGATCGCCTATGAGCCGGTATGGGCCTTGTCCACTTCGGCCGGCGGGAAGCCGGCTACGCCGGATGAGGCCACGCGGCGGGCCCTCTATATCCGGAAGCTCCTCGTAAAAACACTCGGGCCGAGGATCGCCGCTACCATCCGCATCGTGTATGGCGGTTCGGTGAGCGCCAGGAATGCCGCCGACTATCTCGCCTCGGATATCCGCGGCATGGAAGGGCTCCTCGTCGGGGGGGCAAGTTTGCAGCCGCGAGAATTTGGCGCGATCGTCAAAGCCGTGGCCGGAAAACAGCGGCGGGGCTAGCCCTCCTTAATTTAATTTTGCTCCCCTGCCGTAAACAGGAACGCTGGAAGAAAGCGGGGAAGTCACATGACCCAAGGCGGAGAATTAAATTATGGAGGGCTAGTCATTTTTCGCGCAGTAGCGCATAGCCCGGAACCAGGTGCGAGCGGCCACCCGCCAGGGAAGAATGGAAAGGAGGTAGCAGAGTTCAACCAGCTGCTTGAGGCACCAGCCGGCGAAGCCGAAGAATTTTATAATGACCAGGTCCGTTACCGCGTATTTCCCGCCGACGGCGAGGATGAACGGGTACTCGCGAGCGGGACGGAAGGATTTTTTCCCCTGCCCGGTTATCTCGGCGATGATATTTTTTACGGCCAGCCGCGCTCCGGCCTCGGCGACCGGTACGTTCCCGGCCAGGGGTCTCCCGGTTTTGGGGTGGATGAAATACGCATTGTCGCCGATGGCGTAGACGCGTCCGGACGGGAGCGCTACCCCCGGGGCGGGCGCTCCCGTCTCCGGGCGCGCTTCAAGGAATGCATTGACCGCGATACTCCCCTTGGTGGTCAGGGACAGAGCGAAGTTTTTAAGGACTGATGGCGGGCGGACCCCGCCGGCCCAGATAAGGATGTGGTAGGGGAGGGTTTTGCCGCTATCTAAGAGGACGTCCGTTACCCATACTTCCCGTATGCGGGTAGCGGTAAGAATGGAAACCCCAAGTTTTTTCAGGCGGCGCGTCGCCCGCTGGATAACCTCCCCGCTAAAGCCAGGCAGGATCTGGGGCGAGGCCTCGATAAGGGTAATTTCTTCCCGATATTTTCCGGCTGGCATATGCCTTTTTAAGTGACAGAGAAAGTTTACCAGTTCCGCTGCAAGCTCCACGCCGGTGGCTCCGCCGCCGGCGACGAGAATACGGAAGTTCCCCGCCGTGACCCGGATGAGGTCTTCCATGCGATTTCGGAGGCCGAGCGCATCCGCAAAGGTTTTTACCGGGAACGAGCGCTCCGCCATACCGGGGATACCGAGGAAATCCGTCTCGGCGCCCAGGGCTACGATAAGGTATTCAAAGTTCAGCTGATTGCCGCTGGCAAATGTGATGAGGTGGCGCCCCGGATCAATGGCGCGTGCGGTTTCCCCAATGAACCGGACGCCGGGAAGGCGCCGGATGATGTCCGCAATGGGAATGCAGATGGAGGTCCTCAGCCGTGCCGTGCCTGCCGCGCCCCGGGGGATGGCCGCGATCTCGTAGAGCGCGGGCGTGTAGAGATGGTATGCGTTTTGGTCCACGAGGACGATAGGGTAGCGATGCCCGAGACGGCGCCGCCGGAGACCGCGGTGCAATTTTAAAAGTGCCGTGATCCCGCCGAATCCGGCACCGAGTACGACGATGTTTTTTTGCCCTGATTCAAGTATTGCCACGCCCGATGACATTTTAGCAAAAACGGACTACGATGGGAACCATGCTGCGATATCTCTCCAAAAGTTCTGTGAGGGGAAAACGCGTGCTGGTCCGGGTCGATGTCAATGTTCCCATGCAGAGCGGGCGCGTCAACGATGATTTTCGCATCCGCGCCGTACTCCCAACCATCCGCCGGCTCCTCGGCCATGGCAACCGGGTGATATTGTTTTCGCATCATTCCGATCGCGGCCAGACACTGCTCCCGGTTGCCCGTGTTTTGAGCCGGCTGCTGGGCGAGGACGTTGCCTTTATTCGGGATCCGGCGAGTAGCAATAGAACTCGCCGCGAACGCGTGTTACTCATGGAGAATCTCCGCTTTTGGCCGGGGGAGGAGGCGGCCAGCCCTCACTTCGGGCGGCTCCTCGCCCGCTGGGGCGATGTGTTCGTGAATGACGCGTTTAGTGTTTCGCATCGCCGGAGCGCCTCTCTTACCCTTTTGCCCCGTCTTTTACCCTCTTACCTCGGGATCACTTTTGAGAAGGAGTTGGCGCTGGTGAGCCGATCAATGGGCGGCGCCAAGCATCCGCTGGTGGTCATTGTCGGCGGAGCGAAAATGCGAACAAAACTCGGCTTATTGCAGCGCCTGGCCCGCATTGCCGACGGCCTGGTGGTCGGAGGCGGGGCGGCCAATACCCTGCTCCGCGCCAAGGGTATTGCCATTGGCCGCTCGCTTTCAGCTCCGGCCAGCGCGTCTATCAGGAAATTGGCGCGCTCGCAAAAACTGCTCCTGCCGGTTGACGCGGTGGTCCGGGGCCGTCGCGTGCGCATCGTTCCCATTCATAAGATCGGGGCCAATGAACGCGTTCTTGATATCGGGCCGAAGACCGTAGCGCTCATTCGGAATTCTATTCGCTCGTCCCGCACCATCATCTGGAGCGGGCCACTGGGGCTTTGCGAGGAGAAGAGATTTGCTTCCGGCACGCTCGCGGTCGCCCGCATGCTGGCCCGCAGCCGGGGATCCGTGCTGGTCGGCGGGGGAGATACGGTCGCATTTCTCCGACGGGTTGGGTTGGCAAGGCGCTTTCGGCACCTCTCGACCGGCGGCGGGGCAATGCTCGCCTACCTCGCGGGTGAAAAACTTCCTGGCCTTGAGGCCCTGCGGCGATGAAAAAAATAATACCGGATATTATTATCTATACCGATGGCGGTTCCCGCGGTAATCCCGGGCCGGCGGCTATCGGCGTGGCGTTGGCGGACCGCAGGGGGCAGGTTATAAAGCGTTACGGCAAAACCATTGGCCGCAAGACCAATAACGAGGCGGAGTACGAGGCCGTGCTCTTTGGCCTTACGAAGGCACGGGCACTCTACGGCAAAGATCGCATACAGAAGATGGTCTTTGAGGTGCGGATGGACTCCGAACTGGTATGCCGGCAACTGGAGGGCCAATACAAGATAGAGGAGGAGCGGCTGTGGCCGCTTTTCATGGGGATCTGGAATACCAGGCGCGATTTCGGCGCACTTCTATTCCGCCATGTCCGGCGCGAGGAAAACCGCGAGGCCGACCGCCTGGTCAATGAGGCCCTGGACCGCGAGCAGGGGACCCTGCTTTGAGACCAGGTGGATGGGGTCCCAATGGATGGGGTCCCAATGGGTGGCGGTTTCAATGGATGGCGGTTTCACCGGACACCCTCCTCCATCCCAATTTTTGCTATCGCGGAAATATTGATGGTATTAGAGATTTGGGTTAGCATCGGGGTATGGCGCGGCCGCGGGGTGAGATCAGTAGAACGATCCTGATGCTCCTGCTCGGCGGTTTCGCGTTGGGGCTGAGCGGCTCACCCCGCCGCTACGCACTGATCCTCCGGCAGCTCAAAAAGGAATTTTGCAGGATCCAATACGAAGCGGCCGCAGAAGCGGTGCGGAAGCTCTATCGGAGTAAACTGGTTGATTACCACGAGGATCGGGAGGGGACGATCACGCTTTTCCTTACCGAGCAGGGAAAGCAGCGGGCGATCAGCGCTAAATTGGACCAGCTTTCCATTCCGAAGCCGCAGCAATGGGATGGCAAGTGGCGGCTGGTGATGTTTGATATTCCCGAGCGGTTCAAAAGAGCGCGGGATGCACTCCGTATGCAGCTGAAGCAGCTGGGATTCCTTGAATTCCAGCGGAGCGTATTCGTGCATCCGTTCGAATGCCGCGATGAAGCCGATTTTATCATTGAGTTCTATCAGGTCCGTCCGTGGGTGCGGTACGCCACCGCCGAGGCCATCGATGTTGATCCCCATCTCCGACTGAAGTTCCGCCGTATTATTGGATCAGCTTAATTTATGCGATCGCGCGGATATTGATGATGGATTTTTTTTGAGCACAAAACGCCCGCGAAGCGGGCGTTTTGTAATTTTGTTCCCCATTCCGGTAAGCCGAATTCTGTCCCCGCCCCTGTTTTGAAAAACAGGGGCGGGGGATGGCCATCTGTCTAGCCCCGCAATTACTTGCGGGATCAAGCGGGTCCCCCAGCCCCATGAAACTGGGGCTGGGCCCCCTTGCACCAGGTAGGTGTTTTCCTCACCCCGCAAGTCGCCTTGCGGGACTGTGGGCTCTTACCGTACCCCGCGTGCCGCCGGCATAGCCTATGGCGACGCTCGGCCGAAGCGGAGCACCCCGCGTAGGCGGGCCACTCTTTTCACCCTTTACCTCCTCCACGCTGGAAACTTTTAGGGTTTCCGTAGTGACGATCGGTAGTATGGTCTCTGTGGTACTGTCCCGTTCCCCCTCACCGATTTTACATCCGAGTTCTGTCCTGCTATACAATCGCTTCACGCAAAATTGAACGCTGTCGGTTAGTAATCTCCGATGTAAAATCGGTGAGGGGTATGGTGGCCGTTAGCCACTACCTTTGACCCCAATGCTCCGCATTGGATGCGAAACACTGGAGACGGTGTTCGGACTTTCCTCATCCCTCACCAATTTTACACCCAAGCACTGCCCTATCATTCAATCGCTTCGCGCAGAATTGACATGCTATCGCTCAGAAATCTCCGATGTAAAATTGGTGAGGGACGCGGCCATCCAGAACAGGGAACAGCATAAACATAGCAGGATACTAGAAGGAAGTCAAGAGGCGTCAAGGTGCTTTCAAGAGTCGGCGCAGATGCGGTATCGGACTTCAAGAGACCCTTATTCCACAATGACCGTACCGGTCATAGAGGGATGCGGCGCGCAGTGGTAGCCGAAGCTTCCCTTCTCGCTGAAGGCGCGCGCAAACGTTTGCCCCTGACTCAACGTGTTGCTCCCGAATGCGCCGTTGTCCGCCGTTACCGTATGACCCGCGGCGTCCTGGTGCGTCCAGCGCACCGTGGTACCGGCCTTTATGCGGACCTCGGCGGGCAGGAAAGCGAAGTTTTTTATCGTCACATCAACCGTTGCCGGGACTTGCGCGGCTGGCGGTGGGGTTGGCGGCTGAGGCGGAGGCGTTGGCGTGGGCGTCGGCGCGGGCGCCGGGAGTGACGAGGCCGGCGGCGGGGTCTTTGGGGGCGCCGGTGTGGGCGCCTGTGACGGCGCGGTCGGCGGCGGGGTTAGCGGCGTTTGCCCTGAGCTGGTCGAAGGGGGCGGAGGCGTAGTGGGTATAGACGGCAATGCGCCTTTTTGGCCCGATGGAACGGGCGCGGACGCCGGGGCGTCCTGTTTTTGCGTCTTGAGGATGAATCCAGCGACGACGACCGCGAGAACGATGACGATGATGGTAACTACTGCTTTCATTTGGGGGTATGGATGAATGAATGAGCATTTGGTGCGACCGTATGGATATTCCCCTTGAGGATATCTCTAGCGTAAACAACTCCTGTTGCCGGGTCAACGCCAAGTCCTATCAAGAGAAGGGGATTGCACTCCCATCTCCAGCTTACCTCGCTCAGATATTGCTCGGATATGCGGCCAGCGGGGATCGAACCTGCGTTTCGAGCTTGCTTCCACACCAATGCGAGTGACGGGGATCGAACCCGTGTCCCCAGCTCTTGCCCTCCCACCTTTTCGCTGATGCGGGATACCAGAATCGAACTGGTACTTACTGCTTGGGAAGCAGCCGTTCTGCCACTAAACTAATCCCGCGTAAAAGGTGGGAGGGTGAAGGAAGCTGATGTTCTGCCACTATATTAATGTCGCTTGCTCAATTTCTCACGGAGTAAATTCTGTACGGCATCGGGGTTGGCGCCGCGCATTTGCTTCATAACCTGGCCGACGAGGAACTGCAAGGCGCCGGCATTGCCGGCTTGGTAGTCGTCCACGGCTTTTTTATTCTCGGTGAGCACGGCATCAAGCAGAGTGCCCAGGGTTGAGTCGTCCGAAATCTGCCAAAGTCCTTTTTCCTCAATAATGATAGAGGGGTCGGCGCCATGGGCCATCATTTCGGCCAGCACTTCCTTTCCCGCTTTTGAGGATATTTTCCCCGCGCTAAGATAGGCGATCAATTCCGCGAAGTTTTCGGGGTCCAGTCGCTCGCGGATAGGCGCGCCGGCCAGGCGGCTCAATACATCCGTCGTGAGGTAGTTTGCGGCAAGCGGGAACGCCCGGGGGTCATTCTTTTCTCCGCCGGCCGCGGCAAGCCATGGGGGGAGTTCGGATACGGTGGCCTCAAAAAAAGCCGCCACATCCCGGTCCTGGACCAGTATGGAGGCAAGTTTGGCGCTTATCTTAAATTCGTCCCGGAAACGGGCAAGCTTTTGGGCGGGCAGTTCGGGGAGCGAGCGCTTGAGCTCCTCAATGGTTTCCGGGGTGATCGTAAGCGGGGGCAGGTCCGGCTCGGGGAAGTAGCGATAATCTTCTGACCCCTCTTTTAAGCGCTGGCCCACGGTTACCCCGCGCTGGGCATCCCAGCCCCGCGTTTCCTGGACCACCCCTTCCCCGCGCTCCAAAAGGCCGGCTTGGCGGACAACTTCATATCGAATGGCATCCTCCACGAAACGGAATGAGTTGATGTTTTTCAGCTCCACTTTGGTACCGAGCGTATCTGTACCGATAGGCCGAATAGATACATTGGCCTCAATGCGCATTTCTCCTTTTTCCATATTGGCCTCCGATGCTCCGACATATTGGAAAATACGCTGGATATTTTGGGCGGCCAGGCGCGCGTCGGCGGCAGTGCCAAGATCGGGCTCGGTCACGAGTTCCATCAGTGGGATGCCGGCGCGGTTGAAATCAACCAGCGTCGCCTTGGAGGCGGGATCGTGGACGAGGCGTCCGGTGTCCTCTTCCAGATGCACCCGCCGGATACGGAGCCGCCTTACCTCGCCTTCGGCATCCGCGAACTCAAGCATACCGCTCTGGACCAGCGGGAGGGCGTACTGCGAGATCTGATAGCCCTTGGGGAGGTCGGGGTAAAAATAATTCTTGCGTTCAAATTGGGTGGCGAGGGCGACTCTCCCCGAAAGCGCGAGGCCGACGCGGAGCACATGTTCCACCGCGGCGCGATTTATGACCGGCAGAGTTCCGGGGTGCGCCATGCACACCGGGCAGATGTTTATGTTTGGCCTCGCCTCATCGGGGTCGTTCAAAGAATCGCAGAACATCTTGGTCCTCGTTTTGAGTTCGGCGTGAATCTCTAACCCAATTACTGGCTCCCACGTCATGCAGGTAAATTAACATAAAACATCCGCTCTGACAAGCGGATGTTTTACATTCTAATCTGGTTCGAACCCTACACCTCGGCGCTAATCTGTAATTTTTGAACCTCGCCGCGGCGCGGCCCGGTTTTTTTCATCTCAGCGATGAAATCAGCCACATCGGCATAGCGGTACATGCGGTAGTTATTGACTGGGTTACGGAAGGCCAAAAGCACGCCCTTGCGGTCCCAGTTGCGAAGTGTCAAGGGGGTAACGCCGATAATTTTAGAAACTTCGCGGATCGTAATATAGCGCTCGTCCATCATAAAGGTCTTCGTATACTATCAAGCTTTAGTAAAGTTCCCGTAGCAAGGTTTATATAAATGCACCAACGTTTTTAATTCCTCGGGCACCTAATCCTAAAACATGATCCTATTTTACCGCCATCGCCGGATGAGCGGAAACTTGTTATCCACAGCTAAAATGCGAGGAATGGCACGGTAGTATGGAGATATACGGAACATATGCAAAAGTTCTTCCCAGGATGTGCAGCGCTTTTACACCGACTACCCAGATAACAATTTTTTGCTCCAAGGACATTCATGGGCGGGTTCTGCATCGGCACTTCGCAGGGCAGGAGTAATCCATTCGGAATGGCTTCGTATATCCGGGGCCCAAGAATTTTTGGCGCGCTCTGCACCTGGGGAATAGAGAAATGATAGTAAAAGACAATCGAATTTACCTATCGCTAAAGGAGATCGCTCCGTCGAGTCCCTACTCTGCGGACTACCTCCGTATACGGATCCTCCAAAGGAAACTCCAGGGTATTAAGGTTGGCCGCGAGTGGTATATCACCAAGGAGTGGCTGAATGAGTATCTCTCTCGATACGGCATGAAGCGAATGGAGCCGGTACTGCCGGTAACGGGGTCGGAGCCAGGGGGAGCGATACCCGAGGCGGCACCGGCGGCAATTCCCGCGCAAGAGCCAGTTCCAGTTTTTTTTGAGGCGGCAACGGAACCCATCGTTTCGCTGGCGCCCGCGCTTGCGGCAATTGAGCAGCCGGAAGGAACTTTTGACCCCGCAGTAACGGTGCCCTCCGCCGAGTTGCCGCTGTCCCGGCCCGAGGAGGAGATCATTCCGGCTGCGGCAGTAGCGCGATTGCCCGAGCCGATCCGCGTTTCCAAGGAGGAAATTTTTCGGCGGCATGACTTTCGCGAGTTTTCAAAAGGTCTCCGCCTGCCTATTTCTGGAAAAATTTTAGCGGCGCCGCTGCTGGCCGCTCTCCTCTTTTTTTTCATCTCGCCGACTGGAGCGTCATTTTTTCCGTGGCGGGGCGCGCTCGCGTCCCGCGCCGTTTCTCTTCTTGATGGCACCGGCGCATTTCTCTTAGAGGCCCAACTGCCTCGCCTGAGCGCGCTTCGCGTCCCCGAGCGATGGGTGCGCTGGCCCGACGTGGTTACTGAGGAGCTTGTCCAGGTCAATTTTGGACCTGTTACTTCCTCGTGGAATGGTTTTCGCCACGGGATAACCGCCTCAGTCAGCTTTTTTGGTGGGTATATTGCATTCCCTCCTGACGCGATCGGAGGCGCAGTTTTAGAGATGGACATCCCAGAGTTGGCCAGGGCCGGCGATCGCCTGGGGGCGATCTTTTCGCCTCTGGCTGGGTTCGCGGCTGCATCGCGAGAATATAACGCATCTGCTTTTTCTTGGGACCCCGCGTGGTATGAGGATATTCCTGAATTTCCCGGCAAGCTCCGCGATGCCGGCGCCTATGCGTTCCGTCATATCGGTGATGCGCTGGTGGAGTTTGACCCTCCCTCGCGAAAAGATATCGCGGCCGGAGCAAAAAGAGCTGCCAATGCTTCGGACAATGCTATTGCCGGCCTTGCTCATATAGGGAATATTGCCTGGGATCTCTCCGGTGGATTAAAAGAGTATGCGGCGCATTCGCTTTCCTCCATCCAAAGCGCCGATGTCCTCGGGGCACTGCGGCGTTTTATTGCTGATCTGCCCCGTCCGAAACTGCCTGAGCGGATGGCCAGATTTTTCAACCTTTCTTCGCCGCCGCTGACGGCGCCGCAAGCCAACGCGCCGGTGCGTCGGGCGTTGGATAAGAATCAAGAAGCAGGGATCATGAAGCAGGAAGCAAGAAGCACGAAGCAAGAAGGGGGCGCAGTTGCGGCCGCTCCGGCAGTGACGCCAGTCCGTGAAATCGTGGAAACGCGGGAGGTAGTCCGGCCGGCCGATGCTTCGCTCTTCCAGGCAAAACTGGATGAATTGAACGCCGGCCTCTCCGGACGGGCAAATAAACTTATTTCCGAATTGGCCGGTCTTTACGAGGGGAAAGAGATCAAGGCGTCGGTCATCCGGATATTCTCTCCCTCCCAGTCCATCAATGAGCTCCAGGAAGAGTTGGCCAGGGCCGGCGATCGCCTGGGGGCGATCTTTTCGCCTCTGGCTGGGTTCGCGGCTGCATCGCGAGAATATAACGCATCTGCTTTTTCTTGGGACCCCGCGTGGTATGAGGATATTCCTGAATTTCCCGGCAAGCTCCGCGATGCCGGCGCCTATGCGTTCCGTCATATCGGTGATGCGCTGGTGGAGTTTGACCCTCCCTCGCGAAAAGATATCGCGGCCGGAGCAAAAAGAGCTGCCAATGCTTCGGACAATGCTATTGCCGGCCTTGCTCATATAGGGAATATTGCCTGGGATCTCTCCGGTGGATTAAAAGAGTATGCGGCGCATTCGCTTTCCTCCATCCAAAGCGCCGATGTCCTCGGGGCACTGCGGCGTTTTATTGCTGATCTGCCCCGTCCGAAACTGCCTGAGCGGATGGCCAGATTTTTCAACCTTTCTTCGCCGCCGCTGACGGCGCCGCAAGCCAACGCGCCGGTGCGCCTGGCCCTTACGCCGAAAGATGAGAAGCAGGAAGCGGGCGCAGCTCCGGCGGCGCCAGTTCGCGAGATCGTGGAAACGCGCGAAGTAGTCCGGCCGGCTGATGTCTCCTCGTTCCAGTCCCAACTGGACCAGCTGAACGCCGGGCTGCGCACCCAGGTCGCAAAGCTCATCACCGATGTGGCCACCCTGTACACGGTCACGGATAGGAAGGTCACCACCATCACTTCCTTTGCCCCGTCCCAGAGCATTGACGAACTGCAAAACTTGAAAGTGGACAGCGGCCTTACGGTCCGCTCCGGGAATTTTTTTATTTCCGCGGGCGACCTTACGGTTACCGGGAGTGGACGCGTTACCGGCACGCTCGCCATTGACGGCACTTTTTCCGCCGCATCCCTTTCCACCGGTGGCCTCGTTACCTCGACTGGTTCCGGCACCAGTACCTTCTCCGGCGGCGGCTCCTTCGCCGGCCTGGCCTCATCAAATGGCCTGCGCGTCTCGGCCGGAGATACCGTGCTCGCCGGCGGCCTCGCGGTTACCGGCTCCTCCAACTTCACCGGCAGTGTCGGCATCGGGA
>CAYJUX010000002.1:0-29855 GCA_964373475.1 uncultured Candidatus Saccharibacteria bacterium
TTCCGATCTGCCGAGTTCGAGGTAGAAGTTCTCGCGGCCGAATATGTCCTGGTGCTCGCGGATGAGTTCCTCGGCCCGCTCAAGGCGCTTGGAAAGAATGGCCTTCGGGATCTCGCCGTTGAGGCACCCCGAGAGGACAATGAGGCCTGATGCGTGCTCGCGCAGGGCGGCCTTGTCCACGCGGGGTTTGTAGTAGAAGCCCTCGAGATGGGCCTTGGTGGTGAGTTGAATGAGGTTCTGGTAGCCCGCGGCATCCGCGGCGAGCACGGTCAGGTGCGAGCGCTTATCATCAATGCCCGGCCGCTTGGCGGCCATGCCCTCGGCCGCGACATAAAGCTCGCAGCCGATGATGGGCTTGATACCTGCTCTCCGGGCCTTCTGGTAAAATTCAATCACCCCGTAGAGCGCGCCGTGGTCCGTGAGGGCGAGCGAGTCAAAGCCCAGGTCGCCGGCGCGCTTGACCAGTTGGTCTATCTTGGCGAGGCCGTCGAGGAGGCTGTAGTGGGAATGGACGTGCAGATGGGTGAATTTCATTAATGAGGAGGCGAATGGGACAAAAGGGACAAAGGGCACAAAGGTATACCATACTTCATCTTTGTTCCATTTGTTCCCTTTGCGCCTTTTGTACCCTTATTTCGAGGCCAGTATAACAGCCGTAATCGCCAGCAGCAATTAATGTCGAAACGCCTAGTCATTGGTATCGACGAAGTCGGCCGGGGCGCGCTGGCCGGTCCCGTGGTGCTTGCGGCGGTAACGCCCCGGCGCCGTATTCGCTGGACCCATCGCGTCCTCGGCCGCATTCGGGATTCCAAAAAATTAACGCCCGCGAGGCGCGAGGCCTGGTTCCGGCATCTGACCTCCCATCCGGCGCTGGACTGGCGCGTGGCGCGGGTGACGCCAGCGGTCATTGATCGCATCAATATCGCGCGCGCCGCTAATCTTGCCGCTCATCGCTTGGTGAAGCGGACCGTCGCATCGCCGAAAAGCTCTTTTGTCTGGCTGGATGGCGGGCTTACCCTGCCGGAACACATACCGCATTGCGCCCTTATCAAGGGCGACGAGCGAAAGCCCTTGATCGCCGCGGCCTCCATCATTGCCAAGGTCTGGCGCGACCGGCACATGGCGCGCCTGGCGGCCGATTTACCGGCATACGGTTTTGAAATCCATAAGGGCTACGGCACGCGCCGCCACCGCCGCATGCTCAAGCGTTATGGGTTATCGGCAATCCATCGGCGTTCGTTTTGCAGGTGGTTAATTATGCCGTTAGTTATGCCGGTGGATGGCATCAAAATTTAACGATCGTTCTACTTTGATGCTATCCTAGGGAGCATATTCCTATGCGACGTATCATTACCTATCGTCCCTCGCTCGGAGAAACGGCGCTCGCTATCCTCAACGAATTCACCACCGCAACACTTGGCGCCTTTTATCCCCATCCCTACTACCATACATTTTGTGCGCACGCCCGCCGGAAGTCGTTTTACAACGCTCTGAAACGTTTGGAGCGCAAGCACTTGGTGGGCATCAAGGGGCGGAGTGGACGGGAAGAGTGGTATCTCACTGCCGAAGGGGAAAAGTTTGCGCGCCGCCTCACCGGAAGGCTCGCATGGGTTCAGCGGCAACCGTGGGATGGTAAGTGGAGGTTAGTTATGTTTGATGTACCGGAGCGGATCCGCGGGCGGCGCAACTTTCTGCGTAAAGAACTTTTTGCACTCGGTTTCCACCAGCTCCAGAAAAGCGTATGGATCACGCCCTACCCTCTTCCCGACGATTTCATGGAAATCATTGCTGAACTTGAATTAGGAAAGTACTTCCGGGTTGTGGTAGCCGATACCGTAGAGGACGATCGCGATTTGAAAGCGCTCTTCTTCCCCCGCAGCGGCTAAGCGTTCTCTCTGTTTTTCCCTGTGTGTGTTGGTCGTAGGGGATGGTATCAATTCGTAACGATCGTCACGGATTGATTCCTTGCATACGATGCCGTGTGCCGGGTGGAACGCATCTCGAATTTTTTCGAATATTTGCCATTTTTTTGCTATTGTTAAATGCATGCTCGTCGGCCACGAACGGAACGTCCGCTACTTCAAGCGAGTGCTCGCGAACGGCACGCTGGCGCATGCCTATCTTTTCCATGGTCCTGAGGGCGTGGGCAAAAAGACGGTCGCGCTTGCCCTGGCCAGATCGCTTTTATGCACTGCAGAGCCGGCGCGCTGGGGCGGCTGCTCGCCCTCCCCAGTTTTGCCAGGCAAAACTGGGGAGGGTCAATGCGAGGATTGCCATCTGGTGGAGGAATTACGGCATCCCGATCTGATAGCCCTCTCCATTGATACGCCGCTCATTGTTGAGGAAGGCCGCGGCATTGGCATCAAGAACATCCACGAACTTACCCGGCGGCTCGCGCTTTCGGCCTGGCGGGGCGGGCAAAAAGTGGTTCTCATTGATGGGGCGGATGCGCTTTCCCGCGATGCCCAGGCGGCCCTTTTGAAGCGCGTGGAGGAGCCGGACGCGAGGACCATTTTTTTCTTTATCACCGCGGTCCCGGACCTCCTTTTGCCGACCGTCCGCTCGCGGAGCGTGGCTATCGGGTTTAGCGCGGGAGAAGCAGACGACCTTGCGCCTTTGGTCATAAAATTGCCGCTGGCGCGTCAGCGCCTCCTCCTCGCGCTGGCCCAGGGTCGGCCCGGAGTGCTCATGCGCCTCGCAGGGGATAAGGATTTTTTTGAGGAGTTTTGCCGGCAGGAGGGGGCCTACCCCAAGATCCTTGACGCCGACCTCGCCCTGCAATTCGATTTTTCCGAGAAGGCGAGCCGCGAGCCCGAGGCACTTGACTCTTTCCTTAACTACCTTATCCGCCGCAAGCGCGCCGAACTCCACGACGCCCTGAGCGCTTCGGATCCCGGAAAATCCCTGGCCGCCGGAATATTTCTTGCCTCCATTCTTGAAAAGCTGTCACTGGTCCGGAATACGAATGTAAATCGCCGGCTCATCCTGGATAGCATATTTGTTGCGTTGGCCCTCCCCAGTATCGCGACACCTGTATGACCCTTCGAACCACCATCATCGTATTTTCCGTTATTTTTTCTATCGGTATTTTCGCCGTAGTTATTTTACCGTTCGTGCTCGGCGTCGGGCCGTCCTCGCCCCGTTCCGGCCCGAGCAGCGAAGAGTCCGCCGCCGGGATAGCCGAAGGGCTTTTTCGCTCCGATGACGGCGGCGCGAGCTGGCAGGCAAAATCCTGGGTGGAAGGGTCCAATGCGACCATTGCCGGATTCCGCGTAAACCAGGTCGTCCCGGATCCGGTAGATCCGGCCACATTCTATCTCCTGACCGATGGCAACGGTCTTTGGGTCTCCCGTTCGCGGGGCGACCTTTGGGCGCTCGTGGCGGATACCGCCGGCGGGCTGGATGGGACCGCAAATGTCCTCGCCCTGGCCGTGAATCCGAAAAATCGCCTGGAATGGTACGTGGCGGTATTTCAAAAGAACAAAGGGTCAGTGCTCCGCTCCGCGGACGGCGGGCGGAGTTTTCGCACCATCTATTCCGTGCCCGCCGAACGCTACGGCGTTTTTGATATCCATTTTGATGCCGCGAGGAACATCATCGGCATTGCCACGGGACAGGGCGGATTCCTTGAGTCGGGCGACCAGGGAGGGACCTGGCGCGTGGTGCGATGGTTCGCTGATGGCCTGGTGCGCCTGATGGTCAGCCCGGTAAATCCGAGCGTGCGCTTGGTCGCCACATCCCGCGGCAGTTTGTTCCGCACCGCCGATTACGGCGCTTCCTGGGTTGATGTCACCGAGTCCTATAGCGGCCTTAGCGGCGCGCAAAAAAATCAGCGCTGGCTCATGGATAAGACCGGCACCGTGTACCTCGGTTCGCGTCACGGCCTGCTCCGTTCCCGCGACAACGGGACGACGTTTGAAGCCCCGCCCATCATTATTCCGCCCGATGCTCTTCCGGTGCTGGCCGTTGCCATTGATCCCGCTAATAGCCGGCGCATTCTGGTATCGGCCAGCACCCAACTTTTTGAAAGCCGCGATGACGGCCAGCACTGGGCTATTCTGGCCTCGCCGGCGGTAGCGGCCGGGAGGGGGCATCGCGTGACGGCGCTGCTCATTGATGCGGTAGCCAGGAATGCCATGTATGCGATGGTACAGCCATAATGATGAAGCAAGAATCAAGAATCATGAATCAAGGATTTGAACCGATCACTCCGATGTCCATGATTCTTGCTTCGTGATTCATGATTCAAAACCATGGCAGAGGAACTGAAATCACAATTGGAAAGGATTCTTGCGGGGCTTAAGGCCGAGCTAACCCCGTTGCGCACCGGTCGGGCCTCGCCCGTGCTGGTGGAAGACCTCGAGATTGAGGCCTACGGCGCGCGTCAGCCCTTAAAAGCCCTGGCCGCTATTTTCGCGCCCGAGGCGCGCCAAATTCTCATTCAGCCCTGGGACAAGTCGCTTTTGCCGGCGATAGAAAAAGCCATCCAGTCCTCCCCCTTGGGCATCAATCCCATCGCCGATAAGGACACCATTCGCCTTGCCCTGCCCATGCTGACCGAAGAGCGCAAGCGCGACCTGGTAAAAGTTTTGAAGGAGAAATTGGAGGGGGCGCGCATCCAAGTTCGGCGCATCCGCGATGAGGCCATGAAAGCCGTTGAGGCCGAGGAAAAAGCCAAGGCCATTTCCGAGGACGAGGAGTTCCGGAAAAAGCAGGAGGTGGAAAAAATAGTAGGGGCGTGCAACAAAAAAATAGAAGAAACCGGGCAGGGCAAGGAACGCGAGATCATGACCGGATAGCATGCCGAAACAGCGGCTTGATGAGTATCTTTTCCGGACCGGAGCGGCGGCAGATGCGCGCGATGCCTTGGTCGTTGTCACCGAAGGCCGCGTGTTCGTGAATGGCCAAAAAGCCGTCGCTCCCGGCCAGTTCATTAGTGAGACCGATGCCGTTGAGGTGCGTCAGCCCCGCCAATATGTCGGCCGCGGCGCCTACAAGCTCGCGACCGCATTGAAAGAATTTCATATTGATGTTGCCGGCGCGGTATGCGCCGACATTGGCGCGGCCACGGGCGGGTTTACCGAAGTGCTCCTGAAAGCGGGCGCGAAAAAGGTCTATGCCATTGATGCCGGTCGCGGCAAGCTGGATCTGAAACTGCGCGAGGATCCGCGCGTCGTGGTCATGGAAGAGACGAATGTGTTGGCGCTCGGAGATGCCTTTGGGAAACGTTTGCCGGCTCCAGCGCGGCCCGCGGCACTCGCCACGGCTCCTCGCTCGTCCCGCCGCGGGCGGGACACCGTGCCCGGAGACGGGGCGTTCGCCTCCGGCGAAGCGCCTCGCGTCTGGACTCGTCACCTTGAGCGTTCCCAAAAGCATCTTTCGAGCGCCGGTGGAAGGGAGGAGATAGATGTGGTAACGATTGATGTCTCTTTCACGTCGCTTCGCGCCGTTCTCCCCATCGTACGGAGCTGGCTTTCGGAAAAGGGAAGCGTTATCGTGCTTTTCAAGCCGCAGTACGAAGTAAAAGACAAGTCCCAATTGCGCCACGGCATTGTCGAGGATGCCGGCGTCCGGGAGGAGGCAATTCAGGATTTTCGGGCATGGCTTGGGGAACATGGCTGGCAGGAGCAGGGCTTCATGGAATCGCCCATCCGCGGCAGCGAGGGGAATGTGGAGTATCTGTTCTATTTGATGCCGTGAGCGATCTTAATTCACGAACCTATATTGCTATTATTCCCGTGTGCGGAAGGGGAGTTTTTGCCAAAGCAAGGATTGCGGTCGGAGAGCGTTTTGATCTCTCTCATGAATTATGGCATCTTGTGCCGTTGAATTCCGTACTGAAATTGCCGCGTCATCAGCGAGTTCTTTGTTACGAGTATGAGTCCGATGAGCAGTATGTCGTCTGCCCGACCGATTTTAATGACCCACCCCTTTCTCACCTCGTGAATCATTCGTGCGAACCAAATTTTGTCTCCCTCGATAACTACGAGACCATTACTGCGCTTTGCACTATCGAGCCCGGCAGTGAGGTCACATTCGATTACGCAACTTTTAACACCGGCATTGATGAATTCGACTGCACGTGCGGGACTAGGACTTGTCGCGGGCGAGTGACGGGGAGCGATTGGATGCTTCCTGAACTTCAAGAACGCTACCATGGTTATTTCCAGAAGAATATTCAGGAGAAAATAGACGCCAGGAAAAACACGCGATCCCCATCGATCCGTTGATTGTTACCGTAGGCCGGCCTATTGTCATAGTAGTGGTTTGTAGTAGCATATGGAATATGCCCAAAGTTTCCCAAAATGTGCTTTCCAAGGAAACCCAAGCGGAGGTGGTGAATGCGTTTATCCGGGTTTTGGTGAAGATCGATGATGATAAACTGCTCCGGAGGTTCCTGGACGATCTCTTAACGCCGACCGAGAAGCTCATGCTGGCCAAGCGCCTCATGGTGGTGATGCTGCTCCAGCGCGGGTATAGTTTCGGGGCGGTCTGTCATGTTCTCAAGATGAGCAAGACCACAGTCCACCTGCTCCATCGGGATTTGAGAAAGTCCGGAGAGGGGTACCGTAAGGTATTTGATCTTTTTTTTCGAGAGTCGAAGGGACACCGCCTTATCAGCGCCATAGACCGTTTTCTCGATGCGGTAACTCTGCCGGTGAAAGGGTCACCGGCGAGTATGCGGCGGTGGAAGTTAGCACTCCACCGCTTGTAGCTGTAGCGGTGATACCGTGGCCTGGGTTTGGGTGGGGGGGCATAAGTGTGACAGTAGGCCGGCCTACTGTCACTGAAAGGATATGGGAGTACGGGCTTACTGATATGTTGGTAACTATTTTTGTCTTTATCATTCTCCTCGGGCTGCTCGTGCTGGTGCATGAGTGGGGGCATTTTATCGTGGCGCGAAAATTCGGCGTCCGGGTGGAAGAGTTCGCTTTTGGATTCCCGCCGCGCCTGGCATCCATCACGCGCCGGGGCACGCGCTACGCCTTAAACCTCATCCCCATCGGCGGATACGTGAAGATATATGGCGAGTCCGGAGAAGATGAGCGGGACCGGGAAAGTTTCAGTTCGCGCTCTTTGGGCCAGCGCCTAGCCATCATTGCCGCCGGCGTGGGCATGAATGTGGTGCTAGCCTGGGTGCTTTTTTCGGCTGGTCATGCCATCGGCCTGCCGACCGTTCTCGGAGAGGAGGAGGGGGCAGGCGCGGCCGCGGTTACCGTCATCAGTATCGCGCCCGCCTCGCCGGCCGAGGAAGCGGGACTGCGCTTCGGAGACGTGATCCAGCAGTTAGAAACAGGAGATGAGAAATTGGAGATCAGGCGCATTGCGGATGTCCAAAAATTCATTGATGCGCATCGCGGCGAGAAAATAACCCTGCGCCTTTCGCGCGGGGAGGAGCTGGTAGGAGAAACCCTGGTGGCCAGAAAGGAGCCGCCGCCCGGCGAGGGAGCGCTCGGCATTGCCATGGCCAATGTCGGGGTTGTCCGTTCGCCGTGGTGGCGGGCGCCCCTGGACGGCGCCAAAACCACGGCAAGCGCGGTCGTGGCTATTGTCGGCGCGCTGGGCCGGACGGCCCGCGACCTATTTTCCACCGGCGAGCTTTCGGCCGATGTTTCCGGGCCGGTGGGGATCTTCGTCTTCGCCAATGAGTCGCGGCGTCTGGGTATTTCCTATCTTTTGGAACTTGCCGGCATACTCTCGGTCAACCTTGCCCTCCTGAATATTTTGCCCATCCCGGCGCTGGACGGCGGACGCATTCTTTTCCTTTTCATTGAGGGCGTGCGCGGCGTCAAAATAAACCAGAAGATCGAGCAGGCCATCCATACCGTGGGCTTTGCGCTCCTTTTGTTCCTGATGGCCGCGATCACCTATCGGGACATAGTGAGAATTTTTTGAAATGCGGCTGGCGAGCTATGTTTGACTTTCGGGAAGGGCCGTGCTAACCTCTTGCCGAGGGTGCAAACCCTCCAAAGGTCCTCCTATCGTATCGAATACCGTTGGTTTTACGACGTACGAGGTGCTACGAATGCGTAGTATTCGAAGGTCCGTAAAATAGTGCGTATTCGCAGCATCATTAATGTATCAGCGAGACAACAACGCCGGCTTTGGGCCGCGACCGATGTTTACGCCCAAAGATGGCGTCTCCTGGGCCTGCGCGCAGTGCGGGGCCGAGATCACGGAACTGCCGTTCCAGCCGCGAACGGATGAGAGTGGCGTTCCGACCTCTCCCCTCTACTGCCGCACCTGCCACCGCGCCCGGATGCAGGACGCAGGTCCCCGGCGACGGTACTAAACCCGTCAGCACAGATCCCCGGTTCAGTCCGGGGATTTGTGTTTGCAGCGTCTGCAGGTACCATTGAGGGGCGGTTTGAAATTCCAAATCACAAATTCCAAATCAGAAACAAGTCCCAAATTGCAAATTCAAAATTCGAAACGCGGTTTGAGATTTTGGTCATTGGTATTTCGGTATTGTTTGGAATTTGGTGCTTGTGATTTGTAATTTTCCGTATGGACCACTACGACTATCTCATCATTGGCAACGGCGTGGCCGGTATGAGCGCGGCCGAGGCCATCCGGGCTCGGGACGGCGCGGCGTCCATTGCCATGGTGTCGGATGAGCCGCACCCGCTCTATTCGCGCGTGCTCTTGCCGAGCTACGTCAAAGGAACGGCAACGCGCGAGCAAATGTTCCTGCGGAAAACGGCCGACTATCTATCCCAGAACATTCTCCTCATGGCTGGGGAGAGCGCGACGCATCTTGATGCCTCCGGGCGGATTCTCCGGCTGGCGGGCGGGCGCGAACTCGGATTTCAAAAGATGCTCATTGCGACCGGCGGCCGGCCCCAGCCCTTGGGCATGCCGGGCGAGGGGTTGGAGGGCGTTTCGCGGTTCCAGACCATTGAGGACGCTGACGCCATGCGCGCCGTTTTGCCAAAGGTCCAGCGTGCCGTGGTGGTTGGCGGCAGTTTCATCGCGCTTGAATATTTGGAGATCCTTGCCCAGCGCCATATTCCCACCGCACTGGTCCTGCCGCACCAGCATTTTTTCGGCCGTTTCATGGATGCGGCCGGCGGGCGGTTCCTGCGGGAAAATTTTGAGCGCTACGGCATTGAGGTGATCGCGAGCGACCGACTCAGCGCCATTGAAGGCAAAGAGACGATCCAGGGTATTCGGACCGAGGCGGGACGCACGCGCGAGGCCGACTTTCTCGGTATTGGCATCGGCCTTTCCCGCGATACCGGATGGCTCCAGTCCTCCGGCCTGAATGTTTCGGCAAATGGCATTGTTGCCGATGAATTTCTTGAGGCATCCCTGCCCGGCATTTTTGCCGCCGGCGACACGGCTGACTTTCACGATATTACGCTCGGGTTTCGCCATACCCACGGCAATTGGGGCAATGCCTTTCGCCAGGGGGATCTCGCCGGCCGCAACATGGCCGCTTCCGAGTCGCCGGAAGCGTACCGCTCGGTTACCTCCTATGGTATTCGCAATCTCGGCCTGCAGATCGCGCTCATCGGGCATGTTGCCGGCGGGCCGGGCATTGAGGCGGTGAGCTCTGTTATTCCAGAGGGGGGATACGCTCGCTTTTTCCTGCAGGGAGACCGGCTGATCGGGGCCGCGCTCATTAACCGCCATGAGGACCGGCCGGCGATCACCAAGCTCATCGGCGAGGCGGTCCCGCTGAATGCGGCCGCGCGCCAAAACCTCGGGGACCCCGCATTTGACATCAAAACGCTCGTTGCCTAAGGTTGACCCATGGACGAGAACAATGAGCGAACTTCCGAAGCGAGCGGCACCGGTCTTCTGATACCGGGCGCGATCGTCATTGCCGGAGTTATCATCGCCGCCGCAGTGCTCTGGGCGGGTGGATTTGGCAGCGGCACGAAAGGCGAAAATACGGCGGGCAATAACAGCGGCACGGGGACAGGCGTGAATATCGAAGCGCTCGCTGATGACGACCCGGCGCTGGGCGATCCCAATGCGCCGGTGACGATCGTAGAATTTGCCGACTTCCAATGCCCGTTCTGCAACCGTTTTTTCCGCGAGGCGGAGCGCGAGATAATCAACCAGTACGTGCGAACCGGCAAGGCGCGCCTTATCTACCGCGATTTTGCTTTTCTCGGCGAGGAATCGGTGCGGGCATCCGAAGCATCGGAGTGCGCCGACGAGCAGGGAAAATTTTGGGCGTACCACGACCGCGTGTACGATTTCATCTGGGACAATTATTACGCCAAGAACTTGAACGGGGAGAACGTGGGCGCGTTCTCCGAGGCCAATTTGAAGCGCCTGGCTGGCGAGACCGGTTTGGATGAGGGGAAGTTTGCTCTTTGCCTGGTCAGCCGCCGCTATCAGGCCGAGGTGGAAAAGGATACTGCCGATGGCCGCGCCGCCGGGGTTTCGGGCACGCCGACCACCTTTATCAACGGCAAAGTGATCGTCGGCGCCGTACCGTTCAGCCAGTTCAAGGATGCCATTGAGGCGGCGCTGGAGAAGAAATAGGGACTTGCCCCCACACCAACCGAGCCGAAGCGCCGAAAGCGCAAAGTGCAAATGGTGCCCCAAATGGATACAAAATAGTTTGCAAAATGCTCAAGCTGCCGCAGTAAGAAGAACTATCGGCTCGGTTGGTGTGGGGGCTTGACGGGCTTGCTATAATTAATACAGGCCTAACAATTGATACTCGTCTTACCGAATGCCATGGCAAAAGAAGTAAAAATCTATACCACGCCTTCCTGCGTCTATTGCAAGATGACCAAGGAATTTTTCGCCGCCCATAGCGTCGCCTACCAGGAACTGAACGTCGCCGCGGATGCCAAGGCCCGAGAGGAGATGATCCAAAAATCCGGCCAGTTCGGCGTGCCGGTTACGGATATAGACGGCCAGCTGACCGTTGGTTTTGACCAGGCCCGGCTTTCCCAGCTTCTCGGCATTTAAGTGAACGGCCAACCGCCAGTTGAGCGCGACCAATACATTACCCGGGCGCGCCGGGCGCGTTTGGTTCGGCGGGCCGTATGGATCGCGGTCGCAGTCGTTATCCTGTCCGCGGCTGGCTACGGGATTTTCCGCTATAGCCGGAATTATTCTCAAAACCGACCCGGGGCTTTCATACCCGACCAGGGCCGCCAGCATGTGGCGCTGGATACGCCCTTTCAATACCATTCCAGCCCCCCGACCTCCGGCCCGCATTTTGCCAACGTCGCCGAATGGGGCGTCTATACTGAAGAGATCCATGACCAGATCCTTATCCATAACCTGGAGCATGGCGGGATTCTGATCGCCTATCGGCCCGGCATTGATCCCGGCATCATCGCGAAGCTCGAGGCCATAGCGAAGGCGTTCGGGCGCAAGGTCATCATGGCGCCGCGCGCGGCCAATGACGCCGATATCGCGCTTGCGGCCTGGACCCGGGTTGAAAAATTCCCGGCAAGCGAGTTCTCGGAGGAGCGCGTGCGGGAATTTATTCGCGCCTGGCGCAACAAAGGGCCGGAGTTCGTGCCATAGAACTAGAATTTAGAAGCTAGAATCTAGAAAATGATGCCAGAAGGAAACTATCTTGAAATACGGAGCAAATCGTGAATTCTAGATTCTATTTTCTAGATTCTAAATTCTCATCTTCATGTACGACCTCATCATCATCGGCGGGGGACCGGCTGCCGTCGGCGCCGGCGTCTATGCCGCCCGGAAAAAACTGAAAACGCTGGTTATCACCGAATCCTTCGGCGGGCAGTCCATCACCTCCGACCGCATCGGGAACTGGATCGGTGAAAAAACCATCAGCGGATTTGAACTGGCCAAAAAACTGGAGGAGCACCTTCGCGCCCAGGAGACCGTTGAGATAAAAATGCCGGAGCGGGCTACGGCAGTGCACGAGATCCCCTGTGTGGACTCCAAACGCCCCTGCGACTTTGCAGTGGAGACGGATAAGGGCAACCGTTACCAAACGAAAGCCGTCATCGTAACCTCGGGCTCGCGGCGGCGCAGATTAGGCGTGCCGGGCGAGAGCAAATTCGAGGGTAAGGGCGTGGTCTTCTGCTCCACCTGTGACGCGCCGATATTCGCCGATAAACGCGTGGCGGTCGTCGGCGGCGGGAATGCTGGGCTGGAGGCCGTTGTTGACCTCTTCCCCTATGCCTCGGAAATTTACCTCCTCCACCGCGGTGGCGAGCTGAAGGGCGACCCGGTCACGCAGGAGGAAATCCATGCCAACCCGAAGGTGACGGTCATTTTGAATGTGGAGGCCCAGGAGGTACTCGGCGCGGAGTTCGTTACTGGACTTACGTATAAAGAAAGTAAGACCGGGGAAATGAGAAAATTGGATGTGGATGGGGTGTTCGTGGAGATCGGCGCGGTGCCCAATGCGGAGTTCGTCAAAGACCTTGTCCAGTTGAACCAATTCGGGGAGGTGGTCATTGACCATCGTACCTCGGCCACTTCCAAAGCCGGCGTGTTCGCCGCCGGGGACGTCACTGATGAGCTCTATAAGCAGAACAACATCTCCGTCGGCGACGGCATCACCGCCGCGCTTTCGGCCTATGGCTATTTATTGGGGCTGAAGAAGCAAAGCGTCGCCGCTGAAAAGCCGAACAATCATGCGTAACCATCATCTAAACAATTTTCCAACGGTCTTGTTGAGATGAAAATCTTCGGATCATACATGAGTTTCCCCACACCTATCTGGATACTCCGCATCGGGCTTGGCCTGATGTTCGCGTATTCGGGCACGTCGCTGATCCGGCATCCCCTTGACTGGCAGGGTTTTTTGCCGCCGTGGTTCGGCGAGCTGGTCAGTCGTTTTTTGCCGCTTCCGACATACCTCGCCTTCCAGGGAATAGGGGAACTCGTCATGGCCGCAGTATTCCTTTTGCCGTTCATGCCGCGGAACATCGTCCGAGTTGCCGCCATGGCCGCCGCGCTTGAATTTGCGGGCATTCTTCTCTTTACCGGACTTGATCTCATTACGTTCCGGGATATCGGGCTTTTGGGTGCGGCAGCCGCGTTGTCGGCGCTGACAGTGCGCAGAATGTGAAACTATAAAAGCCGCCAAGAGGCGGCCGTCGAAAAAAAATACGGGGTGGGACAGTACGTCCCACCCTCCGGTACACGCACCCACGACGCAGTGCGCGACTGGTCGGAGCGCCCAACTTCTATCGGGACTGGTTCCACATAGGGACATCTCCTTTCAGAGCGAGGCTCCGAGAAGAGCATATCATTTTAGTGAGTAAAACGCAAGTATGGCGACATTTTTTGAAGAGACGCGGGCCAGTGTGGAGCGCGCGGCGGGAGGGCTCGGCCTAACCGGCGAGGCGCTTTTGGCGTTACAAAAGCCCCGCGAGGTGCATGCCTTTGAAATCCCCCAGCCAATGGCGAGCGGAGAAACGCGCGTGTTCAAGGCCTGGCGCGTCCAGCATAATAACGTGCTCGGCCCCTATAAGGGCGGCATCCGCTATCATCCCGATTCCAATCTGGATGAGGTCTCGGCACTGGCGTCCCTGATGACCTGGAAAACGTCGCTCGTCGGCATTCCCTATGGCGGCGCAAAGGGCGCGGTTACCGTTGACCCAAAACAGCTTTCCGTAAGGGAGCTCGAACAGGTTTCGCGGAGCTATGTCCGCCGCCTCTCGGATGCCATCGGCCCCAAACGGGATATCCCGGCTCCGGACGTCGGGACCACCCCCCAGATCATGGCCTGGATGGTGGATGAATATTCAAAGTTCGCCGGGCACTATGAGCCCACGGCTTTTACCGGCAAGCCCGTTGAGATCGGCGGCTCCTTTGGCCGCGACACCGCCACCGGATTCGGCGGCGCCGTTGTTTTACGCGAGTTCCTCAGAGCTGGCGGCCGGAAGCCGGAAGCTGGCGGCTACCGCGTAGCGGTGCAGGGCTTCGGCGCCGTTGGCTCGGCCATTGCGCGGCTTTTGGCCGGAGAAGGGTACCTGGTGGTCGCGCTTTCTGATTCCCGCGGCGCTGTCTATGACCCCGACGGCATTGATGTCCAGGAAACTCTCCGGATCCAGGAAGAGCGCGGCCGGGTCAGTCAGCAGCTCTGCTCGGTTGAGGAAGCGTCTGGCGGCAAGTGCCGCGTAATAAAGAATGAGGAGCTCCTGCTCCTTGATGTGGATATTCTGGTCCCGGCGGCGCGGGAAAACGTTATCAACGCGGAAAATGCCGAGCAAGTGCGGGCCAAGGTGATTTTGGAAATGGCCAATGGGCCGGTCAGCGCCGAGGCCGAAGCTATACTGGCGCCAAAGGGCGTTACGGTTATTCCCGATATCCTGGCTAATGCCGGCGGCGTTGTCGGCTCCTACTTTGAATGGGTACAGGGCCTGGCGCGCTTTTACTGGGAAGAGGAAGAGGTATTTTTGAGGATGGAAAAAATAATGGCGCGTGCCTTCGCCGCCGCGGCCAAAGAGCAGGCCCAGGGCGGCACGTGGCGCGACGCCTCGTATCGCCTCGCAGTCAAGCGGGTGGCCGATGCCATGCGGCTCCGGGGGTGGATATAACAAAAATTCAAGATGCCGACAGCGGGTTGCCATCACGGAAGATGCGGGAGATTCTCTGCTCTGTTTGAGGTATTCCCACGACTGGCTCCTTTCAGTGAACCTGTAACTCTGCTACTTTAGAAGCACATGAAGCCCGTCAAGATTGCAATCAATGGTTTTGGCCGGATCGGCCGTTCTTTTTTCCGCGCCGCCTTTGGCATGCCGGAGTTTGATATCGCGGCCGTGAACGACCTCGCGGACCCGAAGACGCTGGCCTATCTTTTGAAATATGATTCGGTCTACGGGCGCTATGCGAAAACCGTTCAGCCGGCCGCGGGCGGGCTGATCGTGGACGGCATGCCCGTGGGCGTGCTGGCCGAAAAAGAACCGGCTCATCTCCCCTGGGCCAATCTCGGCGTGGATATCGTCATTGAGGCAACGGGATTTTTCACCGACGGGGCCAAGGCCAGGGCGCATATCACCGCCGGCGCCCGGCGCGTGGTCATTACCGCTCCGGCATCCGGCGAGGCAATTACCGCCCTTATCGGCGTGAATGACGATCGTTTCGGAGCGGCGGGGCCGGTCACGGCCAATGCCTCCTGTACCACCAATTCCGTTGCCCCGGTGCTGCAGATCCTTCTGGAGAACCTCGGCATAAAAAAATCCGGCATGGTAACGGTGCACGGCTACACGGCGACGCAAAAGCTCGTGGACGGCCCGGACGGAAAGGATATCCGGCGGGGGAGGGCGGCGGCGGTCAACATCGTGCCTTCAACCACTGGCGCGGTTGATGCGCTCATCCAGGCCATTCCACAGCTTGCCGGGAAATTTGATGCCGTGGCCGTGCGCGTCCCGGTCATCGCGGGCTCCCTTTCCGTCGTAACCGTGCTCGTGGAAAAAGCGACCACTGTGGCGGCGGTCAACGGCATTTTTGCGCAGGCGGCTAAGGACCCGCGCTGGGCGCATGCCTTGAACGTTACATCCGACGAGCTTGTTTCCACCGACATCATCGGCGAACCCTACGGCGCCATCATTGATACTGCGCTGACGAAGGTCGTGGACGGCGATCTGGTCAAAGTTTTTTCCTGGTACGACAACGAAGCCGGCTACACGGCAACGCTCCTCGAGCACGTGCGTCGAGTGGCTGCGGCGCTCTGAAAGTTCCTGCGCCATCTATTGAGATTTATTATTGTTCCATGATTTACATCATTTATTGACGGTCGTTCAAAATTGATGTAAGTGGACTTTCGAGCTATTCCATGCGGCGCATCGTAACCTACAAACTCACGCTCGGCGAAGCAGCCCTTGCTATCCTCCGGGAGCTGGGGTCAGGCGCGCTGGCCTCATTTTTTCCGCATCCCTACTACCATCAGTTCTGCGAGCATACCCATCGTCGTTCCCTTTACAACGCTCTTCGGCGATTGGAACGCAAGCATCTTGTGGGAATGAAGCGCCGCGGCGGGAAAGAAGAGTGGATGCTCACGGCGGAGGGCGAGGAGCTCGTTCGGGGCATTCATCTGAAATTGAGGCACAAAGCGCAAGCGCGTTGGGACGGCAAATGGCGAGTGGTGATTTTTGACGTGCCGGAACGGGTACGCGGCCGCCGAGATTTCCTCCGGAGGGAGCTTTCCGAACTCGGCTTTCGCCAGCTCCAGAAGAGCGTATGGGTAACGCCGTATTCGTTGCCGGATGGATTTTTTGAGATTTTTTCGGAGCTCGCCCTCGGTCAGCAGTTCCGCCTTATTACCGCTGATGCGATCAGCAATGATCGTGACCTCCGGCGGGTATTCTTTCCGGCGGCATAGTGCAGTGCATCATTTTACGACGGTCGTCTAAAAATGATGCACGGAGGGTATTCGGGGGGATTTTTTGGGGGGGTTTGATCCGCGCGCTCACGGGTTTGGTTCGTACGCTCGCGAGCCGGGGGTATTTTTGCTCACTCCCGCGTTCTTCGCTACACTGCAGAAGTATGCGCCAGTCGCAGCTTTTCGGGAAAACGCTCCGCGAGGACCCTAAGGACGAGGTGTCGGCCAATGCCCGCCTTTTAGAGCGGGGCGGTTTTATCTATAAGACCATGGCCGGGGCGTATGACTACTTGCCGCTGGGGTACCGGGTGCTCGCAAACGTCAATGCCGTTATCCGCGAGGCAATGGACGCCATCGGCGGGCAGGAATTGCTCCTGACCGCGCTGCAGCCCAAAGAGCGCTGGGCGAGATCCGGCCGGTGGGATGCGCTCGGGGAGATCATGTATCAGTTCAAGGATCATTCCGGGCGCGAGGTGGGCTTGGCGGCCACGCACGAGGAGGCCCTGGCCGAGATAGCCACGCGTTCTATTTTTTCCTATAAGGACCTGCCGCTTTTCGTCTACCAGATCCAGACCAAATTCCGCGATGAGCCAAGAGCCAAATCCGGCCTCATCCGCGGCCGCGAGTTCCTGATGAAGGACCTCTATAGCTTCCACCGCGATGAGCGGGACCTTGACCGCTTTTACGCCAAGGCCGACCAGGCCTATCAGAAGATATTCAAGCGCCTGGGGCTTTTGTTTTTCGTTACCGAGGCCTCGGGCGGGACCTTTACCCGGGAGTTCACCCATGAGTATCAGGTACTCTGTGATGCCGGCGAGGACCATATTCTGTATTGCGCGCGCTGCCGCTATGCCCAAAATCAGGAGATAACGACCATGCGCATCGGCACGAAATGCCCCCAATGCGGCCAGGGCGAGATCCGGGCGGGCAAATCCATTGAGATCGGCAATATCTTCAAGCTGGGCACGAAATTTTCTTCCGCCTTCGGCCTCCACTACGCCGACGCCGGCGGGGCCAAGAAGCCCGTGGTCATGGGTTGCTACGGCATCGGCCCCGGCCGCCTCATGGCGACCATTGCGGAGGTCAGCCACGACGAGCGGGGTATTATCTGGCCGGATGCGGTCGCTCCCTACCGGGTGCATCTCCTTGCCGTGGGGAATCAAAAACCCGCGGTCAAGCGGCAGGCCGAGGCGCTCTATAAAAAAATGCGTTCCCGGGGGCTCGCGGTGCTCTATGATGAGCGTGATGACAAAAGCGCGGGCGAGAAGTTCGCCGATGCCGACCTCATCGGCATTCCGTGGCGCGTGGTGGTATCGGAGCGGTCTTTAGGGAAAAAAGGCGTAGAGGTAAAGAAGCGGAGCGAGGGGAAGGGGAAGGTGGTGGGCGTGGAGCGGTTGGTAAAGATGGTGGAAAGATGGTGATGAGATGAGTGATGCGCCCGCCTCGCAGCTTTGAAAATCGTTTGCTCGCCCCAGCGTGGCTCGCTGTACTCGCCAAAGCTCCTCGCTCGTCCCGCTTTCAGCGGGACACCGTGCCCGCTCGTCACTTTGAGCGTTTTCAAAGTTGCGATGCGGGCGCGTATCTCCGCTGGGAGTGGAAAGCAGTGAGTGGTTGGAAAAGAAATAGGCCGGCTGCTGGGGTAGCAGTCGGCCGCGGGATGCACTGCAACAGTGCCTCCCGCGCATGACGGCATGGCAGTCATTTCGGTTCGAGGCGATAGATGATGCGTTGTTCTCCGACGGGGTAGGTAGAAATGGTCTCTATCTCGCGTCCGTCCGCCGTGAACACCATGAGGTAGTACGACTCCTCACCCGATAACACCTGCTTCGGCATGAGGTAGTACGATTCCTCGTCATCCAACGACACCTGCTTCGGTTTTTCCGCTCGCACTTGGCAGCGCAGGCGCGTGGCCGCCGGGTTGACGCACCACCCGTCGATGACGATCGGCAGCGCTTGGATAGCGGCGACGATGGTGAGATCTTTGGGTCGCTGCCCGGGTTTTGCGGCAGAGGCGACAGAGAAGATCGTGAGGCAGGTGGCGAGCAGGAAGGCGCTGGCCGCGATCCTTATCAGGACTCGCCGCCTCTCTTGAGTCCGCTCGGCACAGTGCGCCGCACTCAAACGGGCATTTTCATTCGCCATCATTCGTGCCCTCCCACATCCCGATGGTCTGGTCGTACCCCAAGAACAGCTATGCTGTCGCAAGTATACCCCGTGAGATAAGCCCTCGCTATCTCACGGGGTGTGCCCCGTGAGATAAGTCCTCGCTATCTCACGGGGCATATTATTGGCGTTCGGGTAGCCGCCACTGGCGGCGGAGAGGATAATCCTAGTAGCTTCGCTAGCGAGGAGGATGATCCCGGCGTTGTGCAGGAGCACGCGCCAAAGATCTGAGTAACGAGACGAAAAGGAGGGGTTTATTGTTTGTCGCCTTCATTCCCTCAGGACCTCGACTGAGCCCTCGGCGTGAGCTCGGTCGAACGCTCGGTCGAAGTCCAGGCGGCGGGGTATTCTGGACAAACAATAAAGAAAACGCCCGGCCGTTCGTCGGCCGGGGTTGGGCATCGCCGTAGCGGAGTAGCCGTCCGGGACAGTTCTCCACCGGGATCGGGCTTCCGGGGCGCGGAGTACCCATGCGCGAGGCGAGGTCCTCTTGTTCCGTTGGTGCCAGATTAAGCTCGGTCGTCGTGAACTGCCAGCGCGTCACTGCCTCGTGGATGGTACTCATGAGTGCGTTCCACTGCGACTGGGCAGAGCAGCCGCGGCCGTAGTATTCGGCGCCGACTCGCTCGCGAGCGATCCTGGCTCGGAAGTCATTGAGGAGCTCTTGGCGCAGTTGGTCTTCGGGCAGACCAAGGATCTCCGGTTTGAGACCAGCGCGGCTGAGCACCAGGAGGATGTGGCGTACCATGGCGCCGCCATCATCGAAGCGGAAAACCATGCTGCCCTCGCGGCAGAGGCCGGCCTCGGTGCGTACTGCGAGCGGTTCGCGGGATGCCTCATGGAGGCGCGATGCGGTTTCGATTGCTGCGGCGTGGTACTCAGCGAACGGCGTTGCCGTACGGTCGAGCACGAGGAAGCGGCGAAGCCCGGCACAAGCGACACCGAACGTGCCTTCGGTCGGTTCGGGCAGCGAGGCCGGCATGAGAAGCGAGACCCCCGGAACCGTCGGTGCTTCTCGCCGCGGCTCCGGTTGCTTCGGGTACCAGGCGAAGAACACTACGACTACGAGGGCAACGGCACCGACAAAGAACTTCCACATACCTACCTCCCCATCGCCCGTTGGGGCAACATATTCCCTTTGTTCCAAGGCGAAGCCTATGCTATAGCTAGTATACTCTATTACTCCCGCCGGCTGGCCAATGTTGTTATCCACCGGTGGGGATACTCTTTTTTACGCCCATGCTCAACCGATTTTTCGGACTCTTCTCCAAGGACATCGGCATTGACCTCGGTACGGCCAACTCCCTGGTCTATGTGCGGGGGCGGGGCATTGTCATCAACGAACCCTCGGTGGTGGCGGTGAACCAGAAAACGGGGCAGGTGGTGGCCATTGGCACTGCGGCCAAAAAAATGGTCGGGCGAACGCCCGGGCACATCTCGGCCATCCGCCCCTTGGTGGAGGGTATTATTTCGGATTTTGAAGTTACCGAGGAGATGCTCCGCTATTTCATTGCCAAGGTCCATGACGGCCCGATGAGCGTGTTTCCGCGGCCGCGCGTGGTCATCGGCATCCCCTCGGAAGTCACGGAAGTGGAGCGAAGGGCAGTTGAGGACGCGGCCAAGAACGCCGGGGCGCGCGAAGTATTTCTCGTGGAGGAACCGATGGCCGCGGCCATCGGCGTGCGGCTGCCGGTGCAGGACGCGGTGGGCTCCATGATCGTGGATATCGGCGGCGGCACGGCGGACATCGCGGTCATCTCGCTCGGCGGCATCGTGGTCTCCAAGAATCTCCGCATCGCCGGCGACCGGCTGAACGAAGACATCATCCGCTTCGCGCGTGACGAATACAAGCTGCTCCTGGGGGAGCGCACCGCCGAGGACCTCAAGATCGCCGTGGGCTCAGCCATTCAGCTGGAGGAGCCCATAGAGGCGACGATGCGCGGGCGGGATCTGGTGACCGGGCTCCCGAAGGAAGTCATTGTGGACGATGCGGAGATACGCCGCGCCATGAAGCACTCTTTAGGCGCCCTTATCGCCGCCATTAAGTCCACCATTGAATCCACTCCGCCCGAACTCGTGGCCGATATCATGCATCGCGGCATTGTGCTCGTCGGCGGCGGGTCGCTCCTGCGGGGGCTGGACCAGGTCATTGCCGAGGAGACCCGTATCCCGGTGGAAGTAGCCGAGGACCCGCTCTCCGCCGTGGTGCGGGGGACGGGCATCATTCTGGAAGACCTGGACGGCCTGACCGAAGTGCTGATCAGTCCGGAATATCAAAAAGCACCCACCACTTGACCAAAATCCCAACCCGCTTTCAGCGGGACAGGTCCCAAATTACAAACCGATGGTGATCTGGTGCTTGGGATTTGTTATTTGAGCGCTTCCGCTTTTTACTGCCATCCATGATCAGGCGACAGGGCATTCGTATCCTGCTGGTAGCGCTTTCGGTGGGGTTGCTTATTTTTTTCAGCGCGGCCCCGCAGGCGCGTCCCGGGCGGGCGGCGGCTCTCCGGGCGATCACGCCTATTTTCGCCGTGACGAGCCGGGGCGGCATGGCCGTGCGCGATCTGTTTTTCGGATTTTCCCGCGGGGAGCTTCGTTCCTTTGCGGAGGAGCGCGCCCGACTTTTGGGGCGGATCGCCGAATTGGAAGCCGCTGGTCAGGAAAATGAAACGCTCCGGGCCGCATTGGCGTTAAGGAATGACGGCGAAGAAGGAGCCATCCCGGCGCATGCCATCGCGTTTTATCGCCAGGGGCAGGACGAATACCTGTTGCTGGATCGCGGTACGGCGGACGGCATTGGCATCGGGGACGTTGTGGTGAATAAAGAGCGCGTGCTCGGCGGGGTCGTATCGGCGGTGGATCTTAAGAGCGCCCGCGCCGTTCTTTTTTCGAGCCCGTCCCGGGCCATTGACGTGTTTCTGCCGGACCCCGATCTCCGGGCTATCGCCCGCGGATCCAATGCCCGCGAGCTGGCCATTGAACTTGTCCCCTCGGATGCGGCTGTAGAAAAAGGGGATCTTATTCTTGCCTCGCCCCGCGCCACCGGAGGGCGGCGCGCGCTCCTTTTGGGCGAGGTACGCGAAGCGCGCCAAGCCGAGCATGAGGTTTTCAAAATAGTCCGCGCGCTCCATCTGTTTGATCCGGGCGAAAGCGCCGTGATCGTACTCCTCGCCCCGTAGGAGAACTTCGAATATGAATTCCAACTTCCCCGTATGTATGATGGCTCTTGCAATAGCACAGTGCTCCGGTGCGCTTTCCTGTCCGCCATGGGCGGTCATTCGAAGTTCCACTACGGGGCTGGCCCCATGAGCCTGCTATTTTGGTGCGTTTCTTTTGCGGCAGCGCTGGTCGTGGAGGTTTCCTTTTTGCCGCGCCTCACCGGGGGATGGGTCCCGGCGCTGAGCACTATACCGCTTTTGGCCGGCATTGCGCTGCAAGGTCTTCCGGCCGGGTTCCTTTTTGCCGTACTGGCGGGCGTTCTTAGGGACGTCGTAACCGGCGGCGGGATCTATTTACTGACCGCCCTCGGCACGTTCCTCGCGATGCGGCTGTTCCTCCGCCTTACCCAATGGGAGAGACCGCTCGGGGCCATCGCCGCCGTGGCCGTGGGACTGCTCCTCCAACCCCTTATTTGGCTTCTCGCGGCAAGAGTCCTGTCCTTCTTTTTTTCTATTGCGGCGCCGGCTTTCGGAATGGGGAACCTTACCCGCAAGGCAGCGCTCCAGGACCTCCTTTTTACGCTTCTCTGGGTTATTCTTTTTTCGTGGTCTCTCATTCGCATGGCGCGTAGCTACGGGGAGCGGCGCTTGCGGCATCTGTAGCCATGCTCGGCCGTTTCCGCCGCAATATTTTTCAGGAACGCGAGCGCTCCGAGATCCATCCGGAGGAGATCTTCATGGACGCCGTGAACATTCACGGCTTCCGCCACGAAATGCAGGAAGGGCGCATAGAGCGGCCGATCGGGCGCGCCTCGCTCGTGGCCTTTGGCGGTTTTATCGCCCTCGGGCTCCTCATATTAGCCGGCCGCCTGGTGGATCTGTCGCTTTTTAAGGGCGGGGCTTTTTATGCCCGGGCGCAGGCCAATAAAACATATCCCATCCATATCGCGCCGCCGCGGGGGATCTTCTATGACCGTAATTTCGAGCGGCTGGTGGAGAACACGCCCACGTTCCAAATAACGCTGCAACCGGCCGGGACGGCGCATGACGAAGAATTTACCCGCGGTCTGAATGCGCTTTTGGTCCTTACCGGGGAAACGGTCGCGGCGCTGGCTGATGCCAACGGCGTTGGCGCGGAGGCGCTCGGGCGGCGTCCCTTCTATCGGCGCGAGGATTGGCCGGGGGAAATATTCGTGGCTTCGGGAGAGCTCCGCGCCGCAGTGCTGGAGATACAGTCGCGCGCCGATGACTTTCCCGGCGTCATGGTCCGGGAATCGGGCGAGCGGAACTATCTCTTGGGCGGAGGGGCTTCGCACCTTTTGGGCTATGTGGGCCGGCCAAGCCGGGAGGATCTGAAAGCTTACCCCGGCATCACGCCGGCCGATGTTTTGGGTAAGGACGGCCTGGAATCGGCTTATGAGGCCCGGATCCGCGGGGAGGCGGGAAAGAAATTGATCGAGGTCAACGCTTCCGGAGAGCGATTGCGCGAACGCTTTATCGTCAAAGCAAAACCGGGGCACGATGTCCTCCTGGAAATAGACGGAGCGCTCCAGCGTTTTGCCGCCGAGACCCTGAGGCGCCATATCACGGCCCTGGGCAAACGCGCCGGCGCCCTCGTGGCCATTGACCCCCGCGATGGGGCGGTCCGGGCGCTGGTCAGCTATCCCGGGTATGACGCCAATATTCTGGGGAAGGGCCAGCGGGGAGAGGTCCTGCGACTGCTGGGCGATCCCGGGAAACCCTTTTTCAACCGGGCTATTGCCGGGGGTTATCCCTCGGCCTCAACCATTAAGCCGTTCCTTGCCGCGGCGGCCCTGGAGGAAAAACTTATTGACCCGGCAAGGCAGATATTCGACCCCGGATATATCTCTGTACCCAATCCCTATGACCCATCCCATCCCACCATCTTCAAGGACTGGAAGGCCCTCGGGTGGGTAGACATGCGCCGCGCCATTGCCCTGTCGGCCAATGTGTACTTTTACACCATCGGCGGAGGACATGGCGGCATCCCCGGCCTGGGCATTGAGCGTATCAAGCAAGCGCTTACGCGTTTTGGCTGGGGCCGTCCCCTGGGGGTTGACCTCCCCGGAGAATACGCGGGTCTCATCCCCGATCCGGAGGGTAAGAAAATAACCCAGCCCAAAAATCCCATTTGGCGCATCGGCGACACCTACATCACCGCCATCGGCCAGGGGGACCTCCAGGTGACGCCGCTCCAGCTTGCGGCCGCGACTGCGGCCATCGCCAATGGCGGTACGCTCTGGAAGCCGCGGATCGCCAAGGCCGTGGTGGACGAGGAGCGCAATATTGTGACCGCATTTAGGCCTGAGGTGCTGCGGGAGCATATTATGAGTCCGGAGTCGCTTCAGGTCGTGCGGGAGGGCATGCGCCTCGCGGTTACGGAGGGTTCGGCCGCCGGGCTCGCCGAACTTTTTTTCCCGGTCGCGGGGAAAACGGGCACTGCCCAGACCGGCGTGTATGGAAAGAATCACGGCTGGTTTACCGGTTTTGCGCCCTACAATGCCCCGGAGCTCGTTATCTCCGTATTGGTTGAGGAGGGGACCGGCGGCTCTACTGATGCCGTGCCTATCGCGCGGGAGGTGCTCTACTATTACTTCAGCGAGGCGAAGAATTAACAGTTGACAGGCCAGGACTGACCGCTATAATCAGGTGAACTTGTAGAAAGCTGGTTAAGCGAGTTAAGTCACCGCACCATCCCGAACGCAGTGAGGTTAGGCGTGCGCGATCCCGCACTTCCGCGATATGGACTCTTACTCTTTTCGAGTTTTCAGCTCGGGAGGTGCGGGATCCTCGCAACCTCAGCGCTCACTTCGTTCGCGGAAGTTGCGGGATAAATTAAGTGAATTAAGCCAACGAAGTCCTTTGCGCCGTTTGGTGAACTTAATTTGATTAACTCGCTTAATTTACTTAAATAGCTTGATGCCATGTCCGAATACATCAGCCCGGAGGGATTGGAAAAGTTGAAGCGGGAATTGGAACAGCTAAAAACCGTACGGCGCCGTGAGATCGCCAGCCGCTTGGAAGCGGCCAAGGCCTTGGGCGATCTCTCGGAAAACGCGGAGTATCAGGAGGCCAAGGAGGCGCAGTCCCTGAACGAGGCCAATATCCTGGAGCTGGAGGAGGTGCTGCGGGACGTGATCGTCATCACTAAGCCCGCCCATACCTCCAGCGTCCAGATCGGTTCAACCATTGAGGTCGAGTCCGAACACGGCCGGGAAACATTCACCATTGTCGGCTCGGAGGAGGCCGACCCCATCCTCGGCAAGATCTCCAACGAATCGCCGATGGGGCGCGCGTTCCTCGGCAAAAGCGCGGGCGAGGCCGTCGCCATTAAAACGCCCCGCGGCGGCGAAACGTATAAAGTTAGGAAGATCATGTAATAGGATCCAGGAGCGAGGTTCCATAATTTTACATTTTTCATTTTGAGTTTTGCATTCACCTCTGGCAGACAGAGAGGGCCTCCTCGCGGAGGTATTTCTGTTTATGGCAGAAAGGCGTAATATAAAATCATATGGCTCTGGAGGATATCCGTTCGGACCGCGTCCGTAAGCTCGCGCGCTATGCGGCGCGAGGCCATGACCCGTATCCGGCATCGGTCCGGAGGAATTTTTTGATCAGTAAGGTGGTGCAGCGCTTCACCCTGCTCGCGCGGGGCAAGAAGAAGGTTTCCGTTGTCGGGCGCCTTATGGCCTGGCGGGAGCATGGCGGCGTTACCTTCGCTGACCTGGCCGATGCGTCAGGCGCCATTCAGCTTGCCTTCCATAAGAGCGAGCTCGGCGAGGAGTATGCGCTTGCCCTTCAAGCCGTGGACATCGGGGATTTCCTGGAAATTACGGGCACGGCGTTCAAAACCCAGCGCGGCGAGGCGACGCTCCGCGTTTCCGTTTGGCGCCTCATTGCGAAGTCCCTCCGTCCCTTGCCGGAAAAATGGCATGGTCTCAAAGACGTGGAGGGGCGCTTCCGCAAGCGCTACCTTGACCTGTTGATGGATCCCGAAGTGCGGGAGCGCTTTTTGACCCGGTCCCGCGTAATCCGGGCGCTGCGCGAGTTTTTTGACCGGGGCGGATTTTTGGAGGTGGAAACCCCCATGCTCCAGCACCTCCCCGGCGGGGCGCTCGCCAAACCCTTCCGGACGCACTATAACGCCCTTAACATTGACCTCTTTTTGCGCATTGCCCCGGAGCTCTATTTAAAAGAGCTCCTGGTGGGCGGGCTGGAAAAGGTCTATGAGCTCGGCAAGAGTTTTCGCAACGAGGGCATTGATGTCACCCATAATCCCGAATTCACGACCATTGAGTGGTACGCCGCCTATTGGGACGAGGAGGATATGATGTCCTGCGTGGAAAAGTGCTTCCTCCATATCCTGAAACGCGTTGGCGTGAAAAACGGGAAGATCTCGTTTGGCGGCAAAGCCATCTCCTTCGGGAAAAAGTTCCCGCGCATTTCGTTCAAGGATGTGCTCCAGCGCTACGCGCTCATCGCGGACTATGACGCCGAAACAGCCGATTCCCTCCGCACCGCGGCGCGCAGGTACGGCATTGAGGCCCCGGCGCATACATCCAAAGGGAAAATAGCCGACGAGATATTCAAGAAGATCTGCCGTCCGCACCTGGTACAGCCCACGTTTGTCGTTCACCACCCCATCGAGATCTCGCCGCTGGCCAAGCGCGCCGCCGCTGGCAGCCAGACGGTGCGAAGATTGCAGCTCGTAGTCGGCGGAGCGGAATTGGTGAACGGGTATGCCGAGCTGAATGACCCGGCCGATCAGAAACAGCGCTTCGAGGCCCAGCAGAAAATGCAGTCCGGCGGCGAGGAGGAAGCGCATCCCTTTGACGCGGGCTTCATTGAGGCGCTGGAATACGGCATGCCGCCCGCGGCCGGCTGCGGCATGGGCATTGACCGCCTGGTCATACTGCTCACGGATACGAGGAATATTCGGGAGGTAGTGCTGTTCCCGACATTAAGGCCAAAGTAATTTGCTTTACGGATTACCGATCAATACGGATATACGGATCTGTATATCAGTAAAAATCCGTAATCTGTAAAACTCATGTTGGACATCAAATTCATCCGCGAACATCCCGATCGGGTGCGGGACGGGTTGAGGAAAAAGGGCGTCAGCGTTGATATTGATCGTTTGCTGGCCGTGGATGCGGCGCGGCGGGAAAAGATCCAGGCAGTGGAAGGTTTTCGTGCCGAGCAGAATGCGGCTTCCGATCAAGTGGCCGGCCTTTCCGCCGGAGACAGGGAGGAGCGTGTGGCTGAAATGCGCGCCTTGAAGGTGAAACTCGGCGACCTGGAGTTTGCGCTGGGTGCCCTTGAGGCGGAGTTCGGGGAACTGATGCGCCAAGTCCCGAATCTGCCCTTGGACGGCGTTCCGGAAGGGGATGAGGGCTCAAACAGGGTACTTTGCGAGGTGGGGGAGAAACCGGCATTCACATTCCCGCCGCAGGATTACCTCGCGCTGGGTTCCTCGCTGGACCTCATTGATACCGAGCGCGCGGCCAAGGTTTCGGGCTCCCGCTTCGGCTATCTCAAACACGAGGCCCCGCTCCTGGAGTTTGCGCTGGTGCAGTTCGCCATGGGTTTTCTGACGGATCTGAAAAATATCGCCGAAGTCATCCGGGCGGGGGGACTCAAGGTCAGCGGCAAGCCCTTCATCCCCGTGGTGCCGCCGGTATTGGTGCGGCCGGAAGCCATGCAGGGCATGGGCTATGTGGAGCGGGGCGGCGAGGAGATCTATCGCATTGAAAAAGATGATCTCTATCTGGTCGGCACGTCCGAGCAATCAGTGGGGCCCATGCACATGGGGGAAACATTTGCCGAAGACCAGCTCCCGCATCGCCATGCGGCTTTTTCCACGTGCTTCCGCCGCGAGGCCGGCTCCTACGGCAAGGATACCAAGGGCATCCTCCGCGTGCACCAATTTGATAAAGTGGAAATGTTCTCCCTTTCCCTGCCCGAGCATTCGGGCGATGAACACCGCCTGCTCTTGGCGCTCGAGGAAGGATTGCTTTTTGCACTCGGCATTCCCTATCGTGTGCTGGAGATCGCGGCGGGCGATCTTGGCGATCCGGCGGCGGCCAAGTTTGATCTGGAGGCCTGGCTGCCGGGTCAGGCGAACGGCCAGGGCGAGTACCGCGAGGTAACCTCTACTTCTAACACGACCGATTTTCAGGCGCGGCGCCTCGGTATCAAAGTGCGCCGAAAGGACGGGGCGAGCGAGTTCGTGCATATGCTGAACGGCACGGCCTTTGCCATCGGCCGCATGCTCATCGCCATCCTGGAAAACTACCAGCAGGAGGACGGCTCGGTCCTGGTGCCCGACGCGCTCCGGCCGTACATGCATGGCATTAGAGAGATCCGAAGATAGAAAAAGACCGCTGGGCATATCTGCCTAGCAGTCACGGCGAGCTGTTTTTTTTCTTGCGTCAGGTTGTCCCTGTTGGCGGTGGCTCGTACGGTCACAAGTCGCTTTCGCGACCATCAGATGCCGGGTCGATGGAAGGGACTTTCTTGCGGTGTAAGAGGTCGCACCAGCCCTGGTTCGTTACTGCCCAGTTCTTTTCCGCGCAGACATGATGCGGGCAAAGTATTTGATCGCCGGGGAGCGGGGAACCGCATAGTGCGCAGAGTTTCATATAATATTACTCCTTCCCCGATGTGATTGGATCAAAGCTGATCCAACGGTAGCATTCCTGTATAAGTTCCGTCAAGATGTTCGGTCTTATGATCCGACCGCCGGGATATTCTGTTCGTACCTGGATTGAGATCGATAAGCGGTCTCTCTTTTTCAATTACGAATACTTCCGCAAGCTTGCCGGCGTGCCGGTGATGGCGGTGGTGAAATCAAACGCCTACGGGCACGGACTGGTTCAGGTATCAAAAGCGCTCTCAGGCCTGCCGCGCTTCCAGCGGGACGGATGGTTCGGCGTGGATTCCATAGTTGAGGCGCTCGCCTTGCGGCGCGAGGGTATTCGGAGTCCCATTTTAGTCCTCGGCCATACGCTGGCATCGCGCTACGCGGACGCCGCCCGCCAGGGCATTACCCTGACCATTTCCAGTTTTGACGGCCTGCGATTTCTTACTCGTGCCCGGCAAAAGCCGGCATTTCATATCAAACTAGATACCGGCATGCACCGCCAGGGCTTCCAATCAAGAGAGCTCCCCGAGCTTATCCGACAACTGCGGCGCCATCGCCTTGAGCCGCAGGGCGCCTATTCGCACTTTGCCGCCGCGGAGAATCAGACCGCCTCGGCTGCGCAATACCGGATTTTCCGGCAGTGCCTTCGCGCGTTCAGCGGCGCCGGATCCCCTTTGCCCCTGACGCATATGGCCGCCACCGGCGCTATGTTCCTTCATCGCGCGCCGGGGTGCTCCATGGTCCGCCTTGGCCTTGGACTTTACGGCTATTTGCCGAACGGCCGGCGCGGCCTGCTGCGGCCGGTAGCCACATGGAAAACGCTGGTCGGCGAGCTAAAGACCATCGCGAAGGGCGAATATATCGGCTATGACCGGACCGAGCGCCTGCGGCGAAAGACCATTATCGCCATCCTCCCCATCGGTTATTGGCACGGCTTTGACCGCGGGCTTTCCTCCATCGGGAGAGTGCTCATCCGGGGCCGCAGCGCCAAAGTGCTCGGCCGCGTTTCCATGGATATGGTGGTTGTCGATGTTACCAATATTCCGGGTGTCCGCATGGGTGATGAAGCCGTGCTCATTGGGCGCCAAGGCAAGGACTTTATCGGGGCCGATGAGGTGGCGGCAAAGATCGGCACTACCGCGTATGAGATACTGACCCGGGTGAACCCATTGATCCGGCGAATACTCCAATGAGCGACCCTGCATGGATCCGTTCACCCATAGGACTACCGGGTAAGCTATTTTTGAGCGGCGTACCCCGTAAAATTTCATCATCATCCCATCTATATCAATGGTATATACCAACGATATAGATGGGATATGGAGTTTTTCCTGGCCACAACGTTGGATGGCTATCTATAGTAAAAGTTTCCGTTTGAACCTTTGTATCAATGTATTAATACATTGATACAAAAGGGAGTAGGGGTGTTTGGGGAGCGGCGGGGTATTCTGGACAAACAATAAAAAAGCACGGCATGTGGTGTTCGTCTTCCGGCTTCCCGGAGAGTTGCCACATGCCGTGGGAGCGCCTCGATCGCAGAGGGCGCCACGGGGGGCCGTGGGGCCCGTGTAGATGAGGCGCT
>CAYJUX010000003.1:0-27977 GCA_964373475.1 uncultured Candidatus Saccharibacteria bacterium
GCCCAGAGTTTTTGGATCGAGGGGCGAAACGCGGCCACCAGCGCGAAGAGCTGGAAATACCATGCCCCGAGGTAGAGCGGCCAGCCGAGCCACGGATGTTCAATAATGACTGATCCGAGAACGGTCCGCGCCTGCATTTGGGGGAGCCAGTCGGCGATAAGGAGCGAAAGCGCCGTCGGGGAAAATGAGTTCACCTGGCCGGCCGCGAGTTGCTGGAGAGCGCCCATAAGCTTTCCCAGGCCGGACAGCGAGTAGGTGAGTAGGACCAGCGCCTGCCCGCCCCAAAAGACGGTGAGGAATTTTTTCCTTGTATCCGCGGAAAGCCGGTCGGTCTTACCCCAAACATCCGAGAAGAAAAGGAAGAGTATGGCCGTATAGAGCCAGAGATACCATTGGTGATTGGGCTGGCCGAACGAGCTTTCAAGCGCATGGAACTGGAGGATACCGAGTAGACCGGCGATGCGGCCGAGACGGTGCCAGTAGAAAAAAGCGCCGACCAGGGCGCCCCCGAGAAAGACCAGGCGCACGATCTCGATCGTTACCGGCAGGGTGAGGGCGCCTGACCAGGCAATGGGCCAGAGCGGGGAAAATCCTTTGCGGGCGGTAATGGGATCCCACCACGGCAGGAAGAGAACAGCCAGGAACAGGAGGTGGTAGTAATAGTATTGGACAATACCCCTGGCTTTCAAAAAGGCCTGCCCCACGGGCGCCTCACCCGGCGGTATGGAGCGATCGATGTGCCGAAATATTTTTTGCACGCGGCTCTCTAAGGTCATGGTTTTGGCCCCGCGGCTTTGAAAACGGCAAGGCGTACTGCTTCCTGCCACTGGGCACTCCGCCAGTACTCGATGGGGTTATAGGTGACTTTCAATACTTCGTAGAGCACCGGGGCAGTGAAGTGCTGATCAAGCACCTTTTGTACCCGATGTCCCTCGAGGGTGTCATGCGCCGCAAGCGCTTGCCCGAGCTCCTGGATGAGCTGGTAATACGCGGCCGGAGAATTATCAACCGTGGAGAAGAACGGAGCGGCGTCTTTGAACGTGACCGGGGGTTGGAGCGGCGTTCCTCCGGCCTCGAGAATGCGGATGTTGTAGGCAGTTTCGGATATTTGCGGGATGCGGTTAAAGAGGAACCAGGAAAAGAAGGGGTAGCGCTCGCCCTCCGGCAAGCGGCGCGTCCAGAGACCGGTGAGCGCATAGCCGATGAGCATGAGGACGGTCGCATATTTAAGCGTCCCGGGCGACATGCCCGGTAGGAGAACTTCGAACGAAGAATTACGAATTAGCGATGACTTTGTATTTCGCATGATGTATGAAAGGCGCGATCGTGGCCGATTATCCTTGGCCGCCCGGGAACCGCATGCTGCCCGGCGATATCGCCCATCACGAGAGAAGCGTTTCACGCTCATCAAACGCGGGCGGCCTGTTCGAAGTTCCTCTACCGGGCATGGCCGTCAGTATAGCAGTTTTGGCGTCGGGTCATCAAAATTTATTTGTTTATCCCAGAATACCCCGCACTTGGACTTCGACCGAGCGTTCGACCGAGCTCACGCCGAGGGCTCAGTCGATGCCCTGCGGGGATGAATGGCGACAAATAATAAACCCCTCACCAGTTTTCCTAAGGGGGCCAATAGTAACTCGTTCTCAAGATGGGAGTCATCCCGGCATCTCCTTTCCGAGTCAAGCGGAAAACTGGTGAGGGGTGAACTGGAGTTCCCGTCGAGCTTATGCTGCGCGGTATCTCCATGTTCATTCCATCTTCGGCCGTGCTTAGCATCATGGTAGGGTGAAATATATGGAGTCTTACATGGGAGCTCTCTGGCGCACGGTGGTTGGTCTGGAACTATTGATCATCGCGCTCATCGCCGCATCGGTATTGGGCACTCGCGCCGGCGAGTTGGAACTTGCCTCCGTAACTCCCGTTGCCCGCCAAAGCCTGGTTTTCCAGAAAAGCGGGCCCCTTGAATACTTCTATGAGCTCCGTCCGGGCTACCAGGGGGAAACGTACATTCCGCCCTGGCTCGGCTCGGCGCTGGAGCTCCATTACAATGCCGACGGCCTGAATGACCGCTTTGACTACCGGGTGGCAAAACCAAAGGGCACGTTCCGTATTGCCGCGCTTGGTGATTCCTGGACTTACGGCCAGTTCGTCAGCACGAAAGACAACTATACCGAAGTACTCGAGGATATTTTAAATCATGAGCCCGGTTGTTCCGAGCGCTTCGAGGTATTGAATCTCGGCGTGCCGAGCTACGACATTGCGTACGCCGCCGAACGCTTTCGGGTGCGCGGGGCTAAGTATGACCCCGACCTCGTGCTATGGCTTTTTATCGCCAACGACTTTGAGGAGATAAATGATTACATCATTCCCCGGGCGCAGGCCTATCGCGATCGATGGACAGCCGAAGGCGTCCAAGAGCTCATCGAGCGCGACACCATCTCGGCCCAATGGAATTCTTTTACCATTCCGCCGAGCGAGCTGGAGACGAAAATATGGCGAAATGCCGTAGACGACCTGTATCGTGAATACGGCACCGCGGGTGTCCTTTCCTACCAGGGAGAGGCCCTCCGTTCATTTGCCAAGATCTATGATCGCGCCCTCGTGCTATTCGTCCATTCGCAATTTACGTTCCCTGCCCCATACCGGTCCCTGTTGCAGGATGTTGCCGCTTCGCGGCCGGGAACGTTTTTCTATCAGAGCCCACTAGAGTTTACAGGGGCCATGCAGCTCCCGGATAAGCATCCGAGCCCGGCCGGCCACCGGGAGATCGCGCGGGACCTATTCCGGTATCTCAGGGATCAGCGATTGGTCCCCTGCGCATGAGCCGGGTCATGTCCCCTTACAGGATTTTTGGTGTCTGATGGGAATGCTTTGGCACAGGCGTAGGACTTCCTCGGCGAGGTAAACCTGGTGGAATTTTTCAAAGAGGTGGCGGTAGCAGGACGAGCGCTCCTCTTCGGTGAATTCCGGGGAAGCGCAGAAGGCAAGGGCCTTTTTGTATTCTTTACCCGGCTCGCCATGAGCCACGAGCCCGCCGAGAAGTCCGTTGATGCAGGAATCGCCCAGCCGCTCGGGAAGAGCCCGGCAGGCGGCAGCGAAGTCGTCATAGCGTTCCCTCCCGAGCGTGCTTTCAATAACTGTGGATGCCGCTGAGCCCATGACCATTTTGGCGGTCTCGTCGTCCGGGATGGCATTGACGAATTTTTCGGCGATAAGCGCTATGTCGTTCTTGGCCGCGTCATGAATGCGCATCCCGAATTCGTAGTAGCAGGCCAACCGATGGTCTTTCTCCGGCTGATCTTCGCAGACGCGAAGGAGGTTTGGCTCCGGGAAGCGGAGGCCGTATTTGTTAAAATTCATCCAGTCGGCGAGCACATTGTAGACGCCCTGATGGCATTCCTCCCTTTCCTTGGGTGAGGGGACCGAAAGCGCGTCACAGGCATTGAGTGCCGGTCGGGTCATCGCGGGCGCGTTCCCCCAGTTCTTTTCGGGCGGCGGTTCGGGCATGAAGCCGTGGCCGGCGCCGTGGTAGCAGTTCTGGCGGATGCGGGGGATACTCCTTGAAAGTTTTTCCTCCAGTTCATCGCAGAGCGTTTTTACCAGCTTGAGGTTGCCCGGATTGTCGCGGAAGAGGTGTTCGAAAATACCGTGGTAGTAGCCATAGTTGCAGTAAATGGTTTCCGGCCCGAAGCCTACTTGCGCCCAGTCGAGGTGGCGGCGGTATTCGGCGTAGGCCGCCTCGCCAATGATATGGGCCTGGCGATGGCAGCCGTTGGTAATGAAAGCGGGCTCGGTCTTATAGAGCCGTACCAGCGTTCGAAAGGCCCCCTTCGCACCCTCCGTCCGGAGGGAGCGGGCAAGCATACTGTTCCAGCAAGCCGCTCCTTCGCTGTCTTCTTTTGCGTCGCATCCCGCATCAGTACTTGCTGACCCGATGGATGAGCGGTTCTTGACCGTTATTTGCCCCGTAAAGTAAGGCGACAAATGGTCGTGGTATTTCCATGCGCCCGCTCTCGTAAAGGTGAATGTCCATGTTTGATTACCCGGGATCGGAACCCCCGGATCGAATTGGCGATAGATCTCATGCGTTGGGTGGGCATCGGAGGCCGGCCAGAAAAATTCCGTTTTTGGGTTTTTGTTCACGAATATAACAACATCACCTTCTTTTAGGGTCAGCTCAACAGGCGTAAATCCATTCTCCCCGAGTTCAACCGTATAGTTTTTTTCGGTCGTTCCATCGGTCCCACTGGCGGCGGAGAGGAAACCGCGTTCTTTGCTTTGGGATAGGGAGGTCGCGATGAGGGCCCCAAGCCCGAGCACCGCAAGAAAGATGGCGAGGTGTTTGGTCATACCCGGTAGGAGAACTTCGAACGAAGATTAGTAATCATTAAGAATGTTTTCCAGCGCTTACCTTCCCACGAAAGCTTATCCTGTCCGTCTGCCGTGGCCGCCGCCGGAAATCGCATCTTGCCTCAATAGTCCCCGGTACCGGGAGCTTCATCTGGATCCCTCCGGACGCTGGCGGCCTGTCCGAAGTTTCACTACCGGGCATGCCGGGTCAGCGCACGAACATCCCTTTTTCAAGACAGCGGGAGCGTTCCAGCGCGGTAAGATCGGCGCACATGTCATCGGCAAGAGAGCGCTGTTCCGGAACCGCAAAATAGCTCCACCATGCGCCCGCGCGGCATAGTACTCCGCCGTCGGACGTCGGCATTTTTTGGCAGTCCGTCTTGGAGGGTTTGATGCGGTATTCGTTGAAGGGGACAACGATATACCCGATGCCGAGAAAACAGGCCTCGCGCACGGAGGCGGCATCAAGGCGGGCGCAGAGGCGGCCCATTTCCCCGTAATCAACGTAGTTATGCCACCACGCGGCAAGTTCAAAATAGCAGGAAGGACGGAAATTTTCCTGGAGTGACGGACAGGGATCGAGCGGGTCAGGGGAAAGTTCCCGCAGGGACTGCGATGTTTGCTCACCAATAACGATGGGCGTGTTGTATTCCATAAAAACGCCTGATGTACAGCCGAGGAGCGGGTGGATGACGGTCGTACGCTCACATTCCCGGAGGGCCTCGGCCAGGCGCCGGGACCCGAAGTATTCCATGAGCCCGTGGCCGATGCCGTGCTGGCAGCCGGTATAGCCGGGTCCGAGGCGGCTCACGCATTGGCGGTCAAGTTCTTTCACGATATCCTCTCCCTTTTCGGCAATAGCCCGGCCAAAGAAGCTGTGGTAGCACCCGAAGGCGAACGCCGGATCGCATATGGCAAGCCCGGGGAGACCAACCGTTTCATAGATAAGTTCGCCCATGACGTGCGCGGCGAGGTGCTGGGCGCTGAAGTGGACTTTTGAATATTCGCGCTTGAACTTATCGTATGCCCCAGCCGGGCCGAGCGCCGAGATCTGTTCCTGCCAATGGAGGCGAAGCGCGGGCGCGCCTGGGGCCCCGGGGGCCCCGCCTGCTTTGGCGCCAGTATTTGTAGGCGCTTCGGCGGCGTTGTTGATGCCCAAAATACCCACGCCGATGATCGCGGAAATACCCAGGGCCAGAATTATTGGCCAGGATTTCATAGGGATTTCGGCGGAGCACATTCGGATGCCATGGATGCGTCCAGTCCGCGACAGGGTTCTCTGGCCTGCCCGCGGTGCTCGGGAGAGGCCCAGAAACTCCAGGAAGAGGACATGCGGCATGTCTCGACCCCCTCCGGCGAAGGCATGAGGCGGCATTTGGCAAGGGTTTTTGCCACATCGTACTGGCTGGAGGGCGCGGCGACGTTGCCCGCACCCATGAAGCAGGCGCGGCGCTCCTCGGGAACGGTGATGGCTTGGCAGAACTTTCCGATCACGCCATAATCGAAATATTTATCCCACAACTGGACGAGCTCATGATAGCAGGATTGCCGGAAGCGAGCCGGTAGGTTGGGGCAGGGGAGGGCGGGTTTACCCTGATCGATCGGGCGGAAGCGCATGACCGCCTCACCATCGGCGATGATGATGGGGAGATTGTATTCCATGAATACTCCGGCAGTGCATCCGGCAATAGGATCTTTTTGCGGCACGGCGTCGCACATCTCGAGCGCGGCAAGAAGCTTCTCATGTCCAATATACTCGAGAATGCCATGTCCAATGCCATGCTGGCAGCCGCTGGAGAGCTCGCCGAACGCATTCCTGCAGGCCATATCAAGCGGGGACAGGGCGGCAATGCCGTTTGCGGTGATGGCCCGCGTGAAAAAACCATGATAGCACCCGAACCCAAGCGCTGCATCGCATATGGTAACGCCTGCGATGCCGGTCTCTCCAAAAAGCACTTCTCCCCAGAGATGGATGAGCGTATGACGCCGTCCGGGCGTGACAGCGTAATTCGAATTTTTGAATTCCTCGTAGGCCAGCTGGGCTCCCAATGTTTTTATCTGTTCCTGCCATCGCGTTCGCTCGCGCTCTATGCTCACACGACCATTCAGTATGGTTGGAGAGGGGGGGTCTAGCGGCAAGGACTGCCGGAAAAGAATTGCCGCCGCTACGGCTATGGCGAGGATGATCAGGGCGGCGACGAATAGTATGAGGGGAGAGCGGCTTTGGCGCATTGACTGGGAGGATGCTTACTCTCGGCAAAATTTCCGGTATGACGCATCAACGCCCGCGCAGATCTGGCTTACTTTTACGGGCGAGTACGAATCGCGGATCCGGCCTAAAATATTTTCAAAGCAGGCGATCCGTTCATCGGCATGCAGTATCTCCGCCCCGCAAAAACGGATGGCGCCCACGTATTCGTATTCGGGGGGGCCGTACAAGAGAAATCCGGTTCCCAAGCCCTGGATGCACGGCAGCCGGAGATGGGCGGCAAGCCCGCGGCAGATGGCGATATCCCGGTCATGATCGTTCGCACCGAGCCTTTGATCCATATTGAATGAGGCAAAGTACCACACGGTCTTGGCGGCAACGGCCGGGTCGGGGATCTGGCTAAGGGTAGCGGTGATTTTGGAAAAATCCCGCTTGGCAATATGTGCGACTACCCAATACGCGTCCGCATAGCAGGCTACGCGGTAGTCCTTGGGCGCGCCCCGGCAGAGTGCTAGGGGGTCAGCGGCATCTATTTGGTCCATGTGGAGCCCGTATTCACCCCGCAGGTGGAATTCGAAAATCCCGTTATACACGCCGGCGGCGCATCGGCGGCGCCGGCCTGGCGTGTCAGATACCTCTTCACAAAGCGGGAGCGCGCGGCTGATCATGGCGCGCGCGTTGCCCCAGAGCCCGGCCTCGTGGCCGTTTACCATGCCATGGCCAATGCCGTGGAAGCACTGCCCCGAGGCGCCTTGGGTAAGCGCGCCGAGCGCACGGTCGACATATTCGCAAAATGAACGCGCCTGAGCGGCGTCGCCGCTTTCGGCGAGCAGGCGCTCCATAAAGCCGTGGTAAAACCCGAAGTTGCAAAAGGCCATTTTCGGCGTGACATCAAAATTTCTGTTGGCGGCGAAATTTTCGTAGGCGGCCTGCCCGATGCGGTGCGTGAGCTCATGGCAGATATTCTCGACATCCGGGTTCTGGGCGTAGAGTACGGCCAGTGCGGAAAAAGCCGCCGCAACGCCGTGTTCGCGGAGAACGCGTTCGAGCGTGTCATACCAGCAGTAGGATCGGTCTTTCCCCGGGGATGCCGCGAGGCAGTGCGCGCCAATACGTCCGGCTGAATTGGGATTTTCCGAGACCCCCGCCCCTATGAAGATCGCGGCAGCAATGGCGGCAAGCGCGAGCACCATGATGTCCCGTTTGGGTACATGAATGGGGGTCATATTACGGGAGCAGCCGGTCGCGGCAGCGGCGGCGATAGTCGGCCGAGAGCTCAGCGCAGAACGCTTCATGGTAATTCCGATCCCGGATGTAGAAGCCGACGGCGCCGATGAGGTCTCCCATACATCCGTCGCGGTACGCCTGGTCGTTGATGATCATGCAAAACCGTATCGCCGCATTTCGGTCATTCTCGCCGCCCCAGTAGAGCGATTGCATGGCCTGTTCAATACATGCCGCTGTTCCGCCGCGATCCTCTGCGAGCATGCACCATTCATAGACGCGTTTCAGTTCCGCATCAGTCATGTCCTCAATGCGCCGTATGTCCCGATCTTTGGCCAGTACGGTAAATTCCTTGCCGAATCCGCCGAAGCAGGCCCCTCGCGCTTGGGCATTGGAGGGCGATATGCGCTCGCAGAAACGGAAAGCGGCCGCATAGTCCCGGGGTTGGGGAGCGGCCAGATCAGCTCCGGCGGCCCGGAATAGGTGGGGGGTAAGATATGAATAGCAGCGCAGGCGGGGCGCGCCCTGGGGCATGAAATCGGCCGTGCATGGATAGAGCGGATCGGATGTCTGGAAATATTTCGGCGCTTGCCGGGACCAAAGGTCCTTGTCGTGGCCGCCTCCGGAAATAATTTCCATGATGGCGCCGCCGACGCACTCGGCCTCTTCCCGCCCTGCATATTGGGGCGTGGCAGTGCGGCTGCAGATCCTGATCGCCTCCGGGAGGTCATAACCCGTATAGGCGAGAATGCCGTGGCCGAGGCCGTGAAAGCACATAGTGTAGGCGCCCGACCCTCCGGGCGCCGCGCGGCAGGCCTGGGCGATATCGGGAAGCGCAGAGATGCCCCGTTCATAAAAGAGTCCAACGACGATCGTATGCGAGCAGGCATTGCGGAACTCATCAGTGCAGATCTGGATGCCATCAAGCCCCCGCTGGCGGTAGAGGACGTCGCCGACGTGATGCGCGAGGAGGTGCAGGTCGGTATTGGGCGCGAGGGGAGCGACGCGGAGCAGGCCGAAGGCGTACGCGGCGCCTTTTGCTTCAGCCACGGCTTTAAAAAATGCCGCAAGTTCAGCGAATGATTGCCCTTGCCGCGAGAGCTCCTGCAGTTCCGGATACGATCCCGGCAAACTTGTGGCGGGCAGCTCGCGGGAGCTCGTCATAACCAGCGCGGCCGCGGCAATGAGGGCCGTGAGGGGGATGGCGAAGGCAAGCGTGCGCGGTTGCAAATGCAAAAGAGAAGCTATATTCATTAGCCCGTATTATATTGGATATTGTAGGCCCAGGGAATGAAGATAGAGCTCATAGAGCTCGCCCCGCCGGACCGCGACTAAGCTCGCTTGGAGTTCAACGGCGGGGTATTATGCCGTACCCTTGGCATCCTCGTTTTTTGGAGGAAACTGCCGAAGAGCAAGGCGGCAGCGAAAACAGGAAACGCAATTTCGTAGCGGATCCCGGGCGGCACGGCGGCGTTGGTTTTTGCCGCAACGATCTTCACTCCCGGCGCGACCAGCGGGTTTTCCCAAAGCACGGTGCCGTCAGGGCCCACGAAAAATGAGTGACCGCCATTGGCGGCATAAGCGATGAATCGCCTGGCCGAGGCGGCGCGAATCTGGGCGATGGCGAGGTTTTGAGCACGGAGACGCTTCGAGCCGCGGAGCGTGGACGTGGATGAGGTGAAGACGAGAATCTCGGCGCCTTCGGCTACGCTCTGACGGGTGAGCGCGGGTGACATGATCTCCGCGCATCCGAGAACGCCGATCGTGCCGAATGGCGCGGCGAATACGCCCGAGCCCTCGCCGGATTGATACCAGATATTTGCGTGCCGTTCGAGCCACGATGTTTGTCCGAGCGCTTCCAGTGTCCATCGGAATGCCGTAGGCAGGTATTCGCCGAACGGTATCAGGAATCTTTTCACATAGCGGCCGATCTGTTCACCCTCTGAATCAAGAAGGATGATGATGGGCGGAGCACCGGGCATGGTGGTTCCGCCCGGGAAGAGATTGATGAGAATACGGTAGCGGTCGTTCCCGAGAAGCGATTTTGCCGCTTGGGCGAAGCTTGCTTCGTTCCCGGGTGTGGTCGAGGGGAGGGCCGAATTTTCGGGCATGAGGATAATGTCCGCCGTTCCTTCGGGTGCTGCGGCGGTGCGGATCAGGCGTGAGAGGAGCAGGGCAGAGCGTACGGGAAAATCTTCCACCTGCCAGTCCTCCGGTGAGAAGTCCGTGCTGATAATGGCGATCCGGATGGTTGACCCCGGCTGGTAGAATGCATTGGCCAGCGCGAAGCCCAGGAGCGTGAATGAAAAAAGCAGCCCGATGACCACGACGGCCGGCGTAGCGATCTTGCGGAATCGTTCGCCGCTTGTTTGGTGCGACCGGAGGGCGGTTCGTATGACGGAAAACAGGAGCGCATTGGTGAGGCCGACGATGAAACTCAAACTATAGAGACCGCCGATGCTTGCCACCTGGCGGAGGAGGGGGTAATCGGCCAGGGCATATCCAAGAATGTTCATGGCCCAGTTATCCCTCGCGATACTGCCAGGCCCCCAGATGAGCGGATGGGCGGCGGCAAAGAGCGATCGGCCGTAGTCCATGGCGGCAATGAGCAGCGCTAAGGAGAGAATGTCGGCAGCGTTCCCCCGAAGGAGTATTTTCGCCAAGAGTAGAAACATTCCTCCGGCAAGTCCCAGCACCGTGATGATGGCCAGCCATGCAACGAGCGTCCCGCCTACTTGGACCCAAAAATTTGTAATATAGAGCCAGCTCGGCGGGAATGCGCTGAACATCCAGGACGTATAGATGCCGGTGGCCACGGTAAAAGCGAGCCAGCCGTAAAAAAATAGCTCGCGCCGGTTGAGCCCGAAGAGGAGCAACACGAGGAATGGGGCGAGACCGACCCATTCGATGCCGGGGAGTAGCTTCGGCGGAACGGAGGAGGCAAAGGCCAAGCCGGCAAATACACTCCATACGCCAAAGAGCGAAAAACGGAGGACGGGCGAGCCGAGCGTATGCGATTGGATGTCGCGCCAATGCATCAGGAAAGATGCCATGCCTTCATGATAGCATTGACGCATGAGCAAAACATGGTTCTGGCTCGATATGACATGCTAAACTAGGGATATATTCAGTCGAACGCCGTAGCGGAGGATCGGTCACCCCATGCATTCCCTATTGTTTTTTACGGCGACATTCGCTATTGCTGCGGTTTTTTACTTCGGATCGAAAATGCTCTTTGGCCAGGCCGCTGCCCTCCTTTTTGCGTTCATGCTCGGTCAGGGGCATTACGTCATGGCCTACCTCTGGAGCGTACCGGCCTACCGGCGCATGGCACCCGGCGAGCGCCTCCGCAATCTTTCCATTTTTACGGTCTTCACTGCCCTATTTTTCGCAGCCGTTTTTTGGTTCCGCTGGGTATCGTTCCCGTTGGCTCTGTTCTCGGTTATTTTTATTGCCGTCTTCCACAATTTTCGCGACTATGAATTTTTTTACCGGCAATTCGCAGGTGGTTTCCGCGGTGGTTTTCGGCATCTCGCGGTTACCCTGTTTTTCTCGTCGGCATTTTTCGTTGTATTCTCACTAAACCTCCTTCTCCGACCCGGAGGTTCGCGGGTGATTTTTGGCGGCGACCTGCCCGATGTTCTCGTTCCCGTTCTTTTCGTTGCGGCCGTTGCCGCGCTGGTCGTAAGCGGCCTTCGGCTGGCCATGCCGGCTGTTCGGGCGATGAGTTCGGGTTTCGGCTCGGCCGCGGCCATCCTCTTCCCTGCCGGCGGCATGCTTACGGCGATCGCCGCGCTGGATCCGGTTGACCTGGTGTACTTCTTCACCGTTTGGCACTTCGTGCTTTGGCTTTTGTTCGTCGGACTCCAAACCGCCTGGCGCAGGCAGACCGGGTACCCGGGCGGTGGGGGGAGCGGTATGAGCGGGTATCAATGGCGGGAGAGCACGCGCGGCTATTTTCTCGTGACAACGGTGGTGTACGCCGTCATCCTGGGAGGGTTTGTTGCCGTATGGGGGTTGGCATTGCCCCGCGATCTTAACCGCATCATCACCGAAAGTTTTTTCTGGGGACTCCCTGGGTTTGTATTGTTCTCATTTGCCCATATCCTCTTTTCTGTCCTGCCGCGTCCGCGCCGCAGCGATGCGGGCGGGTAGTATCCTAAAATCCGCTCCCGTATACCCGGTAGTACAACGAGCACCCGAATCAACGATGTGCCCGCTCCAGCACCAGAACGGAATGGCCTGGGTATTTGGGTAGGTGAGGAATGTTGTACTACCGGGTATACTGGAGGCGTGCATATGTTCGGTTCGTGGCGCGTAGTTCGCCGTTCCCTCCCCCTGGCCGTTTTGATCGTGCTCCTGGTTGGTACGGCGTGGTTTGCCGAGCGTTGGCCCGCGCATCCCGGATCATCCACTCGGTCATGCCCGGCCGGCAGCGACACGGTGCGATGCTACTCGGATATCGCGCGTCGCATCGCGCGGGCCGAGGGCATCATACCGGCGCTCCACTATGTGGAGACCGAGGTTTGGGATCAGTCGGGTTTCAGCAGTTCGCACCTCATCATGCACGTCGTAGGTATCGAGGCCTATCGGCATACGCGCGACCTGGGAGAGGCCATGGCGTACCTGGGGCGCGGGCAGGGCGCTGGGGGCAGATCAAATGATTTGGGGTTCCCGCCACCTGCCATTTCCCGATTCATTGAATGGATCGGTATACTGTCTTCCCGGTCCGGCATGGGTGTCTACCCGCCATCGGATCCGCATCTGCTGCAGAACGGAAGCGCCGTTCCTACTTCGGATTTGAGCTCGATAGTGCCGTCCGAGTCCGGGGATTTTTTCCGCCATGACGGCTTCGGCCACGGCGTAGTGCAGGCCTTCTTCCGGGATCGCCGGGATGGCCTCGGTTATCGCGAACTCTTTCAACTGGCTTGCCCTGAGCGTTACCCGACCGATGGGGCCGATCTGAACATCGAACATTTTTCCTGCTTCCACGGCATTGGGCACGCCGTTATGTATGCCGAGGGCAATGACATTATGAAGTCCCTGCCCGTGTGCGATCTCCTCTCCGAATCCTGGCAGCGTTCCTGGTGCTATCACGGCGTGTTCATGGAGAATGGGTATCTCCACCTCGCCAGTTACTATCCGGAGGAGCCCCGGCCGAATGTCGGCGGCGATCCCCTATGGGCCCTCTGCAACGGTATTCAAGAGATCTACCGTTCCGCATGCGCGCGCTACGTTGGCGAGGCCGATCTGAACCAACATCGCGATTTTGGTCAGGCATTCATGGCCTGCCGCGGGCTCGCGGAGCCCTATCGCGCCATATGCGCCGCGCGTTTGGCCCTGCATAGTCTCCCGCTTTATTTCCCGCGCGACTTTCAGAGGATTTGGCGGACGTGTGAAGATCCCGGCCGGGAGTTCAAAAATGTCTGCGTGCGTAATGCCGCCAAAGGCATTCAGCGCGGGTGGGGTCTGTATTTTTGCGCTGAGCTTGATCCTCCCCAGCGTGAACAGTGCCGTGCTATATTAGATGAGTGCTTCCGTGCTGGCTTGCGGATCGGCATTGATGGACAATGCGCAGCGCCGGTCAGCGCGGCAGAATAGATGCGAATTGTTTTATCGAAATTCAGTTATCGCTTCCGCCCTTCCCCCGCGCTCTCGCTGGCGATGATTTTACTCGGCGTCCTCATCGCCGCGGCCGTTTTCAGCCCGGAGACCCAAATGCCGGCGGCTGGTTCCCCTGAACGAGATCCATGCCGTGCCGTCCTGAACCCGTATCAGTGTTATTCAGATACCGCCCGCCAGATCGCTAACGCCGACGGCTTTCAGGCCGCATTTCAATATCTCAACAATGCGGGGCGGGAATTCGGATACCATAACGTGCTCCACATGGCCATGCACGAGGTCGGCCGTGCCGCCTACAGCCAGACCGGCAACCTTGATCTGGCGATAGAGTTCTTCTTCAGCGTGCAAGACCCTCGCCATTACGATTTTGCCCTGGATGGCTACCGCCACGGCATATTCCAGGCCTTTTTCGTGGAGCAGAAGGACTCCCAGTCCATGGACGCGCTGATCCAGCAGGCCTGCGGGATGCATATGCCGGCGGATGTCTCCCGAGATCCCTCTCGTCCTCGGGAGGATGCGGCAAATCAATGCTTCCACGGCGTGGGGCACGCGCTCATGTTCGCCTATGAGAACGATGTGTTGCGCTCACTGCTCGCGTGCGATCGCACCCCCCAGCCATGGATGCAGGATTGGTGCTACTACGGCGTTTTTATGGAAAACAGCTACCGCTACTCTTCCCTTCCCCCATTCTCCGCGCAGGGCAAGGCGAGACCATTTGCCGCCGGAGAGGATATGACGGCGCTCTGCGGTGAGGTCAGTGAGCAACAACGCCCGGCCTGCGCCCGCTTTGTCGCCCGCGCCGTCTTCATGAGCGCGTTCCCCAGGCGACCGGAAGATTTTCAGCGGGGGTTTGACCAGTGCCGGCTGGTGGATGTGGACGAATATTATCGGCAACTCTGCGTGCGGGATGCGGCCGTGCTTTTCATCCCGCCGCTCTTTAAAAATGATTTTAAAAAAATGTTCGCTCTATGCGAAAGCGCTCGCTCCTATCAGGGATCCTGCATTGAAGGCGTTGCGGCCGGGGTCAGTCTGGGGACGGCCGGCTTTTCAAACCGCGACCGTCCGGTATGTGATGTGGTTGGTGAGCAGTTTGGCAGCCGGTGCCGGGCGGTCATCGAGCGAAAAGAGTACGTGAAGGATTTTCGCGAGTGACGGCGCCCTACGGGAGATCACGCGGGTAATTTTCCGCCCGCGCGCTTTTTCGGCACATGCGCTGCCGGTTCTCATCGGCCAGCGCGGCGCAGAATGATCCAGCGCGGTCGCTCGCCCCACTGTGAATGGTCACTTGGTAGAGTGCGGCTCCGCCGAGACAGTCGGCTATGGCTTCTTCCGGCAGCCGGGAGCAAAAAGCTTCCATGGCGGGTATGTCTCCTGATACGGCTTTATTGAGGTAGCGTCCGGTGCCGTACCAAAATACCCTCTGATAGTCCTTTGGCACGGTGCGGCCAAGAGCGGCCATGTCCTCAGGCGTCGGTTTTGGGCCGGACGTAAATTCGTCCGCCGGGAGGTAACGCCAATAGCAATGGAGGCGATAGCGCTGGGCCAGCTCCCCGCAGGAAATAGCTTGGTGGGACGATTCGGCAACGGCCATGAAAAGTCCGTCGTAACAGTTATCCCGCTGCCATTGGTCCTTTGGTAGATCGCAGTGCGCGAGGGCCGTATGGATGTCACGTTTTCCTTCCTCGCCCAGCCCATGCCCCAACCCATGGAAGCAGTTGCCGGCAAGCCGATTTTTTTTATCGGCGTAGGCGCGGCAGGCCGAGGCGACGTGCTCGGGCGCAATGACCCCGTGGACGGAGATTCCTCCGAAAAATCCTTCCATCGCGCCATGACTGAAGCCGCTGGCGCATAAAAGTTCCGCCTCATCCAGCGTCTGCTGGATATCCTGGGTTTGTTTGAATGCCGCTCGGCCCAGCGCGTGGACGATATCATGGCATCCGTTGTGATCAATGGTTTGACGGGAAAAGAGTTCCCCGGCGAAACGCTGGGCGGCGCGCGTGCCGGAGCGTTCGAGCGCATTGAGTGCGAGTCGCTGATAGCACGCCGGACGGTTCGCTGACCACCAGCAGCCCAACTCCGGACGCCGCCAGATCGCGGATACGGCAGTCGCGAAGAGGATCCCGGTAATGAGCACCAGGGTAAGGAGGATGGTTTTTACGAGAGGCCGGCGCATCAAAAGCACGTTCATACCCGTAGGGCCTGGCGAGGCGCAAAGCCCGGCTGCTCGTAGGGCGGGAAGACGGAGAAGGCGATATGCAGGAACGACCAGAAGGGGTAGCCGTAGAAGCCCCAGAGGAAGCTGTTATAGGCGAATTCCGGGAACGATTTCCAATGCCCCAACCAGAGCGCACCCATGGCGGCAAGAAATACTGCGGTGTGGATGAGCACGGTGCTGATGAGCAATTGCGGCATGCCGCTGGAGTTCAAGGCAAATACTTTTGCAAAGCGGCCCTCATCCGGCTTGGCCGACATTCGCTCCTTTTCGGTGCGCCGGAGCGTAAGGAAAGTGTAGGCCAGCCAGAGCAGGTAATGCCAGAGCGTAAGCGGGAAGACATAGTCAATGAGATTGATGGCGCCGAGCGAACCTGCGAATGCGCCGCTGAGGGAAGGGATAATGATGAACGCGGAAGGGAGGAGCGTTTGGCGATGGAGGAAGAATTGCCGGAGGAGACGATAGCCGCATGCCACTGCCACCGCGCCCGAGAGCGCGGCGCCGAAAATGAATAGGGGATCAGGGATCGGTTCGAAAAAGAAAAGTGATTTTTTTTCCGGGAACCAGGAGAGCGCGAGGAAGAGAATAGTAAGGAATGCGGCGCTTAAAAAATAGGTCAGGGCTAGGGGTCGGGGGTTGGAGCCGGACGGGGAGCTCAGGCGATGGTAAAAAAAGGCGTAGTCGCGGAAGTTGTGGACGACCGCCAGGATGAGTATGGAGAGAACGGTCCAACCGAATGGAATGCCGGATGCGTAGAATATAAGGAAGTACAAGGCACTGGCGCCCAGCCACAGCATCAAGCGCCGCAGGAGTACCGGCCGGGAGAGCAAACGCCAGCGGCGGATGCTGGCCAGGTAGGCCATGAGGTAATGGGCGTTCCCGATATTGACCACCACGAACAGCACTGCCGACATTGACCCAAGACGCGCGCCGCCGTAGATGGCCAGCGTGGCCAATAGTGTTATTGACAGGAAGAAAATGTAGCGCTGGTGGGGGGTCATCAGCCGATCCCGAGAGTGAATAACTGGTCCTTACGCTTATGCGTTGATACCGTATACTTACAGTGGCGGGTTAATCGCATACTAGCATACGATGATCCCTCGGGCAGGGAATGAGGTATTTATGAAATATACTCGCTGGCGCATCCTCGCCGGCATGACGGTTGCTGGTATTTTTCTTTCCCTGTCGTCCGCGTCTGCCCACGAACAGATGGTTTTAAAATTGGGCGATTTGCAATATTTTGTGCGCATCGGCTTCGCCGATGAGCCGGCGTTCATTGGCGAGCCGGCGACGATCGAGTTTCTCATCGGACCCGGTCGAGCTCCGGCTCTGAATTCGAAAGCGTATACCTTTTTGCCAGAGGGTTTCCGTCCCTCCTATTTAAGAGTGCCGGAAGCGAATACGACGGAAAACAATCTTTCCGTTGAAGTAGTAGCCGGGGAGGGGAGGCACGATCTTAGTGTCGTTCCTCCCTTTTTTCCAGCGCAGTTCGCCCACCAAGCGCGTTTCATTCCGACGGGTATAGGGCCGTATTCATTCCGTTTTTTTGGTAAAGTTGACGGCGCGCCATTCGATGTCACCGCTGCCTGCGTATCAGTTGCATCGCACGGCGAAACAGGGCAACTGCACCCTCCCCAGTGGGGTCTCGAAGAACTCCCGGTAGGGGTCGTACGGCAGTATAAGGCTGGCGCGTTCCCGTGTCCGTTGGCAAGGAGTTTGGCGGAAGTTTCTCTGTTGGTGACGGGAGTTCCGGCCGGCGCCGCGGAAGGACAAACACCAGAAGAAGAACCTTTCCGTATTGGTGAACTGTTATGGCCGCCGCCCCCATCGCTTACCTACGGGCTCGGCGGCCTTGCCGCCATCGGAGTACTTGGCGGAATAATCGTTGTCATTCGACGGTGGCGCAGTCGGCGCAGTACGCCTTTGTATTAAGCGTATATGGCGGCAGCAGACGCGCTTAACGGGTGAGCGCGTCAAGATCAGCGAGCGCCTGGCAGCGGCTGGCCGCCTCACCCTCTAGGGCCGTGCAGAGCCGGTCGGCGACAGCCCGCGTTTCGGGTGCGCGACGGAACGTCCACATGGCGCCGGCCCGGCAGAGGATCTCGCCCTCACGTTCCGGCATGGTTTTACACCAGCCGGCGGTTTCATTGAGCGCGTAGGCATCAGCAGCAGTTTTGCCCGTGCCGATAAAGCATGTTTCCCGATCGGTTACGTCGGTCAGGCCCCCGCAGAGCTGTCCGATGGCCGTGAGGTTCATGTGCCGGTACACGTGCCACCACTCGGCGATCTTGAAGTAGCAAGCGCCCCGGAATTCGGACGGCACATCAGGACATGGTTCGTAGGGATCATCCGCATTGAACGGAACCGGTTCATGTGTTTTTTGGCCGTCCCCCATAACTAGCGGCGCGAAGTACTCCATGAAAACTCCGGCCGGACAGCCGAAGAACGGATGCTGGGGGGTGGTCTTTCGGCATTCAACCAGCGCCGCATCGAGGCGATCATGGCCGAGGTATTCCAGAATGCCATGCCCGATGCCGTGCTGGCAGGCCGGGGTGCGCGGACCAAAGCGCTCCACGCATGCGCGATCCAGCTCCCGGATCGCTGACGGCCCCCGCTCACCTATGGCGCGCCAGAGAAAGGCGTGATGGCAGGCGTAGGCAAAGCGTTCATCACAGATGGTCAATCCCTCCAAGCCCCTGTGCTCCCACAAGAGCTCGCCCATGAGGTGCATGGCTACGTGCTGAACGGCGAACGTACTCGTTTGGTATGTGGCCACGAGCGATTCGTAGGCCTGGGCCGCCCCTTCCCGCTTGATGGCCCGGGACCAGCGTTCCCGTTCCTGGGCGATGGGGAAGATCGGTACGCCATCCGTGTTCGGCGGTTGTTCGGGCGCGAGTTTCCCGAGGTCGTTCATGGACAAGAGCGTTGCCGTCCCGAGAATTATGAGGCCGAAAGCAGCCGCAAATAAAGATAGGGGGCGCATGCGGATAGGGCTATGGCGCTTGTTTTTTGCATCCGACCTCGCGGATCATGCCTCCGGCTCGGTAATGGTAAGGGTGGCATCTACCTCGACGCCGGAGAGGCGTTGGAGTGTTCCCGATGGCCAGTTGACATTAACCGTCACCGGCGCTTGCTGGCTGGCCAGCCCGAATGTTTTAGTCAGGGAGTGCTGGGCGGCGAAGCTTTGGCCGATGGCGACGAGCTGGGACTGGCGGCTGTTGTCTGCGGCGATCACGGTGATGATGGCGCCAATGCCGAAAGAATTTGACCGGCGGCCCCTAAGGTTGACTTTCAGGTAGTGGTTTGGTCCACCGTTATTCTTGTAAATGGTCACGCCGCGCTTTTGGCTGAGATCAACCGTCCCGACCGCGAGATCCTCGTAGCCATCGCGGTCGATATCGCTGACGGCGAGCGCCCGGGTATTAGTGGTATCCAGGCAGGTTTCCCGTTGGGGTTGTTCCACGAGTTCACCCTGCTGGTTGTGGTAGAAGCGGTCTACTCGATACTCATTCGGATCGAATGAGGGCGTGATCATGGAGAAGACATTTTTGCTCCCGGAGGAGGGGCCGAGAGGAGTTAATTCCTTTGTTGTATAGGGAACATTTCCATTGGTAAAGATGAGGTCTGTCCAGCCGTCGCTATCGGCATCGATGAATGACGTGCCCCAGCCAAAGCCGAGGCGATTCAGGGAGTGCGGTATCAGAGCGAGCGTCCCCGTTTTCTGGCGGAAGTGGTCGGCGGTGCTTACGTTAGTGATCACGATCTCCAGCTCGCCGTTCCGTTGGGGGTCACCGATGGCAATACCCATGCCAGAGGCGAATTTATTGAGGCCGTAGGCATCGGATGCATCGTGGAATTTAAACCCGCCGTCGTTGATGAGGAGGAGATTTGCTCCCACGTCCGTGGCGACCAGGACGTCTATCTTTCGATCATGGTTTATGTCTATGGCTGCCGGCTGGAAGAACTTCCGGGAAAGGAATGGCCATGGTCTCAGCCCCGGTGCCGTTTGCTGATTGGCGATCATTCGGCGCGGGTCATCGTCGAGTAGCGGGCCAATGTCCGTGAAGCCCGATCCCGTGTTTTTAAAGATATGCAGCTCACCGGGGATCTGGGCTGAGATGCTTCTGGCTTCGTTCAGTAGCGAGAAGAACGGGAGTACGCGGCCCACGGGCGGCCGGGCGAAAATGAATATGCAGCCGCGTTGATTTTGGAATTCGCCCCGGCCGAACGTGTCTTCGATGTCCTTGGCCAGCCGCGGCTCTTCGCCAAAGAAGTCGTCGAGCGGTTCTCTGCCGCATACCGATTGGATCCAGCCGGAGCTTAAACTCGCATCGCGCCAAAAATGGTTGCCCTCCAGAGCCACTTCTGGGTAGCGGCGGTTGCGGCCGTTAAAGGCGGCGATGATATCAAGCCGGCCATCCTGGTCAAGGTCGGCAAAGGCGAGCGAGCCCCCGCGCGATGCTACGCTCAGCCGGTCAAGGCCCAGTATATCCGTCACCTCCACGAATGTCTTTTCGGCATTGCGAAAGGCGCGGATGCGGCTGGTCTGGACCACGTGCGCCGGATCGGACCAAATGGCTTCCACGACGAAGAGGTCAAGCCGGCCGTCGTTATCGTAGTCGGCAAAAAACCCCGAGGTAGCGCGCAGATCCAGCGGCAGTCCGGCTTGAGCAGTTGCATCACGGAGCGAGCCCGCATCGTTATGCAGGAGACGGCTGGGAGCGGTATTATCGCCGGGGACGGCGGAAACAAAGAGATCATCCCAGCCATCACCGTCATAGTCGCCCCAGGCCAGGCCATCGACCACGGTATTGGACGGGAGCGGCGATGGCTGTGCTTGAAATCGCGGCGTTTGCGCGGTGCAGACCGCCGCCGACGAAGTAGGGGTATTCTTTTGCGATATGACGCCGCCGGATAGGAACGCGCCGCCGGAGAAAATGATAAATGCCAGTACGGCGAGGAAGAGGAGGGAGTAGCCGAGGATTTTGGCGTCACCCCGAGACGATGGGGAACGGCTGGTATCTCCCGCGGCCATTCTCCTCAGCGCTCCAAGGAAACCAAAGGCCTGAAAAGCCGCAAGCGAAGAGGCCAGCACCACCGTGTTAAAAGCGAAATGGAGGTATACGAAGTTAACGGAGGAACCAAGGATGCCAAGACAGGGCTCGCATCCCAGAGTGAGGTGCTGGTAGAGCCTCACCATGTGTTCTATGGTGTGGTAACCCTGTAGGAGAATTCCTCCGAGGAGAAATCCCCAGAAAACGAGCGGTTTCTTTCGCGCCGGACTTGCGGCGCGGTGCATACCGGTGCCGAAGAAAGTCGCAATGAGCGCGGCGGCGGCAAGCGCGTTGAAGATGAAATGGTTCCATTCAAAGTCAAAAAAGAAAAGAGCTCCATGGGTATGGAGGATGGAAAGGCCGAGCCACCCATGCTGGTACACCATGACCGCGTGCTCCAACCAATGGGGGATCTCGTAGGCGAGCGTTGCGGCGAAAATAACCACGGCCCACGCCGGCAGGGTTCGGCCGGTAATGGCGTGCTCTCTTGATGGCGGTGCGCCGGAAGTTCTCGCGCTCATACGCGTCATCGTGAGGTAATTATATATGGCATCTGCATTCTGAACAAGGATCTCCCCAGGATGTTCCTGATGTGTAACGTGAGTCCGTTACCACACGGCCGAGAGTCCAGGGCATGCGGTGACATGCCGAGATGCATTCCTCCTCTCCGCCTGAGGGGGCGTATGGGTTATAATGGGGTGCATCCTTCCCCGGACCGCAATACGGTACTTTTATAGGTTTTCTTGATTTCGTTTCCGTCCGTATGATAGGATGATGGCGATCCATCGTTAGTATCAATGATCTTCCCTTTGTCTCTTTTAGAGACGGATACTACTGCTTCGGCAGAAGTAAAACTTGGAGAGTCGTTGGCGCGCCCTTCAAACGCCGACCGTTTTTCTTTTTTTTCGCTCCATATCATTCGGGCGGCAATTTTTATTGCGGCCTTTCTCATGCCGTTCCTTTCCATTCCATTGACGAGAGATGCGCTCCTGGTGAGACCGCTGGTAGCTGAATCAGTGGCGCTCATCGTGGGCGCGGTTTGGCTCTTGGAGGCTCTCTTAAAGCGGCGGGTCAGCTATCGCCGGAGCCCTTTGAACATAGTTTTCGGGGGGACCGTCCTTATCATGCTTGCCAGTATGTTGGCCTCGAGTTCTCCCTGGTCAAGCTTTTGGGGCTCTGACCCGACGGGGGAGAAGGCGGCGAGCGTGATCGCCTTCATTATCATCGCATTCGTCGCCGCGGCGGTTTTCCGGCCAAGCGACATCGCCCGAACGGCGTTTCTCGTGGTCGTGGCCTATCTCCTCCTTGATTTCCTGGTGCTCACATCCATGTTCGGCGCTCGCCTCGGGATCGCCCTGCCCGCATGGATACTCCAAAACCCGCTGGGAACGGTGAACGCGTCCGCCCTGGTGCTCGGTGCGGGATTTTTGATGGCGCTCCTTTTTTCCTTTGTCGCCGGAACTGGCGCCGGGCGGCGATTGGTGACGCGGCCGATCTTCTTTATCGCCCTGTCGACGGCGCTCCTCATTGGCCTAACACTTCTTTTCATCGGCTTTCGTATGGTTTGGGTCGGGATAGCCGCGGCCATGGCTCTTTTCCTCGCCGCAAATTTTTCCAGGCGCTGGGCGCCAGGGAGTGGATCGGCAAGCGGGTATGCACTCGGCCCCCTAGCCGTATCCGCCGGATTCTTGGTTCTCCTCGTCGCTCTCCTCTTCGTGGTTTGGCCGAGCTTTTTAATCGAACGTGATTCGCCGCTTTTTCTTCCCCCGGTCGAGATTTCTCCGTCTTTGGGGGCCACGCTCGGCATCGGGGGGCAGATCCTTCAGCAGGGTCCCGTGCTCGGCCTCGGCCCTTCAAATTTTCAACTGGCATTCAATCAGTTCCGTGATCCGTCCCTGAATCAGTCCCTGTTCTGGCAGGTCCGTTTCTCGCACGGATTTTCTTTCCTGTCCACGGCGGTCTCTACGCTCGGCATTGTGGGTGCCCTGATACTCCTCGCCCTGGCGGCCTCGGGGATGTTCCTGGTGGGGCGGGCGATCTTCCGTTCACCAGTACCCAATCCTTACCTTTGGTCCTTTGGGGCGCTCGCGGTGTTCGTGCTCATTGAGTGGTTCCTCTATGCTTCGAATTTCACCGCGACCTTCCTGGCTCTGCTCTCGCTCGGGCTGGTAACGGCTGCCGCCCAGGAACCGCGGGCAGGTCCGTCCGGGATATCCTACTGGCGCGTGGCGCGCAGAACCGTACTCGTCGAGGGGGTGGCGGCGAACTTTACGGCGTCGCTGGTCGTGGTTTTTGCCTCGGCCTTTTGTCTCATTGGGCTCTATGCCCTGGGCGCGGCCTATGCGGGAGAGGTCCTGGCCCAGCGGGCTCTCCGGGAGAATACGGTAGCTCCACTTGAATATGCTATCCGATTGAATCCTAACGATGCGTCCTTCCGACAGCTCCGCGCCGAGGCGGCGCTGGGAGCGGTAAATCGGCTTATCGCCGAAGCAGCTATCCGGCCAAATCAGGATCTCTCCGGGCAGTTCCGGACAGAGTTCGAGAACGGCATCGCCGCGGCCAACGCCGCCATTCTCCTTGAGCTGGCGGATCCCCGCCATTGGGCAGCGCTGGGCGCGCTCTACGAAACGGTTATTCCGTTCATTCCCGGAGCGGATCGCGCGGCGGACGATGCCTATGCCCAGGCTGCCCGCTTTGATCCCTTGGATCCTCTTTTGCGCCTTGCCCGCGGCCGATCAGCGCTCGTGGCTGCCGATACCGTATCGCTTCAGGCAAGCCAATCCCAGGGCGAGGAGCGTAGTCGCCTCGACGGGCTCTACCGTGAATTTTTGGGGCATTGCCGCCAGGAACTGGAAGCCGCCATCAACCTCAAGCCTGATCTGGCCGCCGCGCATTTCCTTTTGGCCCAGGTGCATCTGCGCGAGGGGAATCTTCCCCAGGCCATTCGGAATGTGGAGGCGACCGCGGCCATCGCGCCGAACGACATCGGCGTGGCCTTCCAGCTTGGCTTTCTCTATTACCGGAGTGAGGACCTGAGAAAAGCCCAACGGGAGTTCCAGAGAGCCATTGTACTGGACGATAACTATTCCAATGCCCGCTACTTCCTCGGTCTGATCCATGACCGTCGGGGTAATCGCGCGGGAGCGCTTGCGGAATTCAGAAAAATAGCGGCGTTTAATCCGGACAACGACGAAGTAAAGCGGATCATCGCCAATCTTGTAGCCAGCCGCCGGGCGCTGGACGGCATCGCGCCGCCGCCCGAAGCGCGGCGCGATGCGCCGATCGCCGAGCCGCCCGCCCGTCGCCGCTAATTCTTTCTGATGAATTTTCCCTTTTTCCAGCGCGAAGTGCCGACCTTGCATGCCGCGGCCCTCATTCTGGGGGCCGCGGGTTTTTTAGCCAAACTCCTTGGCCTGGCGCGCGACCGACTGCTGGCGGCGCGCTTCGGCGCCGGCGAAGCGTTGGATGCGTACTACGCCGCTTTCCAGCTGCCCGATATTATCTATACGCTCCTCTTGGTCGGGGCCGCGTCGGCGGCCATACTGCCCGTTTTCATAGAGTACGATCAGAAAAGCAAGGCCGCGGCCTGGCGCTTCCTTTCAAATCTCTTGACCGTTTTTTCTTGCGCCGCGGTCCTCTTGGCCGCGAGCGCGTGGCTCGCGGCGCCGTGGCTCATCTCGTTCGTTGCGCCGGGGTTTGATGCTGGCGCGGCCGGGCGCGCGGTCGGCCTCACCCGCGTCATGCTGGCCAATACCGTATTTTTGGGTCTGGCCGGTATTATTTCGGCCGTGCTGCAGGCCCGGCACCGCTTTTTTGTGTTCGCCTTGCCGCCCATTATCTATAACCTCGGCATCATCGCCGGCATTGTCCTTTTTGTCCCCTTTTTCGGATTGGACGGCCTGGCTTACGGCGTCGTGGCCGGGGGTTTGGGGCAGGTGCTGGCGCAGTTGCCCGCACTGCGGGGTTTGGGGTTTCGTTTCCGTCCGACGTTTTCTCTTGGTGATGCCGGGCTCAAGCGGGTGGCCGGGACCTCTTTGCCGCGGGTGGCGGCGCTCGGCATGTCCCAGCTGACGCTGACCCTCCTCATGGCCATGGCCTCGTATTTTACGGCCGGCTCCATAAGCGTTTTTAAATTCTCGGCTAACCTGATGTACGTTCCGGTCGGACTTTTTGGCGTTTCCTGGGCGCTGGCCATATTCCCGAAACTTTCCAGCGCTTCCCTCGCGCGCCAGGGCGAATCGTTCCGCGCCCATGTGGCCATTGGCATCCGCTCCATCCTCTTTTGGACCCTGCCTGCGGCCGCGCTGGCCATCGTGCTCCGCGCCCATATCGTGCGGGTGGTTTTGGGGAGCGGTACATTCAATTGGGAGGATACCCGCCTGGTTAGCGCGGTCCTCGGCGTGATCGCCGTGGCTATTATTTCCGAGGGCCTCCTGCCGCTCCTGCTCCGGGCGTTCTACGCCCTTGGCCGGACCCGCGAGCCCTTACTCCTTGATATTCTCGCCTCGGTCCTGACCGTGAGCGGGGCGCTGGGACTTTCCCTGTTTTTTTTCTCCTCCCCCGGGGCGCTTGCCCTAGTGACGCGGGTGCTCCGCATTCCGGACCTCGGCCAGCCCTATATCCTTGCCGTGGCCATGGCCTTTGCCGCCGGGTCCCTTTTCAATGTGTTCCTCCTGGCGCGTTCCCTGAAGCGCGTTTCCCTCCGGTATTTCGGCGTGGCGCTTTCCTTTGAGTTTAATGCCTGCCTGACCATGGCCGGCGCCGCTTTGCTCGGAGGCCTCGCGGCCTACGCCGCGCTCCTGCCGTTCCCGGCGCTGGTGGCGACCAATACCTTCTTCGGCATTTTTTTGCAAGGCGCGGTTGCCGGCGGGGTCGGCCTCCTCACCTATGCGGCCATTTTGATCCGAGAAAAAAATCCGGAGATGCTGGCCATTATCCAAAGCTTCCGCCAGCATCTCCTGAGTCCGGCGAGGACCCCGCGCGTGTTTGAGGCCGAGAAATTGGACGGCGAGGGGATGAAGTGAAGAGGGGGAATGGTATCATGCATCATTTTTTGACGGTCGTTCAGAAATGATGCACTGCACTATAATCGAATGGGGAAATATTATGACCAATCCGGGGAATATCCGAAACTTCGTGATCATCGCGCACATTGATCACGGCAAGTCCACGCTGGCCGACCGCATGCTGGAGTTGACAAGAACGGTGGAAGCGCGAAAGATGCGCGCCCAGTACCTGGACCAGATGGATCTGGAGCGCGAGAAGGGGATCACCATTAAGATGCAGCCGGTGCGGATGATATATCATCCGCCCCGCGGAACGACGCAGAATGATACGCAGAATAACGCAGAATTTTTGTATAAGGACCTGACGTATACAATTCGGGGGGCATTGTTTCATGTGAGAAAAAAAATTGGACTGGGTCACAAAGAACAAGTGTACCATAATGCTCTTGAGATAGAATTTAAAAACGTCGGATTGAAATTTGAAAGTAAAAAGAATATCCCAATTTTATATGAAGGGAAACGCGTAGGCGTATATCAGCCCGATTTTGTAATCGAAGACAAGGTGCTTATTGAATTAAAAGCGCTACCGGAAATCGGTAAACCGCAAATTGAACAATTGTGGTCGTACGTAAAAGGGTGCGATTATAAGCTTGCTTTACTGGTTAACTTCGGAAGCAAGGACTTAGAAATCAAACGCATTGTATACGACAAAGCCCGTACGAATGATTTCCTTCTGCGTGATTCTGCGTCCAGTCAGCGTGAGTCAGCGCAAGTTGAGGATTATATCCTCAACTTGATCGATACGCCGGGGCACGCCGATTTCAGCTACGAGGTTTCGCGGGCCCTCGCCGCGGTAGAGGGCGCCATTCTCCTGGTGGATGCCACCCAGGGCGTGCAGGCCCAAACGCTCTCCCATCTCCACCTCGCGCGTAAGGAGGGTCTGGCCATCATTCCGGTGTTGAATAAGATAGACCTTCCCGGCGCCCGGATAGAGGAAACGGCGTCCGAACTTGCCCAAGCGAGCCATTGCGAGCGGGCCGATATTTTGGAGATCTCGGCCAAGACCGGGGCGGGCGTTGCCGAATTGCTGGCTGCCGTTTGCCGGCGCGTCCCTCCACCCCGTTCCCGGGAGGAGGATTTTTCCGCCCTTATTTTTGATTCGCAGTTTGACGCCTACCGCGGGGTTATTGCCCATGTGCGGGTGTTCGGCGGGCGCATCCGGCCGGGCGAGCGCATCCGCGCTGTTGCGGCCGGCCGCGAGGCCGAGGTCATGGATACGGGGTATTTCAGCCCCACGCTGACCACGGCGGACGCGCTGGGCGATGGCGAGATCGGATACATCGCCACCGGCCTGAAGGAACCGGATGCCGTGCGCGTCGGCGATACCCTTGTTCTGGCCTCAACCAATACGCCCGCGCTCCCCGGGTATCGGGAGCCCCAGCCCACGGTATTCGCGAGCGTGTATCCGGAAAACGCCGACGATCATGAACGGCTTTCGGACGCGCTCGCCAAAATGAAGTTGAACGACGCGGCAATAATGTTTGAACCCGAATCCACCGACGCCTTGGGGCGCGGTTTTCGCATGGGGTTTTTGGGCATGCTGCACTTAGACATCGCCGGGGAGCGCCTGCGGCGCGAATACGGCCTCCATCTTATTTTTGCCGCGCCGTCGGTGGCCTATCGCGTGAGCCGGGATGACGGGCGCGAGGAGCATATCTATAGCGCGGCCCGTCTGTCCGAGCCGCATCGCATCCGTGAGATCGCCGAACCATGGGTGCGCCTGGAGGTGCTCACGCCTTTATCCGGGCTTGGCGCGGTCATGGAACTCCTGGCAAAGACCCGCGGCGCGTATCTTGAAGAGCGCTATCTGGGGACGGATCGCCTGGCTATCAGTTATGATGCGCCGCTGGCCGATATCCTGGTGGATTTTTCGGACGACCTGAAGCGCCTGACCTCGGGCTACGGGTCCTACAGCTACGAGCTCGTCGGATACCGTCCCGGGGATCTGGTGCGCCTGGATATGCTCATTGCCGGCGCCATGGAGCCCGCTCTTTCCCAAATAGTGCCCCGCGAAGAGGCCCAGCGCATCGGCCGGCACGCGGCGGCAAAGTTGAAGGAGCTTTTGCCGCGCCAGCTTTTTGCCGTTTCCATTCAGGCCGCCATTGGCGGGCGCGTCATTGCCCGGGAAACTCTGGCCGCCCTGAAGAAGGATGTGACCGGCTATCTCTACGGCGGGGACAGAACGCGGAAGATGAAACTCTGGTCCAAGCAGCAGCGCGGCAAGGAGCGCCTAAAAAAAA
>CAYJUX010000003.1:28077-29722 GCA_964373475.1 uncultured Candidatus Saccharibacteria bacterium
GACCGCGATGATGCTGACGATGATCCAGATGACGCGGGTTGCATTACGGGGGATTTTCATACGGGTATAATAGGATATTAAGAATAAGTGTACGCTCGTCAAAGCCATTCGTCTATGAGCCTCATCAATTCGCCTTCGGGAAGGAATTTTTTGACCTCGCCCTTGGTGGTGGCGCTCGCCGTCATCGCGGCAGCACTTTTATCTTTCAGCGCGGTCCGTATCAGCATTCGGGCTTATACCATTTATCGCGAACAGCGGGTCATGGAGTCGCGCATTCAGGAGCTGGAGGCCGAAAAAAGGCGCCTCCAGGGAGCCATTACTGCGCTGGACGACCCCGTAACCGTGGAACGGTTGGCTAAAGAGCGCATAAATCTGAAAAACCCCGGAGAGGAAGTGGTCATTGTCACCCCGGGTTCCAGGGAAACCGCGGCCCGGCCTTCGGGTATTCGCCGGCTCATCCCTTCCTGGCTTCGCGAGCTTTTTGGGTTTTTGGGGAGATGAAGCTACGGACATGGCGTTCCGCGTCCGCCGGCCGTTTGAGCCAGCGGATGCTTTTGTTCCGCTTCCACCAGGTCATCTGCCGGCGGGCATAGTCAAGCGATGCCCGGACAATGGCATTAATCAACTGGGAGCGAGTGTATTTTCCGGCAAGATGGTCAAGCACTGCCCGGTATTCAAATCCGAATTCCCGGATGCGGCTTTTCGGCACGCGGGCGCGAATAAGAGAACGCGTCTCGGCAACCAGTCCGCGCGCGAGCATGCGGCCGGTCCGTATCTCAATCCGTTTTTTCAGGATTACTTTCGGCGGATTAAGACCGATCCAGAACGTCCGGTAAGGCCTTTGCCTTTTGACCTTCGGCGTTCGGCCAATGGCCTTGGCAATTTCAATGGCGCGGATAAGGCGGCGGGGATTTTGGCGCTCAATGGTCTTGGCGCGGGCCGGGTCAAGGCGTTTTAATATCTGGAAAAGTTCCGGGGCGCTTTTCTTTCCCAATCGCTTTCGGAGCGTCTCGTTCGGCGGCACGGCCGGGAAACGCATACCATACGCCAGCGCGTCTATCCAGAACGCGGTGCCGCCGACCAGGAATGTGACTTTTTCGCGCCGCGTGACAGCACCGATGGCTTTTTCCGCAAGACGCTGGAACTCGGCGATGGAGAATTGGCGCTTCGGAGAGACAACACTAAGAAGATGATGGGGGACGCCCTGCATTTCTCTCTGGGTTATTTTTCCGGTCCCGATATCAAGTCCGCGGTACACCTGGCGCGAATCGGCGGAGATGATCTCGCCCCCAAATTTTTTTGCCAAGCGGACGGCTAGCGCCGATTTTCCGGACGCGGTCGGCCCGATGATGACGATGAGTGCTGGTTTATTTGCCATCAATATGACCCCGCCCCAATTTTGCGAAGCAATCCTGGGTGAGGCGCTTCGCCCGATTGCAGGATGCGCTATTTGCGCACGCGCCTCACGAGCAGAGGAGGGATATATCCTGTAGCGTAGAAGACCATTGGGTACTTGGCAAAATTGGGGCGGGGTTCATTGTCGGCAAGCCGCTCAACTCCGCTTCGCGTCGTTTCACGGGCCGACAATAAAAAAACCCCGGGGCCGCCTAGCGGCTCCGGGTGCGGACTGGCGCGAATGCTTTGC
>CAYJUX010000004.1:0-2419 GCA_964373475.1 uncultured Candidatus Saccharibacteria bacterium
GGGGGAATTCCGCGCCGCCCGAGCGTTCCGCCGGAGCGAAGCGGAGGCGGTCAGTTTCCCTCAAAAGTTTTTTATAAAACAGGTTCGCGCCTTGTTGTAAAGATACACCATTCGGGGGTCTGCTAACGGTAGGCAACACGGCTCTGGACCGTGGAATCCAGGTTCGAATCCTGGCCCCCGAGCACACACAAAAATGCGCCTCCGGCCGGAGGCGCATTTTTGTGTGTTGTGCGGAGAACTCAGGGACGAGAGAGGTATTCCGACTATCACTTCAACGTAACCGCTTGAGCGCTTCTTGATAGATATGTTTTCTATCAGCAATCAGGAGCACCAGCACAACGGATTGCCTGATGAGATATACGACCCGATGGCTGCCGACACGCAGGACCCGAAATCCGGCAAGCGAGTGGCGCAGGGGCTTTCCGAATAACTCGGGCTGCGTTGCTAGTTTCGTTTCAATGGCAGTACGTATCCTTTTCTGCGCCGGTACATCAATAAGTTTCAAATCGTTCGGAACACGGATATCATACTGAATGGAATACGGCATATCCTAGCGGCGCCACACCGCTCTGTGGGAGAGAAACTTCTTTGCTGACTTATATCGCTCGCTGGCGATTCGTTCGAGCAGCACATCCTCATCGATCTCAAGACCGAGCCGAAGGAGTTCGGCCGCTTTTGTCGCTTCGGGCACGCCGTCCCGCTCCGCGGCTGAAGACAGCGCCTCCTCGAGATCCCTTGATATGGTTATATTAATCCGTTTTTTAGTTGTGGGCATGTGGCCCAGTGTATCAAAAGTGTATCACCGCCGTCAAGTGGCCGAGAGGACGATTCCTGGTTTGGGAAATTTGACTTTTGAGTTAATTTATGCTAATTTATTTTCGGGTCCCTGTGTGCGAATCCGCTGCATTTTTGAAGGAGGATGGCCAGATGAGTTCACGCGTGGTGCGAATGGTTCGTGAGGTGCTCGGTGCCCGCCTGCGGGCGCTGCGTAAGGAACGCATGCTTTCTCAGGAGCGGCTCGGAAAGCGCTCCGGGCTTTCCGGGAAGTTCATCGGTGAGGTAGAGCGCCGCGAGAAGTCCATCTCCATCGATAGTCTCTACCGCGTGGCCGTGGCGCTCAACGTTCCCCTGAGGGAACTCACGGACATCGGCCGTGACCGGCAGTCGGCAGGCGTGCGTGAGGAAGCTGAGCGGGTCCGGGCGATCGTCGTCGGTCGAACGGAAGGCGAACTCAGCCGGGCGCACAAGATGCTCAAGATCGTCTTCGCCGGCCGCACGCGCCCCCCCGCGCGCAAGCGCTAGCGCCGGCATCGTTCGGCATTCGCCTCGGACTCGGTTCCGAGGCGTTTTTCTTTATAAGCTTGGCATTCGGACCACCCGCGTATATTGGAGTAGAATTAGGCATATCATGTATGACTACCATATCCCGCCGCAGAGGCGTCCGAAGTCGGATGATGGCTATTTGGAAATCCTTAGCCAGTCGGTATTCCAGGCCGGATTCTCGTGGGAGGTGGTGCGCTCTAAGTGGCCGAATTTCCGGAAGGCGTTTTACGGTTTTCGGGTTGCCGCGGTTGCGCGTATGACCCCGCGCGATGTTACGCGGCTGATGCAAGACCCCGGTATCATCCGGAACAGCGCCAAGATCATGGCCGTGATGGAGAACGCGCGTATCATGCAGGGGCTCCAAAAAGAGCACGGCTCGTTTAAAAATTTCATTCAATCCATCCGTAGGTTGCCCTATGCCAAACGGCGCTCTATCCTCGGCAGGACCTTTTGCTGGATCGGCCCGACCGGCGCATTTCACTTTTTTTGGTGCGTGGGCGAGCAGGTTCCAGAATGGGCCGATAGAAACCGGTGAATTGCGCGTGGTGGTAGATGCCAATATGATGGGGTTATATGTCGGCTGAGCACGTAGTGCTGGTCAATGAGTTGAATGTGGTGCTCGGCACGATGCCGAAAGCCGAGGTGCACCATAGCGACACTCCGCTCCATCGCGGTTTTTCTTTGTTCCTGTTCAACCGCCAAGGCGAGGTATTGTCGCAGAAGCGAAGCGCGCAAAAGCGGATCTTCCCTCTGGTGTGGACGGATTCGGTGAGCGGCCATCCGCAGATCCACGAAACGAACGAGGAGGCGGCGCGGCGGCGTTGCCGCGAGGAATTGGGCATGGAACTTGCCGCCGTGGAAGAGGTCGCGCCCTACCGCTATAAGGTTTTTCGCGATGGCATTTTGGAGAACGAGCTCTGCCCGATACTGGTCGGCTTTACGGGTGATACGGAGGCGAGATTTGATACCGCCGAGATCGCCGATGTCCGGTGGGTGGATTGGGAGGCATTTTTGGCGGATATGCGGGCACGCCCCGAACAGTACTCGCAGTGGTGCCTTGAAGAGGCCCAGGTCCTGGAGGCGCATCCGCGTTTTC
>CAYJUX010000004.1:2519-3960 GCA_964373475.1 uncultured Candidatus Saccharibacteria bacterium
TTTGGCCTTTCCCCCAACGTCGTCTGGATGGGGGTGGTTAGTTTTTTGAATGACCTCTCCTCGGATATGGTATTCCCGTTCATTCCCATTTTCCTGACCTCGGTGCTCGGCGCCTCCCATACCTTTGTCGGCGTGGTGGAGGGCGTGGCCGACGCCACGGCGAGCATTGTGAAAGTCATCTCCGGCCGGCTCTCGGATCGCTGGGGACGGCGTAAACCCCTGGTCGTTTTCGGCTATTCGCTATCCGCTCTTGCCAAGCCCGTTCTCGCCATGGCGCTCCTGCCGTGGCACGTGCTTGGGGTGCGTTTTCTTGACCGCGTGGGCAAGGGAACGCGCGAAGCGCCCCGGGATGCGCTCATCAGTTTTTCCACCCAGCGCGCCATGTATGGCCGGGCGTTCGGGTTCCACCGGGCCATGGATACCGCCGGCGCGGCTGCGGGCCCACTCGTCGCATTTGCCGTTCTCCCGCTCATTAACCAAAATTATCGCACGCTTTTTCTCCTCTCGTTCGTGGCGAGCTTTTTTGCGGTCATTATCCTCGCGGTCTTCGTCCGCGAGGTGAAGGCGGATGATCCGAAAACTTCCGCTATCCCAATTACTGCATCTCCCCCATCTATATCAATGGTATATACCAATGATATAGATGGGGTGCGGAGTCCCTCCACCGCGGATCATGCGCCCGGAGGCCGAGAAGGAAAAATCGGAGGCCAAGAGGCAAAAACTTTCTGGCTGTCCCTCCGACAGCTCGGCGCGCCGTTTTTTGTTTTCCTCGTCATCGCCACCCTCGCGTCGGCCGGTAGGGCCTCGGAGGCCTTCCTTATCCTAAAGGCGAGTGATGTCGGGGTGGCCATTCTCCTCCTGCCAATTCTCTATTTCGTTTTTAATATTACCTCCGCGGCGCTGGCCGCGCCGTTCGGCATCATGGCCGATCGGGTCGGCAAGCGGAACATTTTTACCGTCGGCCTCCTCCTCTTCGCGGCGGTATATCTGGGGCTCGCGTTCGGCGCTACGGCCCAGTCCATTTGGCTGCTCTTCATCGCGTACGGGATCTACGCCGCATTGACCGAAGGCGTTGGCCGCGCCATTGTCGCCGGCCTCGTGGCGCCGGAAGTGCGCGCAACGGCCTTTGGCATCTATAACGCCGCCGTCGGCTTCGCGCTCCTCCCGGCCAGCGTGGTGTTCGGATATCTGAGCCAGCACTTCGGGAGCCGCGTCGCGTTCTCCTACGGGGCGGGACTGGCGCTCATTGCCGCCTTCGGGTTTATGTTCGCAAGGCGGCTGGTAAAAGAACCGGGGAGGTGAGGTGCTCGGCTTGCATCAATTTGCGACGATCGTCAAAAATTGATGTATATAGTTTTAGTGAGGAGGGACCTGCCCGCGGCGGAGAACCTATAGTGAGGTTGACAGCATTGAAGGGGCCGTTATGCTGGAGGCATCCTAT
>CAYJUX010000004.1:4060-23518 GCA_964373475.1 uncultured Candidatus Saccharibacteria bacterium
AACCTATAGTGAGGTTGACAGCATTGAAGGGGCCGTTATGCTGGAGGCATCCTATGCGTGAGATCTACCTTGATCATGCGGCGACCACGCCGCTGGACCCGCGGGTGAAGGCCGCCATGGAGCCCTACTGGAGCGAGGTTTATGGCAATCCTTCTGCCCTTTACGGCCAGGGCCGGCTTGCCAAGGAGGCCATTGACCAGAGCCGCGAAATGGTCGCGGGAATTTTGCATGCAAGACCCGACGAGATAATTTTTACCGCCGGCGGCACCGAGGCCGACAACATCGCTATTTTCGGGGCGACGCAAATGTTCCCGGGCAAGGTAAACCTGCCTGCTGTCCCGCTTGCAGCGGGATCGGCGAAGGCGGGCCATCTCATCACTACCGCCTTTGAGCATCATGCCGGCCTCCGCTCGTTTGAAACGCTTGCTCGGAATGGCTGGGACGTAACATACCTCCCGGTCAGCGAGGAGGGTTTGGTTGACCCGGTTGCGGTGCAAAATGCCATCCGCTCCGATACGCTCCTCATCTCGGTGATGTATGCCAATAACGAGATAGGGACCATTCAGCCGATCGCGGAAATTGGACGAATACTAAAGGACGAACGGCGGAAGCGGACGACCCTTCCGCCCGGCTCAGGGCAGGCCGGGGAGAATAAGCTGCCGCTCTATTTTCACTGTGATGCTTCGCAGGCGGCCGGATTTTCCGAACTTGATGTGCAAAAGCTCGGGGTGGATCTCATGAGCTTGAACAGCGGGAAGATCTACGGCCCCAAGGGTTCCGGGTGCCTCTTCATCCGCTCCGGCGTGCGCCTCAAGCCGGTTTTCCATGGCGGCGGGCAGGAGAAGAACCTTCGCTCGGGAACGGAGAATGTACCCTTGATCGTCGGGTTTGCCAAAGCCCTGGAGCTTGCCGAGAAAGAGCGGACATCCGAGGCGGGGCAACTGGCGGAACTGCGCGATTACCTTATCCGCCGCCTCACCCGGGATATCCCCAAAACCGAGTTGAACGGGCATCCGACCCTGCGCTTGGCTAATAACGTGAATGTCTCGGTGCTGGATGTGGAGGGCGAGGCCGTGGTTTTGTATCTCGATGCCCAGGGCGTTGCCATCTCCACGGGCTCGGCCTGCACCTCTATAACGCTCGATCCCTCGCATGTCATCCTGGCGCTCGGGAAACCCTACGAGTACGCGCACAGTTCCCTCCGCTTCACCCTCGGCCGTTCCACTACGAAGGATGACCTGGACTATGTCATGGAGGTCCTGCCGGGTATTATAGAAAAGCTCCGGCAGATCTCGCCCGTCCGGATGGAAATGGGGCAAAAGGCGATATCGCACCCCGAAGCGTTCGCCGGCCAGGGGGCCAAAGTGAAAGTCGGCGGGCGCACCTATAAATGAAAAAGCGCCGGTCCGTTTGGGGACCGGCAGCGGCGGGGCTTAGCAGACGCGTCCGCCGTCAGTGAGCGCGGGGCGTTCGGGCGCGTCGCGCTCGGCAACCAGGGCCGAGATATTGATCAACAGTTCCTCTTTCTCGCCGATGGGAAGCTCCTTACGGGCTCGCCGCTCGATGTCGAGCCCCGCTTCATAGCTCGAGACGCGCACGACGGCCGTCTCGTATGCTACCGCCGGCTGCTGTACGACCGCTTCCGGGTCAGCCGCAAGGCACCGGGCGACGAACTGCTGGAGCTCCGGCGGGACGGTGCGATGGACGATTAGGACCTGCCAGATCACCTCCGCGCTCATAACAAATCCTCCCTTAACCTCCTCCTATGACACCCGACATAATGCAATCCCAACCCAAGCCAACGACCGAAGCTGCAGCGCCGGCGGGGCAGGCCGGCGAGAAGGCGGCCCCCATTGATGTGGTCAATCAATTCACGGGCGAGAAGTGGTATTACTCGCCCATCGTCAAGGACCATTTTTTCAATCCCCGGAACATCATGCTGGAGGACCCGGAGGAGTCCTCCTATAGCGCGATGGGCATGGTCGGGAGTCCGGCGTGCCTTGCGCCATCAATCGAAGTGGCGGCCAACCCGCATAGTCAGCCCATCTCCAGCGTTGTTCCTGAAACCCTACTTCTCGGACACGACTCGAAATATCATCCGGTTGAACGAGTATTCAGCGTCCGTTATCCCGCAACTGATCTTGTCCGGATCCGAAATTACCTGGGTGAGCTGATCGCCACACCCGACCATCTGGTCTACGCCAAGCAGATCCCTGCCACCACTTCATACCGGCATCATCGCTGGAAGATCCGAATTCCTTCCGCGTGGACGCATGCAGGAGATCTCAAACGCGGTGATGTGGTGCTCTATCCGCTGCCGCTGGAAATCCGTCCTCGGGAAAAAATGGCCTTGGAGAATATCCGTAGCGAGCATGACTTTAAGAGCGTTTTGCTTTCCCCGACGGTTTCCATAACCCCTGATCTTCTGGAGCTGTTCGGATATTTCATTGCCGAAGGCCATACGCGCGGCACTGAAGTCGGATTTACGTTCGGCCAGCGAGAACGCCATCTCGTGGAGCGGGTCATAAAACTCATCAAAACTATTTTCGGCCTGGATGCGACGTTTAGGGAACGCCCGAAACAGCACCGTATTGATGGTATCGTATACAATGTGCACCTCGCACGGAATTTTCGCCGTCTTTTTGGGTCTTCGGCGGCAGCCAAGCGCATTCCGGACGAACTTTTATTTATTAACCCGGTGTTGCAGCGCTCGCTTATCAAAGGGCTCTGGCTTGGCGACGGGTATTTCGCAACTCAGCGGTCCCAACCGCGAGCTGGCTATGCCACTGTTTCTCCGCTCCTTTTTGAGCAGGTAAAATTCTTACTCTTGCGCCAGCGGATAATTCCGTCCTCTTTTCGGGAAGCAGAGAAAGTAGTCCGCGGCACTCATCATCAGCCGTCGTACCGCCTGCATGTTGGCGATATGACCTCTCTGGAGTGTCTGGCAGAGATCCTCGGGATCGCGTTCCAGCGTGATGGCGGAAAGCGCCATGAAACACGGGTCTGGTTTGAAGATAATTACCTTTGCCTGCCCGTTAAACGGGCGGAGCGGATGAGATTCGGCGGCGGCCGGCTCTATAACTTCGAGGTGCGGGAAAGCCATACCTATGCGACGAACGCGTTCCTCGTGCATAACTGCGGTGACATGATGTCCATGTGGCTGAAAATAGATCCCGCGAGCGAGCGTATCACGGAATTGAAATGGCGAACGTTCGGATGCGCCTCGGCCATTGCCGCGACCTCCATGTTCTCCGTGATGGTAACGGAAAACGACGGCATGCCGATTGGGGAGGCGCTCAAAGTCCGGCCTCAGCACATCATGGAGCGCTTGGGCGGCCTGCCGAACCGGAAGATCCACTGCTCGGTGCTCGCGGATAAGGCCTTTCGCAAGGCGGCCAATGATTATTTCCGCAAAACCGGCCAGCATGAGCGCATCATGGTGGAGGGCGCGCGGGTCATTGATGCCAAGCTCAATATTACCGATCGCGATATTGAGGAGGCGGTGCTGGAGGGCGCGATGGACCTGGATGCCGTCCAGCAGAAATTGAAAGTCGGGATCGGCTCACCCGAGATCATCACCGAGGTGGAGCAGCTAATTAGATTCTATAAGGAGAAATACTACGGTTAGATTTTGCCGTTGGCAGTTAGGGAGAAGTAGGAGTCGTATTTTCACCCCGCTATAACCCGGACGCCCCACCCTTCAGGCCCCGTGAGAAAACACTTTTCTAACGGGGCAGGGCGGGGAGGAGGAATGGATCTGAACATGTTATTAGATGCCCCGGCCTTTAGACCGGGTTGTAACGGGGTTCACTGCAACCGAATGAACCGGTCCCCATCTATATCAATGGTATATACCATTGATATAGATGGGGTATGGGGGTTTTTCCTCCGCGTATACCCGTAGATATATCGGGCGGAGCGAAGATATAAAAAAGTACTGCAGGAAAAAAAGAAAACAGTCGGTAGTGTTACCGACTGTGGATGACATGCGGCCGGATGAGGATTGCGGCGGCGCACGTTGCGGCGTAAGCCGCGATGCATCCGAAGGTGAAAAGGAGCGGCCCCGCTCCGGTGATCCGTTCGATCAGACCGAGGATGAGGATGAGCGCGAGGATGCCGCCAAAGATGCAGAGCACGATTCGCAGGAACTGATCGGTGCCGCGGTTGCAGTATTCATCGAGTTTCAGGCCTAGTGCCGACTGCAGGCCGAAAAATACGATGTACCAGAGCTCGGCTTTTGAGATGGGCGCGGTCGGTGGTCCGAGCAAGACGAGATAAAGGCCGTAGATGGAGTTTGCCACCAGGGCAACGATGGCCACGAGAGATGCAGGGATGACCCACTCAGGCATGGCGCCACCTCCGTAAGCCGAAGCGGTGCCAGAGCGTAGCCGCGACGAACCAGATGCCGCCGAGAAGAACCAGGCCGAGACCGCCGATGAGTTTCCACGGCCGGATACCGGTATTACCCGGCCATTGAGAATTTTGCTGAAGCTGTGAGTCGGCGGCTCCGGCGAGAACTCCCGCGTTCACCGCAAGGTAGAGGAGCAGAACGAGTACCCACCACGGCATCGCGATCATGGGCATCTCCTTTCCATTACTGACTCCCTCCATATAGAATGAACGAGCATGGAAAATCAAGCCCCAGAGCCCAGAGAGAGCCCGCAACCGAATAAGCCCTTTGATCCCGCTTCTCGCGGGACTCAGGATAAGCCCCTCCGCATCGGGAAGCTCATGGTGGACCGGGATCTTTGCATTGGGGCGGCATCTTGTATCGCCGTCGCGCCCTCTACCTTTGAACTTGATCCCGAAAATAAAGCCGTACTGCGGAGAAAACAGCCGCCGCCCTCATCGGACATGACCGAGAGAAAGGACTTGGCAGACCAGACCATTGATGACGAAACACTGCTCCTTGCGGCCAAGTCCTGTCCCACGCAGGCCATTATTGTTTATGATGAGGAGGGGAAGCAGATTTATCCGTAACTGAGGCAACAAAGGCAACAAAGGGAACAAAAGGGACAAAGGACAAGGCGTATCGGACCCTTTGTTCCCTTTGCGACATTTGTCCCCTTTGTGCCATTTCTCATGGCGTACGAACCCAAAAACTACGACCACCTCCTCGGCACGCCGGGGTTTTCAGACCAGCTGCTGAAGAACCACTTCACGCTCTATCAGGGCTATGTGAAGAACATCCTAGCCATCAGCGAGGAGCTTTTGGCGTTGAAGGCGGCTGGAAAGGCAGGTACGCCCTCCTTTGCTGAACTCAAGCGGCGTTACGGCTGGGAATATAACGGCGTGCGCCTGCATGAGTATTACTTCGGCAATCTTGCGAAGGAAGCGCTACCGCTTGCCGCGGATGCCCCGCTCGCAAGAAAAATAACCCAGTGTTTCGGCTCGTATGAGTCATGGGCCGAGGATTTTCGGGCCGTGAGCGCCATGCGCGGCATTGGGTGGGTCATTCTCTCCTTTGACCCTAGCGGCGACAACCTCATCAATGTCTGGATAAATGAGCATGATGCCGGGCACCTTGCCGCTACAATGCCGCTCCTGGTCCTTGACGTATTTGAGCATGCCTACACCCTTGATTACGGCATTAAAAAAGCCGATTATATTGAAGTGTTTTTCAAGGCCATTGATTGGGCTGCGGTTGCCGGCCGCTTCCCGCAGGGCGGGCAGGCGAGTCAATAATGGAAAAGGCCAGCATCGGGAAAAACAAGTTTTTCCTCATGGCGATCATCATCGCCATTCTGAATCCGGTTTTCTCCGGGTTGATTTTGGGGTTCCTCATGCTCTCCGAACCCGACCTAAGGCGCGAGGGCCGGGCGGTGCTGCTTTTCACCGTTGTCTGGGGCGCTATCGCGCTCCTGCTACTCGCCAAGTTCAGGCATCTATTAGTAGTATAATGCAAATCTACGAATGTAATGCGAGTGCCACGAATAGCGGAATTGTAATTCGCAGCATTCGCATTAATTCGTAAATTCAAATTTTATGAGCGAGCAAGTTGAGCGAGCGTTGGAAGAAGTCCGCCCCATGCTGGCGCTCCACGCCGGCAATATTGAATTGGTCGGTATTGAGGACGGCGTGGTGAAGGTGCGCCTGCTCGGCACCTGCCGCGGATGCCCGCTTTCCCAACTCACCCTGAAAGCTGGCGTGGAAGAGATGCTGAAGGAGCGCGTGCCGGGCGTGCGGAGCGTGGAAGCGGTTGCATAAAGCCATGGATCTTCGGCCTCGCCAACTGATCGCCGCGGTCATCGTTATTTCCGCCGCCACTTCTTTTCTGGTCGTTCTTTTGGCCTTTGGCCTGCTTTCGGGCGAGAAGCCCCGCGAGGTAGTGGAGCGCATCATTGAGCGCTCAGCAGACCCGTTAAAAGAGCGAATCCTCCGTCAGGACGAGCTCGTCGTCTCCGTAGTGAAGCGTGCGGCTCCCTCTGTGGTATCCATTGTCGCCACGAAGGATGTGCCCGTGGTGGAGCGGTTTTTCATCAACCCCTTTGGCAAAGACCCGTTGTTTGAAGATTTCCAGATCCCGCAATTCCGCCAGCGCGGCACCCGGCGCGAGGAGGTGGGAGCGGGTACGGGGTTCATCGTTTCTTCAGACGGGCTCATTTTGACCAATCGCCATGTCGTTGCCGACACCGCGGCGGATTACACCGTTTTTTTGAATGACGGGACGAAACTGGCGGCAAAAGTGCTGGCCCGCGATCCGGTGCAGGATCTCGCGGTCATGAAAGTGGAGCAGAGCAATTTGCCGGTGCTCGCGCTCGGCGATTCTTCCGGCGTGGAAATAGGGCAGTCCGCCATTGCCATCGGCAACGCGCTGGGGGAGTTTGCAAATACGGTATCCGTGGGCGTTATCTCCGGCCTCAAGCGGACCGTGGTGGCCTCGGGCCCGGAAGCCGGGCCGGAGTCGCTTCAAGAGCTCATGCAGACCGACGCGGCTATTAACCCCGGCAACTCCGGCGGGCCGCTTTTAAACTTGAGGGGCGAGGTCATTGCCATCAACACCGCCATTGCCCAGGGGGCGGAGAACATCGGGTTTGCCATTCCCATCAACAAAGCCAAGCGCGATATTGAGAGCGTAAAATCCTTCGGCCGCATCGTCTATCCCTTCATCGGCGTGCGCTACATCCTTATTACGAAGGATATTGCCGCACGCCAAAACCTGGCGGTGGACTACGGCGCGCTCATCGTCGCGGACCAGAATGAGCCCGCGGTAGTTCCCGGCGGCCCGGCCGATAAGGCCGGCCTGAAAGCGAATGATATTATCCTTGAATTCAACCGGGAGAAAATAGAGGCGCCCAGTACCCTCGCCGCCATCGTCGGGAAATATAAAGTAGGGGACGCGGTAACCCTAAAGGTGCGCCGCGGCGCGGATATCCTGGAACTCTCATTGATCTTAGAGGAGCGGAAGTGAAGCATTGGTTTGCAAGCGCGTGGCGCGAGCGACGAGCAATGCTTCATCCCGAGCGCAGCGAGGGATCCCCCGGCAGGCGTGCGGCTTAGCACTCTATTGACAAGAGTGCTAACTTTGGTATATGCTGTACCTATCTTCGGTTGCGTTTGGCTTTTCGAATTTTTTTTGCCATACTTTGGTCATCCGGGAAAGGAAATGAGAAACGCGAGAGATGAGGGAGTCGATAGCAGATGGACGCTGCGTTATCCGGAAACCTTTGCGTCATTTGTTCCCTTTGAATCCTTTGCCTCCTTTTGTCCATGACCCCTTTCAACAACTTCACCATCAAGGCCCAGGAGGCGCTGAAAAAAGCGCACGACTTGGCTATTGAGCGCTCGCACCAGCAGATAACGCCCCTGCATATCCTCTCCGCCTTGGTATTGCAGGAGGAGGGTACGGTGGAAGCCGTACTGGAGCGCATTGGCCTGGATGTGCCCGCGCTTTCCGAAAAACTTTTGGACGTGCTTGATCGCCAGCCGCGCATTTCCGGTTCGGGCGGCATTGCTTCGCTCTACCTGTCGCAGGACCTGGGGCGGGTCATGGAGCAGGCGCACCGCGAGGCCTCAGCCCTGAAAGATGAATTCATTTCGGTGGAGCATCTCCTCCTGGCCATCTCCGTGGTGCCGTCGCGAGCGCATGAGCTATTGCTGGAACAGGGCATATCGCACGATGCCGTGGTCCGCGTATTGCAGGAGCTCCGCGGTTCCCAGCGCATTACCGATGCCGAGCCGGAGGCCAAATTCAATGTGCTGGAAAAATACGCGCGGAACCTGACCAAGCTCGCCCGCGGGGAAAAGCTTGACCCGGTCATCGGCCGCGATGGGGAGATCCGGCGCGTCATGCAGGTGCTGTCGCGGAGGACGAAGAATAATCCCGTGCTCATTGGCGAGGCCGGCGTGGGCAAGACGGCCATTGTGGAGGGACTGGCCGAGCGCATCGTGGCCGGGGAGGTGCCCGAGTCCCTGAAGGACAAGGAGGTTATTAACCTGGATGTGGGCTCCCTCGTGGCCGGCACGAAATACCGCGGGGAATTTGAGGATCGATTGAAAGCCATATTAAAGGAGCTGGAGCGCCAGCAGGGCAAATACATTATTTTCATTGATGAGCTCCATACCATTGTAGGGGCGGGCGCGGCCGAGGGCGCCATTGACGCTTCCAATATGCTGAAGCCCGCGCTGGCCCGGGGTGAGCTCCGCGCCATCGGCGCCACCACCCTTCGCGAATACCATAAATACATAGAAAAGGACCCGGCACTGGCCCGCCGCTTCCAGCCGGTGTATGTGGAGGAGCCGGTGCCCGAGGAGGCCATCGCCATTTTGAAAGGGTTGAAGCATAGGTATGAAGTGCACCATGGCGTGAAGATATCGGATCCGGCTATTGAGGCCGCGGTGCAGTTGTCGGCGCGTTACATTACTGACCGCTTTTTACCCGATAAGGCGGTAGACCTGATGGACGAGGCGGCCTCGTCCCTGCGTTTGGAGATCGACTCCATGCCCAAGGACTTGGAGGAGCTGCGCCGCGAGCTCGCCCGCCGGGAAATTGAGCGCGAGACCCTGAAACAGGAGAAACCCAAGCGCCTGACCGCCGACCTTTCCCCGTTGGGGAAGCAGGTAGATGCCCTTCGCGCCAAGGTGAAGAAACTGGAAACCCGCTGGCAAGCGGAGAAGGACTTCATTGCCGCCATCCGCGGCTTGAAGAAGCAGTTGGATGACTTTCGGCAGGAGTCGGACATTCGCGAGCGCGAGGGCAATTTTGAGCGCGTGGCTGAACTGCGCTATGGCCGTATCCCGGAGGCGGATAAAAAACTCGATGATGCCGAAGCCAAGCTGAAAAAAGTGCAGACCGAGCGCCAGATGCTGAAGGAGGAGGTGACGCCCGAGGATATCGCCGAGGTCGTGGCGCGCTGGACGGGCATTCCGGTGTCGCGCATGCTGGAGGCCGAAGCGGCCAAGCTCATCCGCCTGGAGGAGGTCTTAGGCGGGCGGGTGCTCGGCCAGGGCGAAGCCATTGAAAAGGTTTCGCATGCCGTGCGCCGGTCGCGGGCCGGCATTCAAGATGAGGAGCGGCCCATCGCGTCATTTATTTTCCTCGGGCCGTCGGGCGTGGGCAAAACCGAGCTTTCCAAGGCCCTGGCTGAATTCATGTTCAACGACGAGAAGGCGCTCATCCGGGTGGACATGTCCGAATACATGGAGCGCCATACCGTGGCCAAATTCATCGGCTCCCCGCCGGGGTATGTCGGCTACGAGGAGGGCGGGCAGCTGACCGAAAAGATCAAGCATCGCCCCTATTCGGTCATCCTTTTTGATGAGATAGAGAAAGCCCATCCCGAGGTCTTCAATATACTTTTGCAGATACTGGATAACGGCCGCCTGACCGACGCCAAGGGGCGAACGGTGAACTTCAAGAACGCCGTCATCATCATGACCTCCAACATCGGTTCGGAGTTCATCCGCGAGCTTTCGCGGATAGGATTTGCTTCCTCGGCCGACGAGGCGCGGGCCGATCAGGGCGAGGACCTGAAAGACAAGATCCGGAAGGCGCTGGAGCGGAGTTTTCGGCCGGAGTTTTTGAACCGCATTGACGAGATCATCGTCTTTAATTCGCTTTCGCCCGAAGTGCTCCGCCGTATCGTGGAAGTGCAGTTAGAACGGGTGTCCAAGCGGGCGCTTGAGCGCGGTATTACGCTTTCCTTTGACGCGTCCCTGAAGGACTTTCTCGTGGAGAAGGGCTATGACCCGCACTACGGCGCCCGCCCCCTGAAGCGCGCCATCCAGACGCACCTTTTGAACAAACTCGCCCAGGAGTTGATCTCCGGGAGTATTAAAACGGGGGACGCGGTTATGGGGGAGGCCAAAGACAACGAAGTGCGCTTCCTCAAAAAAGCCGGCCGCAGGGTTGAAGTGAAGAAGCGCGCGCTCGCCGGGGCGAAGCAATAGAGACCCACGGCCCTCCGGCGCCCGCGTAAAAGGAAAACGGCATCCTCGTAAAAGGAAAACGGCATTCTCAAGGATGCCGTTTTCCGATGCCGTTTTCCTTTCAAGTTCCCACCGGTATCTATAAAAACGACCGTTTTTATAGATACCGAAGCACTTTACGTGGGGATTAACCCCACACCGATCGCGGTGCGCCCTCAAGAACATCGCGAAGTAATGGCGCTCATAGCGCGGAGGATCGTTCCTTGGATTATGGCAGGATGTATGTACGCATCACCGCGATCGGTGTGGGGTTGACCCCGTTAGAGAACCATAGGTCTCGCCATTGCATTGCATCATTGCAGGGAGAGACCCGATAGTAACCCAAAGTCCATTGGGCGTTCTCTAACGGGGTTGACCCCGTTAGAGAACCATAGGTCTCGCCCTTGCATTGCATCATTGCAGGAAGAGACCCGATAGTAACCCAAAGTCCATTGGGCGTTCTCTAACGGGGTTGACGATCGCGGATGAGATGATTACATTGGATCCGTCATGAGCGAACGCACGATAGAGGAAAATTTGCGCACCAAGGCGCTGGCCGGCGCCGAGGCCCTGTACCGGCTGACCGATCTTCCCGCGTTTGACCCGGCGCTGAAACTCTCCCTCCGCAAGCACGCCACCGAGTTTCTCGGCGGCGTTACCGGCATGGCGCTTTTCACCGAGGTGCGCCGTTCGGCCGAGCGGGAGCGCCTCGCGGCGCTCGTGTTCTCTATTCAGGAACTGGTGCGCTTCTCCCGTTCGCTCGGATTTATTTCCGCCAAAAACGCGGAGCGGGTGAGCGGCGCGTACCGGGCCGCAGGAGAGTATTTGGGGAGCATCGGGATTGATGGAGGATCCCCACCACCGGTATCCATACCGGGCTCTGAATCTTTCGGGCCGAATGAACGGCAGGACAAGATCCTTTCTTATCTCGCATCCCATGGCCGGGCCCAGCTCGGAGATATACGGCAAATATTCGGGGATGCCTGCAGTGAAAAGACCCTCCAGCGAGACCTTTGGCAACTGGCGGATGCCGGGCGTATTACGCGCCAAGGTGATAACCGTTGGACCGTATACTCTCTAGGACATTCAGTGTCCTAGAGAGGAGAATTCTTAGTAGATGAACCAGTTTTTGAATGTCCTTGATTGTCCGATAGAAAATAAAACCCATCCATAATATGGTTATCGTAGTGCGGGATCAGTTGACGGGAGGAGGCCGATAGGGGTATGGATAGACCCTGGGATAGGGACAAGTCCTTACCCCCACTAGGAAAGAGCGGGTTCTTCGGATAACAGCGTTTTTACCCTAATTTCTCTTTCGGCTGGATCAATCCCTCAAAACCGTCTTTTTCAGTTATCCACCAGAGAGTTGTCCGCATCCGTGTCTCCTCCTATAATTGACCCAGCTGAAAGTGGGATTTGACGGCATAGCTCCTAGTTCTGGCGTTTGTGGATGAAAATGCTTGATTTATTGGTTATTTCCGGCAATATTACTTATCCACAATTGAGGGTTTGCCGGCAGGACAGGAGGGCCGCATAATGGGGAGGTCAATGAAACCAGTTCAGCGCTAGCCATTCGGAAACCTACGGCGGGAGTTCTTTTTTGACTTGTTGCAGTCCGGATCCCAGGTTGCTACCATGCCCTATTGGCACACGAGCCGCTTGAGACCCGGATGGAACGCTCGCTACGATTGCAGCGACAGGACCTTGAAAACTGAGCGGATATACTTGTTCTTCTTCTCTCGTACTACTCTTCGATACCAACCATGCGTTTCGGGCGGGTCGATCCAGCCCTTCATTCAAAGGGCTGGATATGCGCCCGGGGCCATGTTCCAGAATTATCACTTATTCATCCGTTAACCTTCATCGCACCGCTGCGTGTTGCCCAGCTCTTCGTTTTGAAGGGCGGGCGCGTCGGCGCACCGGTGCGATGGGTCATCCCGATGCGCGGATATTCCGCGCACGGATTAACTTACGTTTAGTAACTTCCTATGGGTAAATTCATTCCCACGGGCGCTACGGTGACGCGAGTCATTGTATCGCTCTCCACTGCTGCCATGCTCTCCGGAGCGGGCGTCCTGCTTCCGCAGGTTGCCGCGGCAGTAACCATCGATGAACTGCTCGCCCAAATAGCCGCGTTGCAAGCCCAGCTGGTAACGCTGCAGGCCGCGAGCGCACCCGCCGCAGGAAAATGCACCTTCACCCAGAACCTCACCGTGGGGTCCAGGGGTGATGACGTGAAATGTCTGCAGGCATACCTTAGTGTTTCGCCGCAGTCCGGCTACTTCGGTCCATTGACCAAGGCGGCCGTCGCCAAGTGGCAGTCCGATAATGGCGTCTCGCCAGCCGCAGGATACTTCGGCTCGATTTCGCGTGCCAAGTATAGCTCCCTCATGAGCGGTGTAACGCCGGCACCGGCGCCCACCCCGGCGACTCCGGGAACGCCTCCGGCGGCGACTGGAACGGGCCTGACCGTCGCGGCCGGCACCCAGCCGGGCGATTCGCTCGCGCCGAAGAACGCCGCGCGCGTTCCGGCGACCCGCTTCACCCTAACCGCATCCGCGGATGGCGATGTGAAGGTGAACTCCATTACCGTTGAGCGCCAGGGTCCCTCCGCGGACTCCGCGGTTGACGGCGTGGTCATCCTGGGTGGAGACGGTCTCCAGATCGGTCTTTCCAAGAAACTAAACTCCAACCATCAGGCCGTCCTGAACGAGCCCCTGACCATCAAGGCCGGCACCTCCAAGACCTACACCATTGCCATGAACCGTCCGGCCACTGCGTCGGATGGCGGCGACATCGTGAAGTTGGCCGTGGTGGCCATTGATGCCGGCGCGGCCGCGGTGAATGGTTCGCTTCCGATCGTCGGGAGTCCCATTACCATGAATTCCTCCCTGACCATCGGCACGGTAACGCTCACGCGGGGCGTGAACGACCCGGGCACCGGCGCGACCAAGGAGATCGGGACGACCGGCTACATCTTCACCGCCATCCGCGTGACTGCGGGCGCAGCCGAAGACCTCAAGATGAAGTGGGTGAGCTTGAACCAGTCCGGTTCAGCCGCCACGACCGACCTCAAAAACGTCAAAGTGAATTTTGACGGTACGGACTACCCCATCACGATCTCCGCGGACGGCAAATACTACACCGCGAATTTCGGCGACGGCGTCACCATCACCAAGGGCAACACCAAGGAGTTCTACGTCAAGGGCGACATTGAGTCCGGAACGAACCGCGGCATTGACTTTGACCTCTACCGCTTCACCGACCTCTATGTAACCGGCAGCCAGTTCGGCTACGGCCTGACGCCGACGGCCACGGACTCCGGCGACTCCTCAACCGACGACGACGGCACCTTCCAGGCGACGAACCCGATCTGGGACGCCTACGAGGCGACTGTGGGCGCGGGTTCGCTCACGGTGACCAAGTCCACGGTCCTTCCGGCCCAGAACATCGCGGTCAACCTGAACGAACAGCCGTTAGGCGCTTTCGATGTTGAAGTGAAGGGCGAGGCCGTGAACGTAACAAGTTTGATCATGCGCGTTGGTTTGACATCGAATGCCGGTAGCCCTGTTAATGTTACCGAGGCCGACTATACGCAAGTGTCGCTCTACGACAACGCCACCGGCAAGGTCATCGCCGGTCCCCTTGACGGCTCGGGCACGACCGATGCCCAGATGGTCTTCACCTTCACCGACTCCATCACCTTCCCCATCGGCAAGTACGCCTACCTCCTGAAAGGCAAGCTCTCGACTGACTTCAGTTCCGACAATCTTGTTGCGGCTTCAACAACCCCGAGCGGGTGGACGGCGACCGGCGCGGTATCCGGCAATACCATCACCCCGAGCCCGACCACGGCCGTGACGGGTAACTCCTTTACGGTCAAGACCGCGACCTCATCGTTGAGCTTGTCCAACGAGCCGACCAACCAGAACGTTGTTGCCGGAACCACCGGCTTCACCTTCGCCAAGGTCCTCTTTGACGGCACCGCATCGGGCGAGGATGTCCGGTTCACCTCGGCGCAGTTCGCGCTGGAGACCGACACCGGCTCTTCCAACCCGACCAACTGTCAGCTCTTCGACGGGACGACTGCCCTGAACACCGGCACGAACGTCCAGAACCCGACCTCGGACGGCCAGAAGACCTTCACCCTTGACAAGAACCTCATTATCCCCAAGGGCACGCTAAAGACCGTTTCCCTCAAGTGCGACGTCGCGGCGAACCTTACGGCCGATGACACCATTGAGTGGAAGCTGAACATCGGCGCCACCTTCGGCGCCACGGGCCTTACCTCGGGTAACACGGTCACCCCGACCCTGAACAACGGCTCCAACGCCAACTCCACGAACGACAACAACAAGATGACCATCAAGTCCGGCGGCACGATCACCGTCGCCCTTGATGGCTCGAGCCCGTCGGTGCGTTTGGCGCAGTCCGGCCAGGAGGTCATTCTCTCCGTCCTCCGCCTTACCGGCACGAACGAGGACCTGAACGTGAAGCAGATCGCTTTCCAGCTCTCCAACACCGCCTCCAACACCCCGCAGGACCTCTCGTCCATCACGCTCTGGGATGGCTCGACCAAGGTCGGCGAGGCCGTTCTCACGTCGCTCGACAACGCCACGGCCACCCTCTCGAACTTCATCGTCCTCAAGGATGGTTCGAAGAACCTGACGGTCAAGGGCGTCATCGGCAACATCGGCGTGAATCAACCGGCCCGCCCCGGCCACTTGGTAACCGTTGACTGGGACCGCGATGCTTCGTCTGATAACTTGAACTCCGCGACCTACGCGGTCGGCGTACAGTCCTCGACAAACGTTTATGCTTCGCGAACCGCTGGCGACACGGCATCGGCCGGCGCCCGCATCGTACGGGCCTACCCGTCGATCTCGATCCTGTCCGTGCCGTCCACCAGTTTGGCGGATGCGGCCCAGAAGGTCCTCTACCGCTTCTCGGTAACCCCGACATCGGGCGCGAACGGCGTCTCGCTCTTCAAGTTCACCTTCTCCATCGCGACGAGCGGCGATGATGCCGGCATTGACTTCACCATCCAGAGCCTCCGGCTCTACGCGTTTACCGCCTCGAACTTCTCGGGCGGCGCCTTCTCCGCCGACGGCCAGCTGAACAACGGCACCACGTTCTTCAGTTCCGAGGGCGGGAACGACGCCGTGGAGAACGATCGCGCCACCACGACCGACTACGCGATCTACTTCAACCCGGCCAACCCGAACAACACCGGCGCCAACAGCCGCGAGGCCATTAACGTCCCGGCGGGCTCAACCTACTACTTCGAGCTCCGCGGCGACGTGAGCGGTGCCGATACGGGCGACAGCGCCACGGTCCAGCTGATGGGGGATGATCGCTGGCACGGCTTCTGCGACAACGCCGGAGTGTGCCAAGACGCAGGGTTCCTCGCCGGCAGCATCAACTACGCCTTTGCCACCACCGCGCCGTTCCTGGACGATGGCAGCGTGAACGTCCGCTCCGGCGGGAAGAACGTCGGCGCGACCGGCAATAACGCCGACGACAACCAGTCCGGTGACGACTTCATCTGGTCGGGCAACTCCACGACCACCCACTCCGGCGGCGGCAACGACATCATGGGCGCGGACTGGTACAACGGCTTCATCGTACCGGGTCTGCCGTCCAGCGGCGCACAGTCGAATAGCTTCAGCCTGTAACGCCTGAAGCAAGAGTCCATCCTTGTAGGACTCGACAAACCCCCCGGTCTCAAACCGGGGGGTTTGTGTTTGACGATTGGAGTTTGACAAAAGCGCCGAAAGGCGCTTTTGTCGTTGCTTGAACCTTTTTTCCTAATTCGATATACTGGGTTCCATGTTTGTCACTTTTTTTGCAGAATACCGCCGTATCACTATTGTAGTAATTGTTCTCGTCGTCCTCGCCGCCCTCGGCGCGGCTGTCGCCTGGCAGCAGTATTTCCGTTCACCCTCCCAACTTCCTGGAGGAAAGTTGGGAGGGCAAGCCACCCCTCCCCCTTCGACGGGTTCGACAGGTTCACCGCGGGCAAGCTCCTCAGGGGGCGCGCCCTCTCCTGCAGCGCCGGTTTACGCCGGTGCGCCGGTGCAAGCCCTGGATCCGAGCGTCGACATCCTGAAACAGGTCCCGGCCGATACCTACGACAGATCGCGAAAGGAACTTGTTGAGCTCGCCGTCTCGCTCGCCGCTAATCCCCGCGATGCGTCGGGCTGGATGCGCGTCGCCTATATCAAGCGCTTCTATGGCGACTATGCCGGTACGCGCGACGCCTACGAGTATTTGAATGTCATTGCCGAGGACGACGCCCTGCCGTTCTATAACCTCGCCGGACTCTATGGGTATTACCTGAAGGAACCGGCGCGTGCCATCTCCAAGTACGAGGCGGCTTTGCAGCGCGACTCAATGAACCCTGCGTATTACGGCGGATTTGCGGATTTTCATCGCGAGGTCACGAAGGACTTGCCGGCCGCCGAGCGGGTGCTCGAGCAGGGAATGGCAAAGGTCTCGAGCGACATGAATCTTATGGTCTCCTATGCAGCGCTCTCCGAAATAATGGGGAAAGCCGCGCGGGCCATTGAGTACTACGAAAAGGTGCTCGCCAGAGCAGACCTTGCCGCTCCACAGCGCGCGGCCATCACCGCCGAGGCCAACCGGCTGAAAGCAAAAAGTCCCTGATGCGGTAAAAAGCGCCGTCACCTCTCTTGAGGAAGGTGACGGCGCTTTTTAATCTTCGGATCTAAGTTTCAGCTTCGGTATCTATAAAAACGACCGTTTTTATAGATACCGAAGCACTTTAGACCAAAAAACGCCCCGCCAGCTGGCGGGGCGTTTTTTGATGTATCGCGGAGCAATATTCCTACGGCTGATAGATGAATATGAGTTCGCCCGGCGGCTGCTTTATGGTCGAGGGAACGCCGGTATTGTTGTCAAAGGCATTCACGCTCAAGCGGTACGTCTTCCCCGCCGTGAAGGAGTAACCGTTGGTGTTATGGAACACCGCCTCTATCTTTGAACTCGCGGCGGTATTGAGGTAGGCGCTGTCCCAGACGCGCGCTGGACCGTCCCAGAGCTCGTAGTGGTAGTAGAGGTTGGTATAGAAGTTTTTGATGCGCATGGTGAGCGGGAAGCGGGTGACGGTGTTGTTCAGCACGGCTCGGAGCGGTGCGTTCTCGAGAAGGTCTTCAAATTCGGCTTTGGGGTGGAGCGTTGCGATGCGGCCCGGAGAGGGGAAACTCGTAGCGCCGCCGTCGCCATTGGCTTTCACCGCGAAGATGTAGTCGCCGCTCGGCTGTGCATCCAGGGCGAGCGCCTGGCGCCACTCCCAGGCGTTTCTACTCAAGCGATGGAGCGTGATGCCGTCCGAGGTGGTGGCGGTGCTGCTGCCGGCGGGGATGAGGGTATACGGGCCGAGCACGGTATCTGCCGCCTCGCCCGGTTTTCTCCGGAGGATGGAATAGGAGCGGGTATAGGCCGAAGGGTCATGTGTGAATTGGACGCTTATATGATCAAGCCCCCATACGAGCGATGAAATAGCCGGCTGACCGAGCTGTTCGGGCGTTGGGACATACACCGGCGTCGGCGGTGGAGCTGGAGGAGGGGGTGGCGGTGGAGGGGTGAGAGGGGGCACGGGTGCCGGGGCAGGGGTAGGTGCTGGTGCAGGCACCGGCGTGGGCGTCGGCACAGGAACAGGCGGAGGCGCGCTTTTTGCTGCCAGGAGCTCGTTCAGCTTGGCGCGCGTCTGCGGCCCGATGACGCCGACGGCGGCAATACCGTAGGTTTTTTGGAAACGTTTGACCGCGCGCTCGGTGGCCGGGCCGAAGTTCCCGGTAACCAGCCCTTCGGGATAAAACTCCGGCAGGCCGCGAAGGAACTCCTGAAGACGCGTTACTTCGGCGCCGCGTGAGCCGCGGCGAAGCGTTATGCTAAAAGGGTTGGTCGGAACAGCGGCCGGTGCTGATCGCAGTGCTATGACCTGCTGTTGGAGTGCGGCGATTTGTTGCTCGAGAGTATGGATGGCTGAGTGGTCTGCTACCGCCGCGAGCGGTACCAATGCGGCTACGAGAGTCACGAACGCAAGTTTGGTTCGAGTGTGCATATGAAAAAGTATACCGGTTGCTGAAATTACGGGCAACATGAGGATGGATTTTCCACACTACCCCTCCGGCGTTACACTGAAAGCGAATCTATGCGAGCATTTTCCACCATTACCGTATTGATCGTATGCGGCTTTTTACTCCTACCGTATGCTGCATCCGCAGCGGTAACCATCAACGAAGTCGCCTGGATGGGTTCGCCCCCGCAGGCCGGCGAAACTGCCACGCAGGCGGCGAATAATGAATGGATGGAACTGGCTAACGACGGCGGAGCCGTCGTTGACCTTACCGGCTGGCGCCTTGATGCAGCGGATGGTACGCCGTCCATCGCACTGACCGGTTCCGTTTCGGCTGGCGGTTTTTTCCTCCTCGAGCGAACTGATGACGGAACAGTCCCCGGCGTTACTGCCGATCTAATCTATACTGGAGCGCTCTCCAATAGCGGCGAGACGCTCGTTTTGAAAGATGCCAGCGGCACGGTGGCATATACTATTGACGCTTCCGGTGGCTGGCCAGCCGGCGATAATACGACCAAAGATACCATGCAGCGCACCGGGAGCGGTTGGATTACGGCTGCACCGACGCCGCGGGCTGTGAATGCCGGAGGAAGCACGCCGCCGCCAGCACTCCCTTTGCCAACCGCAGCGCCAGTTCCCGCCCCACCTGCCCCGAGCCACGTCGAGGGGCCGCCCGCGCCATCGCTGGGCGCCGACGCGGGGCCGGATATAAGCGCTCTTGCCGGGGCAGTGGTCCAGTTCGAAGGGTTGGCGTTCGGGCTGGATGGCAAGCCGTTTGACCCCGCGGGAGGCGGGATACGCTATTTTTGGAACTTCGGCGACGGTTCCACCCAGGAGAAACGATCGCCCACCCATATTTTCCACTTTCCCGGTACCTATTCCGTAAATCTTTCCGTCCAGTCCGGCTATTACGCCGGCTCGGACTGGCGGACCGTTACCGTGTTCCCGGC
>CAYJUX010000004.1:23618-27591 GCA_964373475.1 uncultured Candidatus Saccharibacteria bacterium
AGTTGGGAGCGAGCCGGCACGGAGTTTCATTCCCAGCAAATGCCGACCCCGGGCAAGATAGGGGAAGATAAAATAAATCCCCCCACCTTCTCGCAGGGTATTCGGGAAGGTGGGGGGATAAATGGCCGAGCTCCTGCCCCTCCGCCACGAATTACGGGGGGCATAGCGCCTCCGCCCCCACCCTCCCAACTTTCCGTGCCGGAAAGTTCGGAGGGCAAGCCGGCGGTAACTTCTCCGGGGATAGCGAGCGGGACTGCGGATAGGGGGACATTCGCGGCCGCCGCAAATGCTTTTTCTACGCGCGTATTCCTTACCATCAGCACCGGGCTGGGGCTGGCCGCGGCATTGGGCATTTTATGGCTGAAGCGGATAATGCCGTGAAGAGGTAATATAATGCGGATCTACAAATTTATCCGAATGTTACAAATGACGTATTCGTTGCATTCGCATCACATTCGTTGATTCGCATTATGCCGGCGAAGCCAACCATTTTCGTATTCACCACCGCCTATTATCCCTTCATCGGCGGGGCGGAGATCGCTGTCCAAGAGGTTAGCCGGCGCCTTGCGGATGAGTTCCGTTTTTTCATCATTACCGCGCGCTTCCGGCGTGACCTGCCGCCCCGGGAAATTCGTCCGGAAGGAGCGGTTATCCGCGTAGGGTTCGGCTCGAGTTGGGATAAATGGTTCCTGCCGTTTCTTGGCGCGGCCGCATTTTTCCGCGAGCGAAGGCGTCTCGGCGGGACGGCTATTTTGTGGGGAATGGATATTTCAGCCGGCGCGGTTGCGGCGGCGATCGTGAACATGTGCGCGGTACGCGCGCCCTTTGTTTTAACCATTCAATACGGCTACGGCGGTAAGCGCCTTTGGAAAGGGCGTCTCGGTGCAATTGGGAAGGCATTTCGATGGATGCTCAAACGCGCCTGCGCCGTCACGGCCATTTCAAGTTACCTAGCGGAAGAAACTAAGCACTTCGGCTATCGCCGTCCGGTCAAGCTTCTGCCGAATGGCGTAGCGCTGGAAGCGTTCCCGCGAAGAAAACCGTCCTATGATAAAGGTTCGCCGCCGGTTGTTATTACGGTCGGGCGCCTGGTGGCGAAAAACGGCACCGATATTTTGATCCGCGCGTTCGCCGAGGTGCGGAAGGAAATTCCGAGCGCGCTATGCCATATCATTGGCGACGGGCCGGAACGTCCTTCTCTGGAAGCGCTTGCGGGGAAACTCAATATTTCCCCTGCGGTCATTTTCAAAGGGAGCATTCCGTACCATGAGGTAGCGCAGTATCTCGCCCGGGCAGATGTATTTGTCCGGCCATCGCGCTCCGAGGGCATGGGCAACGCCTTCGTCGAGGCCTTGGCCGCCGGCTTGCCGGTGGTGGGAACGCCGGTGGAGGGCATTCTTGATATTATCAAGGACGGGGAAAACGGATTTTTCGCCGCCGTGGACAGTATCCGGGATATAGCGGAGAAAATGGTCCGGCTTCTCAAAGATCCGGGACTGCGGCAGCGACTCGGTAAAAACGGCGCCGCAATGGCCCGAGAACGGTTCTCGTGGGATGTAATCGCCCGCGGATACGCCGGCGTATTCCAGCGCTCAATGCTCCCGAGGATTCTCATTGCCGCGCCCATGCTGCCGCCGGACATTGGCGGGCCGGGGACATATGCCGGGCATCTAGCCGAAGAATTTCGGCGCCGCGGCCATGCCATTCTCCTGCTCGCCTATGGCTCCGCTGCGGCATCGTCCGCCGGCTCCGGGGAAAGGCGCATTTCGCTTCGCCTGCCCCTTTTGGTGCGGCTCTTCCGGTATGGATTTGCCGCGTGGCAACTATTGCGGAACGCCGATATCGCCATCGCCCTGGACCCGGTCGCGGTCGGGCTACCCCTTGCGGCCGCCTGCCGCCTCCGGGGAAAGCCCTTTATTATTCGTGTGGAGGGAGACGCGCTCTGGGAGCGGTATGTAGAGCGAAGCGGTGAAGAATATACCCTCCGCCAGTTTTACGAGTGGTTTGGGCGTCTGCGTTTGAACCCGCGAGAACGGGTTTGGTATCGCATGAGCCGCTGGGTGTTTCAAAAGGCGAAAAGGATTATTTTTTCGTCAGGATGGCGCAAGGAAATATTCGCGTTGGGATATTCCGTGGCGCCGCGGCGCGCGGCAATTATCGCCTCGCCCTGGCCGAACGCGGGACGCGGTGCCAGTGAACGCGAGCGCGTATTTCTTTTCGCCGGGCGGTTCGTGCGCGCAAAAAACATCCCCCGTCTCATCCGGGCGTTCCTTGAGGCCACCGCGGCAGACAACCGGCTAAATTCACGCGATCGCGTGAATTTCGATGGGCCTTCGGATAGCAGGTGGCGGCTGGAGCTCATCGGCGACGGACCAGAAGGACGGAATTTAGAATCTAGAATTCAGAATCTAGGGCGGAGGGGGCGGGTGGTGATCCGACCGCCACTCGCGCCAGGCGAGCTCCGGCAACGCATCGCATCGGCCCATGCTTTTGTCTTGCCGTCGCTCTCGGATGTGAGCCCGAATGTCATTCTTGAATGTCTCGCCATGGGCACGCCATTCCTCCTTACCCGTGAAACGGGGTTCTATGAAACACTGAAGGATACGGGCCTTTTTGTTGATCCCCGGGATGGGGAAGACATTGCGGCAAAACTCCGCCTCCTCCTCGATCCAAACGCATACGCCGCCTACCGCGAGCGCATCGCGAAATTCAGTGGCGAGGGCGCCTGGTCGAGCGTGGCGGCCGAGTGGTCGGCACTCGCCGAGGAGGCTAGCGCTTCCGGAGCATGACCAGGGAGCCGGTGCCGAGGAATTTCAATGGCGTGCGTGCGAGCCCGCTCGTGCACTCCGCCGCCAAGATGGTAAGCCGCGGGAAAAGTCGATCAAGCGGGAAGGGCACGAGTTTGAAGTTGTACCCGGCGCGATCTATGATCTCGAATCCGAATTGGCGGGCGAGCCGCCGGATGTCCCGGGCGGAGTATTCGCGATGCCGCACCGGATGGGGCCTGCGGCCGAGCGCGGCTTGGAGCAGGCGCCAGGGGATGGCGAAGGTGGCGAGGAGGATGCGGTTCCAGAGCCGCCACGGGCTCCCGTAGTTCGGAACGGAGATGACGGCTCGCCCGCCCGGCTCCAGCACCCGCCGGAGCTCGCCGAAAGCCCGCTCATCGCCGTCGAGGTACTCGAGCACGCCGAGCGCGACGGCGTCGTCATATGATCCATTCGGCAGTGGGAGCGTTTCGATGTCGCCCACGCGCGCCTCGAGCCGCGGGTGTTTGAATTTTGCGGTGAGCGCCTCGATCATGGCTGGCGCAATGTCGATGGCGGTGATGAGAGCGCCGCCAGCGAGCAGTTCGCTCTCGAGCACGCCCGGGCCGGAGCCAATGTCGAGCACCCGCCGGCCGTTGACGTCACCGAGCATTTCAAGCGCTAAGCGCTTTCGCTCGCGGAAGGAGTGCCCCTCGGGCGTGTTGAGGCCGTACTCGGCGGCATAAGACCGCGCTGTGGTATTGAAGAAATCGCCGACAGAAGGCAGCGGCATAGCTTGTCGCCGCATGGCCGAAAGCATGCTCCGGACGCCGGTTACGGTAAGTCGGAAAAAGCGCATGTTTTCGGTGTTATCGAGCGTGATCCGCGGCAAGGTGAAGAGGTCGTCGCCGGCATGCGGGAATCCGGGTACGGTGGTGAGCGCGGCGCAAAAGCCGTTCCGTCGGAGGATGGCGATGGTGTCGCTGGTGAAGTCATCCGGCTGGCCATTGGGATAGGCGAAGATGTCGAGGGTGTTCCCGAGATGCTCCTCAAGTAGTTTATGCGATCCTCCGATCTCCGCCTCGGCCTCGGCCGGTGAGAGTCGGGAGAGGATGGGGTGGGAGCGCGTGTGAGCGGCGAAGGCGATGCCGTGCGATTGCATCTCCCGTATCTGCTTCCCGGTGAGTCCGCGGTAGGGCGATGCGGAGAATACGGCGGTAAGATCGGCT
>CAYJUX010000005.1:0-22315 GCA_964373475.1 uncultured Candidatus Saccharibacteria bacterium
CGGCACGCTCTGGAGCTATGTGCCGCGCCGGTCAATCGTTGACCGGCGCGTTTTTATTTGTTCGTCTCCGACGGAACGCCGGAGCGACGAACAAATAACCCCGCCCCGCGAGCGGTACGACTTCGGGTTCCCGGGGATTCTCGGCGAAGCCCCGCACGGAAAATGGCATAGCCGTTCTCCGCTGCCATGGAGTAAATCAATCGCTCAAGTGAATGGGAGATCTTTCCGGGTTAAGACGCGGCAGGGAGAAACCGCACGGCATCATGCCATTTTCCAGTGACGGGGCGAAGCGGATGCCGAGCAATGACCTGTTATAAGAGAGCTCATGACTCGATCGTGGTGCGGGGTATTCCGGCAAAAATGCATAGCCATGGGGCAAGCAAATACCGGCGACCGCTGGTATTTGCTTGCCTAAATAATGCCGCACCGCTTGCGGTGCGGTAATTTCTTTGCGATGGTGGACGGGTATGAAAAGCGGATTTGATGCGCGGAATATTGACCGCGCGGTGCGGCCACAGGATGATTTTTTCCAATTTGCGGCCGGCGGCTGGCTGAAGAAAAACCCCATTCCCAAGACCGAGAGCCGCTGGGGCAGTTTTTATGTGCTCCGCGACCGCTCCTGGAAGGCCATCGGAGCTATTTTGCAGCGCATCAGCACCCGGCGGGCAAAACCGGGAACGGAATTGCAAAAGCTCCGCGATTTTTACCGCACCGCGATGGACGAGGAAGCCCGCGAGCGCCAGGGCGTCAGGCCACTGAAAAAATATCTTGAGCGCATAGACGCCGTCTCCTCCCCCGAGGATCTGTTCCGGGTACTGGGCGAGATGCACCAAATAGGGCTCTACCCTTTTTGGACGCCGTTCGTTGACCAGGACGATAAGCGGAGCGAAGACACTATCCTGCACCTTTGGCAGGGCGGCTTGATCCTGCCGGACCGGGAGTATTATCTCGGCCGCGACAAAAAGTCCCAGGAGATCAGAAAACAATATATGCGTTATATCGCGCGGATGCTCTCCGGGGCCGGCCACTCTCCGGCGGCCGCCAGAAAAGCGGCCAGCGTAACGCTCGGCGTGGAAACGGCTCTGGCAAGAATTTCTCGTTCCCGAACCGCTCTCCGGGAGGTTGAACGGCAATACCATAAAATGACCATTTCGGCACTTAAGAAAACCGCTCCCCATGTTCCTTGGGCAATATATTTTCACGCGCTCGGCGCGCCGCGCATGCGCACGCTCATCGTCGGCCAGCCGGAGTTTTTCCGCGCCGCGAGCATAATGGCGGCCGGCGTGCCGCTGGAGCGCCTGCGGATATATCTTGGCTGGTTTCTCCTGAACGGAGCGGCCGGATTTTTGAGCAAGAAATTTGCGGGTGAGCGCTTCCGCTTCCACGGCACCGTGCTTTCCGGCACGGCCAAAATGAAACCGCTTTGGAAGCGGGTAGCCATGGCAATGGATAGCGCCATGGGCGAGGCCTTAGGAAAACTCTATGTTCGGGAGTATTTCAGCGCGCGCGCCAAAAAGGAGATGGATGTGCTGGTGGATAATATCGTACATGCCTATGCGGCCCGGATACGGAGAATTGACTGGATGAGCCCTAAAACCAAGCGCCGGGCGCTACAGAAGCTCGCCGCCATCCGGCGGAAGCTCGCCTACCCCAAGCGCTGGCGCAGTTACCGGGCGCTGGCGGTAAGAACGGATTCTTACCTGGAGAATTTTTTCCGCGCCGAGCGTTTTGAACAGCATCGCCTGCTGGCGAAGATCGGTAAGCCCCTGGACCGGGATGAGTGGTTCATGACCCCGCCGACGGTCAATGCGTACTATGCACGCTCATTGAATGAGATCGTATTTCCCGCCGGCATCCTCCAGCCGCCGTTTTTTGACCCTGACGCGTTTGCGGCGGTGAACTATGCCGCTATCGGTTCGGTGGTCGGGCATGAGCTGACGCATGGGTTTGATGATCAGGGCAGTAAATTTGATGCCAAGGGCAACATGCGGGAATGGTGGTCGCCCAGGGACCGTCAAAAATTCACGAGGAAAACCGGCCTGCTGGTGAAGCAATTTAGCCAATACCCGGTGGCAGGCGGTATCCCGGTGAACGGCAAGCTCACGCTCGGGGAGAATATCGCCGACCTCGGCGGGTTGGTTATCGCGTATGACGCATTCAAAAATTCCATCCAGGGGAGGCGCCTTCCCAAAACCATAGGCGGATGGACTCCGGACCAGCTTTTCTTTCTCGGATTTGCCCAAGCAGAGATGGGCCATGCGCGGCCGGAAGAGGAGCGGCGCCTTGCCGCCATTGACCCCCATGCCCCACCCCGATACCGGGCGAACGGAACGCTTTCCAATATCGGGGAATTCTATAAGGCCTTTGGCATAAAACCCGGAGATAAAATGTTCCGCCGACCAGGGGAACGGGCAAAAATTTGGTGATACCGGGTATGCCCGGTAGTGAAACTTCGAACAGGTCGCCAGCGTTCGGAGGAATCCGGAGTACTCCCGCAGTAATGAGGACTCGAGGTAAGATTGACTTTTAGGGGCGGCCACGCCAGACGGGGCAGGATAAGCTTTTTTTGAGGAAGATGAGCGCTGGAAAAAGTTTTCGGTAATCCGTAATTTTCGTTCGAAGTTCTACTACCGGGTATGCCCGAATTGCCGGAGGTAGAAATTACCCGGATAAAACTTTTGCCGCGGGTGCGCGGCAGGAACATTTTGGATTTTTGGACTGACTGGCCAAGGGGGTTGCGAGCGTATAGCGGAAAGCGGACCCCGCACAAACCACTCCGCGATTATGCGGGGCAAGTAGCGGGTAGCATGAGATGGGTGGCGGCGGATATGCGGGGGCGGAAGATCCTGGATATTGCGCGGCGGGGCAAGGTGCTGTTCTTCCGGCTGTCGGGAACGCCCCGTAGTAAGAGGTCCCCTCTACTACGGGGCAAGCCCGAGCGGGTCATGGCCATTCATTTGCGCATGAGCGGCCGGCTGGAGATGGCGCTTCGCCCAGCGAAGCGTCATCCTGACCCTGAGCGTAGCGAAGGGGAAGGATCTCTCAGCCGGTGGACTCATTTTTCATGGCAGTTGTCAGGTAATCGCGAACTGAAGTTTATTGATCCCCGGAAGTTTGGCGTAGTGTGGTACGGGGCGCCGGGCGAGCTAAAAAAAGACCCATATCTCGGCGGCCTTGGCATTGATGCGCGTAATCTTGCGAAAAAGGCATTTATCACGGCCCTGCGGCGTCATCGGGGCATGCTCAAGCCGCTCCTCCTGCGGCAAAATGTTGTTGCCGGCATTGGCAATATCCTGGCGGACGAATCGCTGTGGCACGCCGGCATACATCCCCAAGCCGGTGTTGCCGGCCTTGGCGATGCGGCGCTGGGCCGCCTGCACGGCGGCCTTCAAAAAACCATCCGCATCGCACTTGCGTCCGGCGGCACCTCTATGCGGAACTTCCGCCATCCTGATGGGGATGTCGGACGGTATCAGGAGCGGCGCTTGGCATACGGCAGTGCCGGCCGCCCCTGCCCCCGGTGTCGCACGACTTTAGAGCGACTCATTGTCGGAGGCAGAGGGACAACCGTCTGCCCCGCGTGCCAACGCCTCGAATCATGAATCATGAATTATGGTGTGTAAAACCCGTTGCACTCCTTGATTCTTGATTCATGATTCTTACTTCAAGACGCCGGGGTTGCTCCTCCCCCAGTAAGCAGTTAGACTGAAGGAATTATGGAGTTGCCTCGAAGATTGTCCGTGTGGGTGTGGTGGCTCGCCGGTATTATTATCGTTGCCGCCATCGCGGGCGGGATCATTTTCATCGTTCGCAATGCCGGGCCGAGTTTGCCGCCGGGACTGGCGGAGAAGCGCGCCGAGGCCGCGCGGCTCCTGGAGGAAGCCAGCCGCATTGAGGATGTGGATATGAAGCCCTTGGTTACGCTGGAGGCCAAAAAAGATTATGCCGCAGCAGTGGCGCTCATGGACTTTGCGCTGGCCGCCAACAGCCGCCAGGAGCAATTGAACGGGGCGCTCGTTACCGTGAGCGATGAGCTGGCTAAGCTCGCGGTCGGCGTAGAGCCGGACGACGCCGGCGCCAAAGCCGTGGAGGCCTTTAGCATTCTGGCCCAATTTGCCGCGGCCGAGAGAAAATTTTTTAGCAACCGGCAACTGCTCTATGCATCGGGGCGGGACTACTACGCGGCGCTGGCCGCCAAGAAGAAGCCCTCCCTTTCCGGGGAACTTGCCGCATTGACTGAGACCATCACCGCGGATCTGGCAAAAGCAAAGGACCTGCATCAGCGTTTCAGCGCGGCGGCCAAGGCATTTGACGAAATACTGCAGGGTAGGCAATAGGAAGATAGGATTTAGAAGCGCGAGGATCAAAATAGGATAAAAATGGCTCTATAGAGCCATTTTTTGGCGCCTGCGTATATATACTCTGCAACTACTTGACTTATTTGTCTAAAAGATATATAATATAAAAAGGGAAAATAAGACAGCAGAATTTCAAAACTTAGCGCTGGCGTAGTGGAGAGAGTGCGCCGACCGCAATTACCTATCTATGAATGTATTACCAGCGGCCGGGATTCTTTCCCGGCCGTTTGTTCGTTTATACGGAACTCTCCTCGGGACCGCGAGCCACTGGGGTTCGCGGCTCCAAGACGGAGTTCTTCGAGAGAAGTGCCAAAGGAGAGTCTATGAGCCCCAAGCTCGCTGCACATGCAGTGTTCTCCGGCCCGTCGATCGCATCGGCGCCGAAGCCCAAGCGGGTGCGCTGGTCTCGCCGCGCGTCGGCCAAACTCTCGCGACCCCTCGACGTTCGCGCCATCGCTGCTGCTCAAGGCAGTGAGTGGTGGAGGGGTCAGTCCTGATCGCTATCAAGGAGGAGCGCCGCCACGCTCCTCCTCCCACCCATAATCGCCATTGAATCAAGGAGCAAGAATCATGAATCAAGAATGGTGGTTGTAGGTGGGAAGCAAGTTCCTTAACCCAAAACCCAAACCCCAAGCGCTCCAGCCGGAACGAACGGCGAGGGGCAGGAGGTGTCCTATGAACGCAGTGCTCGAGTACCGCGTGGTCATCGCTGTCGGCGACCCAGACGAACTCCTCGCCAAGAAGCGTATCATCGACGAGGAGATTACCCCGCTCCTCAAGGAGCGGACGGGCTGGATCGTCGCTGGCGCGACGATTCTGACGAGCCCCTCGGCGGGCTAGTCGGCCGAGCCGCGATTCGGGGAGCATGGCAGCACGCGCTGTCATGCTCCCCTTCCCACCCGAGTTTCTGAAACACGTTCAGGAATTCAGGCGGAAAGTTCCTTGAGTAAGATCGCAACCCTGAATGAGGAGGAAGTCATGGGATCCCTCTACCGCATGGTTAGCTTTCTGAAGTTTTCTGCCATCCTCGGATTCGTCGGTTACTTCGTGGCGTGGGAATTCCTTGAGGCGGGGGCCCTGCGTACGGTAGAGAGCGGCGTGGATGTCAGTACCGTACTGCTCCATATCGCTGGTGTCATCGGTCTCGGCATGCTGGGTATCGGCCTCCGCAACTTCGCGGCCGTCACCGTCGCCGTCTGGAAAGCGACCCGCGAGTAAACCGGAAATTAGCGTGGCGAGATGACTACAGAAAGTCATCCGCCACGCCTCCCACCCGAGCCAGTGTCAGTTACCGAGTTTAGTGAGTTAAATGAGTGGGATCAGTCCAACTGATTAAACTCAAGCTCGCGAAGCGAGCGTGACTCATCAACTGACATAAGTTCAGGCGGGAGGTGACGACCATGGGAGTCCTTCACTACGTGTTGGTCCTCGTGATTGCACTCGCTCTTCGAAACGAACACCAGCAACGAGAAAGGAGAGCAGCATGAACATCAGGCGTTTCGAGGTTCTGCGGTGCGCCATCGTCGTCGCGCTCCTGATCGGCTGCGGCTCTTTCGTCGCCTGGGACTACGGCATCGTCGCCGTGGCCGAGGCGTGGACGGCCGGTGAGTTTGACCGGGCGCTCCGGGAGGCGCTCATAGGCGCTACCGCCGTGGTCGTCGCTCTCGGGTCCTCGTGGCTCGGTATCTACCTGGCCGCCGAGGACATCCGGAAGGAATCGAACGCCAGCACGGGCGGCGAGGGTGAGCGCACCCGAATAGTCCGATGAAGTTTACGGGGGTGGAGGTGAAAGATTCACCGCAGTATATCCACCCCTCCCACCCGAGTTTCCAAGTTTTTTTTGGAGATTCAGGCGGGAGACAACGGGAAGTTCCTTGACCGGACCGCCGTTTAAAAGACGGCAGAGGAGGCGGTATGGGTGCGTATATGGATCGGCGGCGAATGTTTTTCGAGACGATTCTCATCGCAGTCGGGCTCGTCGCATGCGCCATCTACTGGTGGCATAGCGGGGAGCTTCGCATGTCGGCGTACGTCCTTTTCCTGATGTCCGCAGCGGCCGGATACATCGGGTTCTTGCTGCGTTTTTGGCGGCGTACGGACTTGATGTCGTCGTGGTCCGGCTGGAGCATGGTGGCGGAAGCCGCTGTCCCGTTGCTCGGAAGCATGGTCCTCCTGGCCGCCGCCAGCCGTCTTGGTTTTATCGCCTATTTCATTCTCGCCGCCTACGGCCTCATGGTCGTGGCGACTGAGATGGAACGCCGTGCGGTGGCTGCCCGGCGAGCGGCACGGCAACGGCAAGTTTCCTAAACAAACCGCCGATAGCGCGCCGGCGAAGCTTCAAGGGAAGCAGTTTAGCGCGCCGTTCTACGCGGGAGGGGAGACGACAGTACATCCTCGTCTTTTCCTCCCGCTCCCACCCGAATCTCCGAGCAATGCTCGAAGGTTCAGGCGGGAAGTAACGGGAAGTTCCTTGAGGTAAACCCAGGAGCAAACCCAACAAAAGGAGATGGAGATGGGTAAGATGTTCTGGTTCGCGTGTGCGGTTGTGGCGGCGGTCGAAGCGTACCTGCTCGTTGTGGGGGTCGCTGGCAAGGCAATTCTCGGCTCCGACCTGCTGGCCTTTCAACGCCCACTGCTGCAGTTCGCGCTCGGGCTCACAGCCTTCAGCCTGGCCGTGGTGATGATTGTCCGGGCGGAGTCCAGGCGCCCGCTCCACTTCACCAGGAGAGCAGTTCACGTGGGGCTCTCTGGCGCGTTCGTGGTCATCATGGCCACGCTCGTCGTTGGCGTGGCCGGTGCCACCCTCGCTTGTTTCGGCTACGTGTGGGGGAGCATCGCGCTCATGTTTATCAGCGGATCGGTTTTGTTCAGCGGCGCGGTTAGGGCTACTCTGTTGAAGTCCTGTCGCATTCTCTGGCAGGAATCCTGGTGAAGAAGTAAACTCAAAACCCTGCGCAGGCCGGCGCGGACAGCGAAAGGAGGGAAGGCCATGTTGCCGACAGTGATGAAATGACCGCGGGTTCCTTTGCAGTAAAACCCGAAACCCATGCTAAGGAGGAGACCATGGGCTGTCCCGACTGTGACGACAGTCCCTGCAGTTGTCCCTGCCTTGACTGCGGTCAGCCGTACCGAGAGTGCGGCGACTGCGGACAGGGGTACTGCGGCTGCCCCGACTATGGGTGTGGCTGCTAGGGGTAGGGGTAGTAAGGAGCGAACGAACAGAACATCGTTCGCCGCTCTTCCGAGTCCCGCTTTCAGCGGGATTCAGAAGAGCGAAATGATTCGCTCAAAGTTCCAAAACAATTAACGAAGGAGGAGCTGCATGTGGTACGTAATCGACATGCAGAAGATGGTGGTGCGCTCGTCCGACGGCCACACTGCTCCACTCGCTGCGTCGCAGAACACGCTTGTTGCGATCGTCGAGCCGGTTACCGGCGCGACCTACGAGCTCGTGGACGGAGGCGACCGCATCCCGATCGCCTCGTGGCGCGAGTTCATGATGTTACTCGGCATCAGGGTCTAGCTCATTCGTATCCCACGACCCGGAGACGTGCGAATTCTGCCAGGAGGCGGCCGCCGAGGCAAAGTAGTTCTTCGCGCTCAAGAGGCTGACACCCAACGGGTGCCATCCTACCTATCGAGAGGACACCGTCAGCCGACGGCTTCGTCCTCTCCTCTTCTGTGAACGCCATAAGAAGCGTGAAGCACGAATCATGATATGGCGATTACGGACGAGGATCCACTAAAAACTTGATTCTTGATTCTTGCTTCCTGATTCATTGTCAGGTTGCCTCTAGAAATCTCCGGGGAAATTCTCTCTCCCCCTGCTGGAGCGCCGCTCTGCGGCGTTCCCGTGGGCGAATTTTTCCGGAGGTTTGTGGCGGCAACGAAAACCCGCCGTCCCGTTGAAAGCTGGACGGCGGGTTTTATCGTCCTTTGTGCCTTTTGTCCCCTTTGTCCCTTTCGTCTGACCTACCTCCCTACCGCTTCCTTCACTTTCGCAACAACATCCGCTACCTGCATATTCGCTTTTATGAGATAGGCGAATACTTTTAATCGTTCGGCCTCGCGGACATAGCTCGTTTCCTCAATATTGGAAAGAATAAGCACCGGCACTTCGGCTCCGCCCGGCATCCTCCGTATTTCCATAAGCGCTTCGAGCCCGCTTTTGCCCGGCAGGAGGATGTCCAGGAGAATGGCGGCCGGCTGGATTTCGGAGAAGCGCTTTACGGCATCTTCGCCATTTGCGACAAATACCGGCTCAAACCCAGCTGCTTTCAGCCCTTCGGCCAGGAGCGTGGTCATAAAGGGGTCGTCCTCAGCCAGGAGTATTTTAAGGTTCGTGTCAGCCATGGCTTGAGTATAGCAGTGGCCGTCAAAAGCCGAAAGACGAACGACGAGCGTCTTTCTCTTTTGGCCTTTGGTTTGAACTTTTCCTTTGGCTTTTTGCTTTTGGCCTCCGGCCGTATAATCAGTCCATGCTATTTTCAAAGGATATCACCAAACCCTGGCTCCGGATGGAAAATCCGGGACAAAAGAAGCGCCGCGCCTCGTTGGTCCTGAAGCGCTTGGAGGCAACATATCCGAACGCGAAGATAGCACTCAAGTACGGCACGCCGATGCAGCTTTTGGCCGCGGTCATTATGTCCGCCCAGGCGACGGACAAGAAAGTGAACGAGATAACAGCGACTCTTTTCAAGAAATATCGGACTGTTGGTGATTTCGCGAAGCTCGATCCGCGAAAACTCGCCCAAGAAATACGCGCCATCGGGTTCTATCGCCAAAAGGCGCTTTCCATTATAACCTCGGCCCGCATCTTGCGGGACACGTTCGGCGGCAAACTACCGCGAACCATGCAGGAGATGCTCACGCTTCGCGGCGTAGCCCGAAAAACGGCCAATGTGGTCCTGGGCAACGCTTACGGCGTAACCGAAGGTATTGCCGTGGATACGCATGTCCGCCGGCTGTCCCAGCGCCTGGGATTTTCCGTAGAGGATGACCCGGTCAAGATAGAGCGCGACCTCATGGCGCTTTTTGCGAAGGAAAAGTGGTTTAAGCTCACCTATACCCTCATTGACCACGGCCGGGCCGTTTGCAGCGCGCGCGGGCGCAAATGCTCCACCTGCCCGGTGAAAGACCAATGCCCGGCGTCATTGGTCTGAAGGGACAAAGGGGGCAAAAGGAACCAAGGGAACAAATGGAATATTGGAATGGCAACGGCGGGCCTACGCCCGCCGTATCCTTTGTCCCGTTTGCTGCTTTTGAAACCTCCTCTATGTCCCAAAATTTCTCTTCCGTTCCGCGTAATCCAGGAGCGCTTTATCCAGTTCGGCCTCGTTGAAGTCCGGCCAAAGGACGTTCGTAAAGTAGAGCTCGGCATAGGCCGATTGCCACGGGAGAAAGCCGGAGAGGCGCTGCTCGCCGCCGGTGCGGATAACAAGATCCACATCCGGGAGGCCGGCGGTGTAGAGGTGGCGGTTGATCGTCTCTTCGCCCACGGCGGCGATTGCCTCGGGGTTGCCGGCTGTTTCGCTCGCCACGCGCCGGGCCACATGCTGGATCTCATCGCGCCCGCCGTAGGAGAGGGCGAGGTTCACCGTGAGCCCGCCATTCGCGGCGGTCGCGGCAATAACCTTCTCCGCCGCCCGGCGGAGATCCGCGGGGAAGTCATGCAGGCGGCCGCTGATACGGAGGCGCGCGTTATGCCGGTTCAGCCAGCCGAGGCTGTCGGTGATGGCCAGCCGGAAGAGCGCAAAAAGGGTCCGGAGTTCGGCGGGCGAGCGCCGCCAATTCTCGGTGGAAAATCCCCAGAAGGTGGCCACCGGTATCTTTTGCGCGATAGCCGCCGGGATGGCGTTCCGAAATGCCTGGATGCCGTGCCGGTAGCCCTCCGAGAGGGGCAGGTGTTTTGCCGCGGCCCAGCGCCGGTTGCCGTCCATGATGATGGCCACGTGCCCGGGCATGAGAGCGGTTGTATTTTGGTTGCTCGTCATTCGCTATTGGCTATTAGTCGCCTTGCCTTCCATTATACCCCTATCATGCCGGTTGCGGTTGCGCAATTATATAAAAAAGGAGACGCCGTGCCGGCATCCGGCCTTTACCTTTGCCCGGCCGCCCTTAATAATTCTCGACTGACCTCGAAAAAAGCAGGAGTTCTGCTAGTTTAGCCGTTGACAGTTCTGGAGTAGTCGCCTAGGGTGACGGCAGTGGATCTCGAAAGGGGGCCCTATGGGATCGCATGCCACGGTTGTTGGGCCGCTATGTGTCATCGTCAGATCGGTCGGTACTATGACAGCGTTCCAGGTCGCAGTCCCGGTCCAGCTGGATGACGGTCGGGTGGAGGCATGTCTCTTCGCGCCGGGTCGGTGCTATCCGTCCCTTCCCCAGGCCTTCGCGGTCGGGAAGAGGATCGAGCTTGCCATAACAGTCCTCAGCGAGGTGGGATATGTGACCGCGGCTCCGATCCTGGAGGAAGCGGGAAGACGTTAGTGCAGTGGTCAAGACGGGCGTCCTCGGGGCGCCCCTTTCATTTACGGAGCGCTTCGCCTGCCTTGCGGGCACCGCTCTCGAGCCCAAGGGCTACCGCGAGAACGATCAGGAATTCTTGAAATTTTTGGGATAGCGTGATTTGACTGTACACTTTTTTTGTTACCATCGGCAGGAGTGTGGAAAGGAGGCCCGTATGCGATCGGGCGTGAACCGGTTCCTGTTCTCGGTCGTGACACGATTCCTGCTTCTCATCCGGCGATGGGAGCAACAGCTCCGGCGGGTCCAGCAGCGATGCGCTCTTGCTCTCGGGGAGTGCGTCCATCCAGAGGAGGACAGACGCAATACGATTTCGCTCCTCGGTGACCATGGGTCCGTGACGTGCGGTGTCTGCGGATGGATCCTCGTGCCGGCGCTCCGGTAAGCCAGTCGGCGACCAGGGGGATACCCACGGCGGCGCGCATGCGTGTCGCCGTTTTTTCTTCGCTCCGTTGTATGCGTTACCGTACCTCGTGCCGCTCCCCGAGCGTAAGCTCGCAGGCGAGCTCGTCGGTGCCGCGCATGAGCTTCAGCTTCAAGCGGTCGCCGATGGCCGATTTCTCCAGCATATCCTCCACCGAGTTTTTCTCATTGATAAGCGCGCCGTTTATCTCCAAAATAATATCGCGCTCGCGGATGCCGGCCTTCTCGGCGGCGCTGCCCTGAATGACGGCCTGCCCCCCGCTTTCGGCGAGCACGAGGGCTCCGTAGTCCGAGGGCGAGTGGAGTTTTGACTGGAGGGCCTTGGTGAGGGCGATATAGCGCACGCCCAAAAACGGCTTTTTGATGCGGCCGAATTTTTTTACGTCCTCCAGGTCGGACTTGGCCTTGTTGATGGGAATGGCAAAGCCGATGTTCTGCGCGCCGAAGACCACGGCCGAATTGATGCCAATGACTTCGGCCTTCAGGTTGACGAGCGGGCCGCCGGAGTTCCCGGGGTTGATGGCGGCATCCGTTTGGATAAGCCCGCGGAGCCGCTCGGCATGGCCCTCCATGTCGATGAGGGCGGTGATGTAGCGCGAAAGGCCGGAAACAATGCCGGTGGAGACCGTGTTCTTGAATTCGCCGAGCGCGTTACCCACCGCGATTACGCTCTGGCCAAGCAGTATCTTGGTTGAGTCGCCGAGTTTCAGGGCGGTCAGCTCCGCGCCGGCCGGGTCTATTTTTAGGATCGCGACGTCATTGATAGGATCGCGCGCGAGCACCTGGGCCGGATATTTTTCCTCATCCGGCGTGAATACCGTGTATTCGGCGTCAGGGTCGGCCACGACGTGCTTATTAGTCACGATGAATCCGGCGGTATCAACGATAAACCCGGAACCGCCGCCGGTGCGGATCTTGCCGGAGTCGGTTTTGGGCAAGTTTTCAATGATCTCCTCCTCGCTCGGGCCGAAGAGCGGCTGCTCCCCGAAAAAGGGGAAGCCGGTGGCTTCGAGCGCCGCCAGGTCTTTCCCGACCATGATGGAGACCACGCCGGGGAGCGTTTTTTGGACGACCGCGATGATCTGTTCTTCGTGGGTCATGAGGCGAGAATCTAGAAATTAGAAACTAGAAAATAGTAGAAAACAGGTACGTTTTATGATACCATACGGCGCACAAGAGCGAATGCCCTCGTAGTTCAACGGACAGAACGGCGCGGTCCTAACGCGCGGATCGAGGTTCAATTCCTCGCGAGGGCACCAGAAAAGAAATTGTGCTAGCATGATGGGAAAAATTTTTAATCCTAAGAGTTAAGAGATAAGGAACGCCAGAGATGATGATTTTTTGTTTAGATTGACACAGATGAACTGCTATGCTATGATAGCATGGAATTAAGTCGTGGTGACTCGATGTAATCCAACCCTTGAAAGAAGGAGGTGTACCTTGAAAAACAAGTTCTTCCGAATTGCAATCATGCTGGTCAGTGCTGGGCTGGGGATGAGGTTGCTCGCGGGGGCATACGCTGTCCTCTCCGGCGCGATTCAGAACATCTACCCGGAAGTCGCAGCGGCGGACCCGAGTTTCATCACGGCCGCGAAGATGGAGATGCCGCTGGACATCCTCGCTGGTCTCTTCCTGATCCTTTGGCCGTTCTATCTCGGATGGCTCGAGGAGAAATGGAAGAGGTGACACACGCCAGCAATCGCCCACGAGCCCCAAGCAAAACATGTTTCTGCTTGGGGCTCTGCTTTTTTCTAAAATTGAAATAATTTCCATAATCTATTATTCTTTGGGTATTCAATTCACGAATTTTTAATGAAATGTCGCCAAAGAAAAACTTGAAATTGTCCCCGCACCAATCCCGAATTTACCTCTTCTAAAATTCAAGATTATCCCACGGTAGCGCCTCCGGCTTACACTTTCTTAATACCGGATTCTTGCTTAGGATTGGTACGGGGCAGGCATTGGTGCGGCTCCGCCGCCTTTCCGTCCGCCAGCTGGCGGATTCGCGGGGGGATTTCCTCGCCCTTCGACAAGCTCAGGGCGAAATACGTTCGGACTATTTTAAGTATTCTGCGTATTAAAAAACGCGGCAGTCGAATGACTGCCGCGTTGGCGTTAGGGCGCATTCTTCATGCGCCAGGGGTAGGGCGGGAGCACTGCCGCGATCCGTTTCTGGAAGTCCTTTGCCAGGAGCGAAAAGAATATATAGCGCTCGGGCGCTTCCAACGGCACGAGGATGCACTCTCCCAGGGGCGATTTCGGTCCGAGGAGTATCCGTCCCTCCTCGGCTTCGCAGGCGATCTGGACATATACATCCTGTCGAAGTTCGCCATCGTTCTGCTGTAAGCCCGCTTCCTCCCGCGCCCAGGCCGAATGGCGCTGTATCTCTACGCGAAGCGCTCCCGGTTCGATCAAGCGTTCAACTCCGCCAAGAACATCCGCGTTTGGCCATGGCCGGCGTCCCAGAATGTCATCTTCCCAGTCGGCAAGGAGAAGCCAGCCCTTCTCGATGAGCGATTTGGCAAGACCAGCCAGCATCTCCTTGTAGGCCGTTTCTACTTCTGGCGCGATCCGGCCCGAGTCCAGGTAGGAGCGGTTGAACGTGATCCACCAGTCAAAGCGGATGCCGTTTATACTAAACGCCGCCGCGATGTCCGGGATCTCTTTTTCAAAGAGCAGCCGTTCTCTTCTGGTCGGGGTGAATTGGCCGTTTTGCCGGCGGTAGCGCACCTCAAGATCTTTTGAGATGCACCATTGCGTCAGCAGGATAACCGGCTGGCCGTTGGCGATACAGCGGTCCACGAAGCCGTCCACCCATTCGTTGATTTTCAGGTTATTCTTCCGGACCAGCCGACTGCGTTCGCGTAGGAGCGTCATTACTTTTTGCGTTGCCGGGAATCTCACCGTCTCCTCCTTTCGAGACTTTCGCTTCAACTGTATAAAGAACAATTTCCAGCCAAGCCGGAGCCGGAATTGCAGACGGCCGAGCTTCGACCTTTTCAGTTTTCGTTTGCGGTAACTCATACGGGGTCGCCGAGGGGGATCGGTCACAGGTTCGCTTGCTTCGCTCGCGCCCCGCGACCCCGCCTCGCGTCCCGCTTTCAGCGGGACAAGCTCCGGCTTTCGATTCCCCACGCACGACGCGTTGGCGTCGTGCTTGGGGTCGCCGAGGGGAATCGAACCCCCAACCATCCCGGCCACAGCGGGACGCTCTGCCATTGAGCTACGGCGACCATGAAATGCGGGGAACGCGAGCCGGTACTTTGGCCCGCGCTCCCCTGACTACTGTTTGTGCGGTCCGGCGCCGCCGAACGCGCGGTTCCAGCTTCGGCGCATTGCACCTCCCTTCCAAACAAAAACCCCCTAAAAACGCGAAAACCTCTTTTCAAAAAGAGGTCTGGCGGTCTAGGGAGTTTTTGCGAGTTTAGTCGGAAACAGAACCAGCCCCTTTTCTACGAGAGGTTGGCCTTGTGATGGATTTTCCGCGTCTGGAAACTCATCTTTTACAGTTTAGCAGGCGCCATCCCTCCTGTCAAGGCGCTGCACCGTATATGCACCGGCCGCGCCATATTGGCGACAGGGAGGCATATGAGGTATATAATAGAAGCACTATGCCCGGTAGTGAAACTTCGAACGGAGCGGCAAAGCCGCTCGTGAGTTTGAGAGGTATATCGTCCGAAGGGCGCCGAGGCATTCTAAGAGTCGAATTTTATTCATCAAATTGTTCTAAGTTCTACTACCGGGTATGGACGAAGTCGGCAAGGTAACCCATTACTACGGGAAGATCGGGGTGGCCATTATTGAGCTTTCCCGATCGCTCAAGGTGGGCGACCGCGTGAAGATCCAGAGCGCGCACGGCGAGTTTGAGGAGGCGGTGGATTCAATGGAGGTGGACCACGCGCCCGTTACGGAAGCGAAGAAGGGGGACGTGATCGGGCTGAAGGTCAAAGAGAAAACCCCGGAAGGCGCCAAGGTCTTCAAGCTCTAGTCGGCCCGCAGTTGTAGATGCGGATCGCCAGCGGTGTGAATAACTTTTTCTTGTTGCACGAAAATCCGCCTAACGGGCGGATTTTCCGCTCTCGCGCTATCCTCCCGGCACTCCTGTTCCTTCTTGACCGAGCGTGCTATACTAGATGCAACCGTGTCTTACTAGAACACGGCGTTCAACGGCCTCCAGAGGCCAAAGGAACAAGTTCTTCTCTCAGGTGAGAGGCTTTACCGGTCGGCAGCGCCGCCCGGTTCACGGGGTGGCTTCCACGCGGGAGTTACCCCGTTATTATTTCCCGATTTTTCCTGCGAGTTTGCGAGTAGCTGAAAAGTCGAGGACCCCGCACCAATTTTGCCGTCCCCATAGACCAACTTTTTTTAATAAGACGAGTAATGCAGTCGCGAGGCGCGTGGCCGAACCCCGCACCAGAGCAAAGCTCGGTACGGGGCAAGTAGCGCCCTCATAGAATAGGCGACCTGCCCCGTAGGGAACGCGGAGCGTTTTCCTACGGGGAGCGCTCCGCCACTGCCTACCTCGCAAAATTGGTGCGGGGTTGGTGAGTTATTGTCATGAGCCACCAAAAATCTCCAGAGCCTAGGCCCCTGATGATCGCCATGATCGGGACGATCGGTTCGGGCAAGAGCTATATTGCCGAGCGATTAAGCCGCTCGCTTGGCGCAGCGCATCTTCGCACCGATGATGTACGCGTAGCGCTCCGGAGCCGTGGCCAGCCCATGCATCAGGCCATTCCCCTGCTGGAGCGCCGGGCAGAAGCCCTTCTCCGCCAGGGAAAATCCATTATTTTGGATTCGGATTTCATTAATCCGGTAAAGCAGAGGGAATTGCGGCGCAAAGCCGTTTTATTCGGCGCGAAGGTCTATTTTCTTGGCATCGAAACGCCCGAGCGCCTGGTTCTTGCCCGGCTCCGGGAGAAACGCTATACTAGGCGCGATTTATTCCGGAATGCCGAGCATGCGGTCCGCGTCCATCACATCCGGAAGAAGTTTCATGACCAATACCGCGGTTTCCGGCCGGACTTCACGATTGACAACGGCAAAGCGCTGGAGCCACAAATAAAGAAAATCGTGGGAGAAATTAGGGGCCTATAGTTTAGTGGTAAAACAGGTCGATGGCATCGACCAGTCGGGAGTTCGATTCTCCCTAGGTCCAAGACACAAACACAAACCCGCCCTCATGGGCGGGTTTGTTTTGCAGGAGTGATGTCTAGCCCTAGCGCCGGGTCGCGGCCATGTCTTCGTATACCAAGCGGGAAATATCGGCGATGGCGGCGGTTAGCTTCCGTGCCGCCACGCCTTCCGTCATGACGCAAAGCAGGTAGGGATTATCGGGCACATAGATGACCCCGCAGTCATGGAACTGCCATCGGGGCTGGCCATTCGGCTCCGGGATGCGCCGATCCCCAAACTTATGCGCCACGGCAATATCCGGCGGCACACCGGCGACCAGCCCGTCGCGAAACGCTGTTTTCGTAAGGAGTTCCATGGCCCGTTCGGAGGAACTGCGGGTGAGGTAGGTGGCGTTGTAGAGGATGCGGAAGAAAAATCCGTAGGTTTTCACCGAGATGACGTCCCCGGTATCCGAGCCGTTCGGTTGCGGGATCCCGAGGTCGGAGAACACTTCAGCCAGCGAGTTTCGGTCAATGGCGCCGAGGAGGAGGTTGGCCGACTTATTGTCGGAATGGATGATCATTTTTTCGAGCAGCTCCTGCACGGTGTAGCTCTGGCCGGGGGTGAGGGACTCGGCGGGCTCGATGCCCGTCTGCTCGGTCGGGTCGCGGCCGTCGTAGGTCAGGCGCTCGGTGAATACTTTAGGATGGCGTCGGGAAAGGTTGTAGTAGGCAATGAGGATCGGCACCTTGAATAAGCTCGCCGGCGAGAACTTTTCCGCCTCATTGATGCCGACCCAGTGGCCGCTGTCGAGCTCGCGGAAGTAGAGGGAGATCCGTTTGGCCGTGCCGGCGGCAACGTGCTCGGCAATGCGGGCAGTGAGCTTTCGCTCCAGCGGCCGGAACTCGTCGAACTCTTTATTGTCGGTGCTGGCGCAGGCCAGGAGCGGGCTCACGTAGGCGTAGCCGCGTTCGCGGAGCGGCCGGTTGCCCGCCGGGTCGTCCTCGGCCGCGGCGCGCCAGCGCGGTACACCGACCCAAAGGAGGTACCCCGCGGCCATGCCCAAAAGAAAAGCGGCGATGGCGGTAAGCCAGTGCGGCATGCGGCGGAGGTGCGAGACAAGGCGCATGGGCAGAAATGTTTCAGCTTCCGTTTACTATTTACTATATCATGCTTGCCGGTACGGTAGGAGATGCGCTACGCTTTTGCGTGCGCAGAAGTTCTGGCCAGGACATCGAAAACCCGCTTTTACCCAACGTACCCACAGGAGGATGAACAATGCTGAAACGCTACACCCTGCCACTGATGGAGCAGCTCTGGGGTCGCCCCGAGGCGCAGTTCGAGGGCTGGCTCGACGTGGAGGCCGCTGCGATGCGCGCCCGCGTGGCGCTCGGCGAGCTGCCGGAGGAGGCCTACGAAGCTGTTACGAGACTCCGGAGCGCGGCGCCTATCGACACCCAGCGTATCCGCGCGCTCGAGCAGCTGTTCGGTCACGACATGATCGGCTTCATCGAGTGCATCCGGGAGATGCTCACCGCCGCCGGAGCCAATGAAGCGGCACGGCAGTTCCACATCCCGTTCACCTCCTACGACATTGAGGACCCCGCGTTGGTACTCCGGCTCCGCCAGGCCACGATCGGGATCCGGAGCGCCTTCCGCCAGCTCGAGTCGGTGCTCCTCCGCCGCGCCCGCGAGCACCAGTGGACGCTCATGCTCGGACGCACCCACGGCCAGTACGCCGAGCCGACCACCTTCGGCTGCCTGCTTATGGTTTTTCGGGCGGAGATGTGACGGGTCATCCAGCGGCTCGATTTCGCTTTGGAATACGAACTCAGCGAAGGCAAGATGTCAGGAGCAGTCGGCGCCTACGGCGACATCGATCCGGAGCTCGAGCAGCGTACGCTCGGATTCCTCGGGTTGGAGCCGGCCGCCGCCGAGACGCAGATTCTCCAACGCGATCGCCATGCGTCGCTCCTCACGACGTATGCCGTTGCCGCTGGCGCGATCGAACATGTGTGTCGAGTTTTCTGGGAGCTCATGCGGAGCGAAGTTCGGGAGCTTGAGGAGCCGCGAACCGAGAAGCAGCGCGGGTCATCAGCCATGCCGTGGAAGAAGAACCCCATCCTCACCGAGCGGCTCCAAGGCATGGCGCGCCTCATCCGCGGCTATGCCATCGCCGCCCTCGAGAACATCGCTACCCCTGACTGGCGCGACATATCGCAGTCGAGCGTCGAGCGCCACATCTTTCCCGACGCGACCGCTGTCCTCTACTACATGGCGGTGAAAGCCGCCGAACTCGTGGATGGCCTCGTCGTCCGGCAGGAAGAGATGTTTGAAACGCTCAATGTTAGGAGCTACGGCGTGTGGGCCGGGCAGCGAATCCACGATGCTCTCGTCGAGGCCGGCGTGGATCCGAGCACGGCTTACGAGTATGTTCAGCGGGCTTCCTTCCGAGTTGTCGAATCGAGACTGCATCTCTACCTCGAAGCCCGCCAGGCGTACATTTCCGAAACGGACCCGCGCACCGCAGAGCAGGTTGTGGGTGCCGAACGCCTCCAACAGCTCTTCGACCCCATGGCCTACATCAAGCGCGGGGTCGAGCACATCTTCCGGGGAAAGGAGAGATAACCACAAAATGCCAACATCCCCATCAGGTGCTATCGTCAAGCGGCGAGCACACTGGTGGGGTTTTTCTTCGTCTTTCAAGTCAAAACAGAGAAGCTGAGGCCGGTCGGCCATAGCAGCTCTCAAACGCAGTTATCTGGACCCAGCTCAGCTGGGTGGAACTTCGCCATTTTTTGGGGTAGAATCTTCAGGTATTCCCATAGCGATCTATTGAGTCCATTGTATCCCCCCGTAGCTTAACGGATAAAGTAGCGCTCTTCTAAGGCGTTGATGGGGGTTCGACTCCCTCCGGGGGGACATGATACCAGGTATCGATTATACAGGCATTGGCGTGTCATTTCTCTGCCATGACGGTGCAGGTAATATTTTGCTTTCGCAAAGAAGTGAACGCTGTCGCGACGAACACCATTGCTGGGAAGCAGGCGGCGGCAAGCTGGAATATGGAGAAGACCCCCGGGAAGCGGTTCTGCGGGAAATCCGGGAGGAGTATGGCGTTGAAGGTATTATTGATCGGGCGCTTCCGGCCGTCTCCTTGACTCGTGAGCACCAAGGCAAACCCACTCATTGGATAACGCTGCCGTTCGTGGTGCGTGTGCCGCGCGAAGGGGTAAAAAACGGTGAGCCGGAATTCATCAGCGAGTTAGGATGGTTTTCGTTAGATGCGTTACCGCAGCCGCTCCACACCGGCTTTGCGGCGACTATGAGCGTGTTAGGTAGCGAGGTGAGAGCAGTGATCGAAGGAACGGCATAGAGACCCACGGCCTTCCGGCCGTGGTGCTCCGCACTATTCAGCAATTTTGCCAAATGCGTATTCGCTTGGCAAAATTGCTGGGTCTATATATTCACCTCCGCCTCGCCCAGCCCTTACTTCGTAAGGGCTGGGCTCGCTTCGGGCTTGCATTCATCCGCGGGCTTACCTGCCTGCCGGCAGGCGCCCGCGGTGTTCTGCAAGAAATATAAACGAAAAACCCGCCGTTAACGGCGGGCTTTTCGTCTTAGAGCTCTACTATTTCGACTGCCGCACGCTGTTTCCCGAATCGGAGCGCTGACCACTTGGAAGGCATCCAGACATCGATGCGATCGGTGAAGCGGTTATGCATCCGGTCCTCGACGGTGAGGATCTTGTCGCCGAAGAGTTCCGGTATTTTTACCTTCGTGCCGATGGGGAAGAGGTTGGAAGCGACTATGCCATCGCGCGTTTTCGTGCCCGACGCCGTTATGAAGGGCGTGCTGTCGGTTTCGTCCACCGAGCTCGAGTAGGCCGTTACGTACATGAGGAATTTGGAGACCCGCTCGGGCTTGGCCGGGGATTTCGCCTGGAGCAGCGAATTGGCGTTGATGACTATCACTCCCAGCGGGAGCCGATATTCTATCTTGTGAAACCCGGAATCGGCGGCGTGCGGGGCTGAAACCCCGGTAGCTGCCGTTAGGAAGGCAAGAGCGATAGTTCCTGCCTTGAAGCCGGTACTCATCATAAATACCGCGATTTCATGCGGTATATTGGCATACTAGCATATTCCAACATTGACGTCAAATTGCATACATTGCGTAATTTTATAGCTTTTCGGTGTCCCTCTTTCTCCTAAATAGGGCTTGACGCCCTTTCCCGCTCCCTGCTACTCTACTTTCGTAGTCCAAAGACAGCAGGCGCGTGCCAGTTTAACGAGTTTAACCAGTTGATGAGTTCTCTCTCGTCGCGGCAACTCATGAAACCCCGGTAACTCATTAAATTCCGGTAAGACCTGCCGAGGATCCCATCCCTCTTCGTTGTCTTTGGGCGCATTGCGTCTTTTTTTGTTGGCATGCTGACTCGAGCGCAAAAAGAAGAGGTCGTAGGCGAGCTTACTGGCCGTTTCCAGCGCCAGCGCGTTTCCATTTTTGCCGATTTTCGCGGCATCAGCGTGGCCAAGCTCAGCGCGCTCCGGCGGGAGCTGAAAAAGCTCGGCGCAGAATTCAAAGTGGCCAAGAAGACCCTCTTCCGGCGGGCCATTGAAGCCGCTCGGGCGGGCGACATCGAGCCAAAAGCGCTGGAGGGGGAGATCGGCGTCATCTTCGGCTATGAAGACCAGATCGCGCCGGCCAAAGCCGCCGCCAAGTTCGCCAAAGAGAATGAGACCTTCAAAATTTTGAAGGGCCTTCTTTCCGGGAAGGTCCTGGAAGCCAAAGAGGTGCTGGCGCTGGCGCGACTCCCGGCGCGGGAGCAGTTGCTTGGGCAATTGGCCTACGTTTTAAATGGGCCCATCCAGGGGCTGGCCAGGGTACTTGAGGGGAATCTTCGGAATTTGGTCGCGGTACTTAATCAAATAAATAAGAATAGAGGATCTGGAAAATAGGATCTAGCATTGTGCCGTTTTTCTACTTTCTATTTTCTACTTTCTGACTTCTCATATTTATGGACAAGGAAAAATTCATTGAGACGATCGAGAAGATGTCGGTGCTGGAGCTTTCCGAACTCGTGAAAGCCATTGAGGAGAAGTTCGGCGTATCAGCGGCCATGCCCATGATGGCGGGCCCCGCTGCCGGCGGGGCGGCCGGGGAGGGCGAGGGGGGTGTTAAAGAAGAGAAGACCTCATTCACGGTTGAGCTGAAAGCCGGCGGGTCGCAGAAGATCCAGGTCATCAAGGCGCTTCGCGAGCTGACCCAGCTCGGCCTGAAGGAGGCCAAAGACCTGGTGGACGGCGCGCCGAAAGCCGTGAAAGAGGGCGTGGACAAAGCCACGGCTGACGAGATGAAAGCCAAATTGGAGGCCGCTGGAGCGACGGTGGAGGTGAAGTAAAGCGGGGTGGAAAGATAGAGAAGGAGTTCGCCGCTGTGAGCGTTTTCAAAACCGCTCGCCAACGCCTCGCCTCAAAAGGGGAAGGAAAGGAGGAGAAAACCCCCTCGGATGAATTCATTCGAGGGGGTTTTCCTGTCCCTGTGGATTTTGAAACTCCCCGTTCGGTTATATGCTAAATATGGTAGTCACCCTCAGGGAGGGGAGGAGGAATAATCCACTTGGGATACCGCCGCAAATTTCGCACCGGGGAGGTCATGCTGAAGATGGTGCAGACGAACTACAGGGCGAAATGGTGGAAATCCAAGTTCCAAAAACGGCTCTTTCAAAGGAGGTGATGGGGTTTAACCCTATCTAGTGGGAGGCTCACCCCCTCTTGACCCATCTCTTTGTTTTCTCGCCTCCTCTGTCCCGGCGCCGCATGTTCTCTGCGGCGCCTTTTTATTTGTTCGTCTCCGAGGGAGCGTCGGAGCTACGAACAAATAAAATCCGCCCG
>CAYJUX010000006.1:0-10492 GCA_964373475.1 uncultured Candidatus Saccharibacteria bacterium
CAACGGAGAGGGCGAGATTCGAACTCGCGATACCCGTTAAGGTATACCTGCTTTCTCCCGCACATGGCGGAGGGGGAGGGATTTGAACCCTCGAAGGGAGTAACCCCTTACGCGCTTTCCAAGCGCGCGCACTAGGCCGCTATGCGACCCCTCCGCCATAAGCGGGATTGCGATTTGTACCTAAAAATCCTACGCCTGCTTGAATTTTTAGACAAATCGGGAACAAGCAAGCGCACTAGCTCGCCCCGTCACTAAATTTTGATAATTCTCTTCGCGGTCAAAATTTTAGTGCGGGGGCCACTATGCGACCTCTCCGTTTTGGGTTTTATAAGGTGCAACCCGTCGAGTATGGGGCCTTTCACACGCGACCCACTAATGCGACTTCTCCATTTTATGCGGGATCGCACCCAGCTACTATAATCTAATTCAGGTTTCAATTTTGGTATCTATAAAAACGGTCGTTTTTATAGATACCAAAGCACTGTATAGATCCTAATAGATCCTATTTTCTAGCTTCTGGATTCTAGCTTCTAGCTTCTCGATTCTAGCTTCTCGATTCTAGATTCTAGATTCTAGCTTATTCCTAGCGCTTTTTGGCCGTTATCGCAACCCGCGAGAGGTTGGCCGGGAAGTCCTCGGCCGCGAGGTTCAGCATCTGAATATCCGCGAGATCGGCCGCTTCGCAGGCCTGGCGCATTTCGGGGAGCGTATAAGGACGGAAGCGGTAGACCATGCCAAGCACCGCGCCCGCTGGGTTTCTGCGCACGCCGAGGTTGAAAAATGTTCCCCCCGGCTTTAAGAGACGCGCCAAGCGGCGGATGGATCCTTCCAGCGCCACGTGCTCCAGCGCGCCGGAGACGAAAATAGCGTCAAAATAACTTTCGGATACGGCGACTTGCTGGCCGGTGCCGAAGAGCCGGATGCGCTCGGGCGATGCGAGGTCGCCCTCGGCAACGACGACCTTTGCCGTGCCCGTTCCCTCTCCCTGGATTATGCGCGCCATTTCCGAGAGCATGTTTCGGTCTATATCAACGGCGAGGATGCGGGCATCAACGAATCGCCGGGCGAGGTAGCGCGTCATGAGGCCGGTGCCGCATCCGGCATCAAGGATTTTTGGGGATGGCGGGAAGGTGAGCTCAACGCGATCAAGAAAATTCTCCACGCCGCGCTTGAAACCCGAAAAGGTCAGCACCGCGTCATAGGCGTTGGCAATTTTCCCGTAGGCCAGTTTTTCTGACGTCTGCAAAGTTTCTTTGCGTATCAGTAGGCCGGCCTACTGATACGGGTAGTTAGACATTAATTCGTTGCAGTGCGCGGATGCGGTCTTCCACCGGCGGGTGGGTCATGAAAAGCTTCACCACCCAGGGCGTGCGCCGCTCGCCGCCCCGGGTATCGGCCTTGAAGGGGTTTTCAAAATACAGGTGCGCCGTGGCGTTCGTGGCCATGCGGAGCCGATTGGGGTCGGCGGAAATTTTGCGAAGCGCTGAAGCCAACCCTTCCGGGTAGCGCGTCAGGAGCACGCCGGAAGCATCGGCCAGATACTCGCGCCGCCTGGAGACGGCGAGGCGGATGAGCATGGCCGCAAAGGGCGCGAGGATGGCGCCGATAAGGGCAATGGCCATGACAACGGCGTTCCCGCGGCTGTCGCGGTCATTGGAGCGGCCGCCGCCGAACCACATCATGCGAAGGAGCATGTCGGAGATAATGGCCACAATGCCGGCCAGCACCACGACTACGGTTGAGATAAGCATATCGCGGTTGCCGATGTGCGAGAGCTCGTGCGCCAGCACGCCCTCAAGCTCGGAGCGGTCAAGCCGCTCCAGGAGCCCCCGGGTTACGGCCACCACGGCGTGATCCTTGTTGCGCCCCGTGGCAAAGGCATTCGGCGCCGGGTCGTTAATGAAGTACACTCGGGGTTTCGGCAGTCCGGCGGTGATGGCCAGGTTCTCAATGACGCGGTGCAGTTCGGGGTTCTCGCTCTCCGCTAACGGTTTTGCCCCGGACATGGCAAGCACCAATTTGTCGGAGAACCAGAAACTCGCGATGTTCATCAAAAGCGAAAAGGCCACGCCAAACCACAGTATGGCCGGGTTCTGGTAAACATAGCTCACCACCCAGAAGACCGCGATGATGAGGATGAACATCAGCGATATGAGCAGCCACGTCCGCCGGATATTCGCGCTCGCGTGGGTGTAAATAGTTGCCATGATGAAGATAGTATAGCAGGAAAATAAAAGCGGTTCAATAAAAACGCCCCGGAGGATAGGCCTCTGCGGGGCGAGGGTCGGGCTACTGTAGCTCGATTCGCATGGGGGGCTTGTCCCCCTCCGAGAACCAAACATCCGCGATGTTCCCATGCTTGATGACGGCCTGACGGATCCGCTTGCGAAGCTCGTCTGGGAAAGTGTAGCCGCAAGCGGTCATGAATGTCGCGGTTTTAACGGCCCGCACCACCACGGCATATGTGTCTTTGTACCGGCGGTCGCCCCGAACGTTTCCGAGTTCGACCGCGTTCAACGCCACGACAAGCTGGGATGGCGGCTCGGTAAGCTTGAACTCCGCGATCACCTGCCGGACTTTGGCATCGGCCCAGCGGACAATGGAGAGGAGCTTGAGGCTCACCGGCGCGCCGACGATGCGGATGAAGTAGCCCGGGCCGGGGAACGGCTCGGCTTCAGTGATCTCTGGCGGGAGGCCGAGTGCGCGTCCGAGTTCCTGCACTTCGTCTTTGAAGAGTTCCTTGAAGGGGTGGAGTTGGGAGAGTGGTGTCTCGAGGCCGGGATTGTGATGCAGTACGATCTTTTCGGCCTCCCCCACCATGCCGGACTCGATCATATCGGAGTACACCGTGCCCTGGATGAGCCATGGTTCGTGTCTCACCGCGGCTACCTCTTCGAGGGCGGCGATGTACTGTTGGCGGAAGGCAATGCGCTTGGCATCGCCATCTTGACCAGCGCTGGCTACGGCCGTGATGAACTGGCGGCGGCGGCTAAGCTCGGCGAGCCGACAGCCGATTGTTCGGGCTTTCCAGCGGATACGGCTGTCTTCACCCTCTGGCAGGGCGCCGGTGTCGATCGTGACGCAGGTGAGCCGGTCGCCGAGGATCGGTATGATGATCGCCGCGAGAATAGTGGAGTCGCGGCCGCCGGAAAAGGCAAGGATGGCCTGTTCTTTTAGGCCAATGGCGGTGGCAACATCCTCCTGGATCTTTCGGACAACATCGAGCGGCTGCCAGTCGCGTTCCGTGCCGCATACAGTAAGGAAGCCGGCTAGGATTTCACGGCCGCATTCGGTTTCGGGCACTTCGGGGTGGAACTGGACAGCAAAGAGCGTACCGTCATCGGAGCTCATCGCGGCGACCTGGCCGTATTTCCCTCGCGCGGTACGGCGGAATCCGGGCGGAAGCTTAGTGACGCTGTCGCCGTGGCTCATCCAGACCGTGTTCCGTTGGTGGGCAACATGGCGGAGCAGCGGGTCATCCGGCACGAGGATCTCGATCTCTTCGGCGCCGTAGCCGCGCTGTTCCTGGGGTGAGGCGACCTCGCCGCCGAGATCGCGCGCCATCCAGTGCATGCCGAGGCAGATGCCGAGGGTGGGGCGGCTAGTTGCTAGGATCGATGGCGCAAGGTCAGCGGGCGCTAGTTCATTGATACTTGCTCCTCCCCCGGAGATGATGATGCCCTTGAGCTGATCGCGGTGCTCGTCGATCCATTGTTCCGCCGCGCGCGGCGGTAGAATGACGGAGCGAACGCCGAGTTCGCGCAGTACCCGGCCGATGAGGGTGGTGTATTGCCCGCCAAGGTCAACAATGAGCATTTGCACTGGTTCCTCCTGTGCGTTGATGTTCTTGATTGTCGAGGAGCTTCAACTTCGTGTCGCCATTCTAGACAGATGCAGGAGTGCCGTCAAACCGAAAACCCGGCAGAGAGCCGGGTTTTCTACATTCAGCATTTATCATTCATCATTCAGTGACCGTAATTTTCCCCCGCAAGCTCGGGATGAGGTGGTCGTGCATGGGGCAGTCCCTGGCCTCGGCGAAGACGTGGGAGTATTCCTCGCCTGGCTGCATGGGCTTTAGCACATCAAAACCCAGGCAGAGCTGATGCGTGGGATGGAGATCCGATGCCGGCCAGCGCGTGCGCGCGTCGTTATTCCGGAAAATGACCGTGTCGCCAGCTTCAATGGCGATGTTTTCCGGACTGAACCCCGACGCATTCATGACGACCGTGTATGTTTTGCCTCCGGTTGCGGCAGGCGGCGTGGCGGACGGCGCTGGCGTCTCGGTCAAAGGTGTTTCTCCCGGCGCGGTTTGGTAGCCCCCCTTCTGGTAGAGGTAGTACCCTCCGCCGAGTGCAATGAGGGCCGCGATTACCATGATAGGAGTTTTCATGTAGGGCGGTACATCCGCTACGCGTGGCTTAACTACTTTTGGATTTAGCAAATACCGGCGGTCGCCGGTATTTGCTAAATCCTCCGCTACAGGCCGGGGCAGTTGCCGGCGGGCTTGTAGCCGGCCGCGGCGGCCGCCTCCCGGCTTTTGAACCAAAGCTTGTTTTCCTCCTTTATCTGCTTGGCTCCCGGACAGTCGGGGAGGTGATAGGAGGAGCCGTTTTTGGAGGCAACGAAGCCACTATCGAGCTGGTTAAGTGAATTAAGCGAGTTAAGCAAGTTAAGCCCGGCTGTGCTTGATCGGCTTAATTCACTTGATTTACTTAACTCGCTTAATGCGTTCGGTTCTTCAATGACAAGGGGTTCCTTCTCCGGCCATAGGGCCGAGAGGCGGCCGAGCCCGAAGCTGGCCACGCTCATGAGAAAGACGAGCGCGGCGAGAAAAAGGTCTTTCCGGTTCTCGGCGAGCAAGGACTTGATTTTAGAAAAGAGGTCGGTTAGCATAGTTTAGTAGTAACAAATGGCGCAAAGGGTGCAAATGGAACAAAAGATTAGTCGTTCATAACCTTTGCGGCCTTTGTTCCTTTTGCCTCTTTTGTAACCTTTCCCCATGGCACAGACAAAATCCGGCGGGACATCAAAAAACCTTCGCGATTCCGGCCCGCAATATTTGGGAGTGAAAAAGTATGACGGCGAACGGGTCAAGCCCGGCGGCATTATCGTGCGCCAGCGCGGCTCCTCCATCCTCGCCGGGATGAACGTGCGTCAGGGCAGTGACTATACGCTCTATTCCGTCGTTACCGGCACGGTGAAGTTTTCCGAGAAGCGGAAGACGCGGTTTGACGGCAAACTGCGCCGCGCCAAAGTGGCAAATGTGGTGCTGGCGGGTTCAGTGCATTCAGCGAGTTAAGTGAATTAAGCGAGTTAAGCTATGGATCGTTCAGCTTAATTTACTTAACTCGCTTAACTTGCTTTAATGTCGCTGCCCGAATGAACGCTCGGAACAGCGGATGCGGCCGCAGGGGCCGCGATTTTAATTCCGGGTGGAACTGCGTCCCGAGGAAAAAGGGATGGCCCTTCAATTCCATTATTTCCACCAGCCCCCGCTCCGGGTTTAGGCCGGATGCGATCAGTCCCCGCTTCTCCAGGCGCTCCAGGAACGCATTATCTATCTCATAGCGGTGGCGATGGCGCTCGCTTACGAGCGACTTGCCATAAGCCCCGCGGGCCTTGGTGCCGGGCTTCAGGCGGCAGCGCTCTGCCCCCAGTCGCATTGTTCCGCCGAGCTCGCGCTCCTGGATCTTTGCCATTTGTTCGGCCATGGTGCGGATGACCGGATATTTTGTTTTGGGGTCCACCTCCGTGGTGTGGGCGCCCGGCATACGGCAGGCATGGCGGGCGAATTCAATGACCGCGAGCTGGAGGCCATAGCAGAGCCCGAGGTACGGGATACGGTTTTTTCGCGCGTATTCAATGACCTTTATTTTTCCCTCCACGCCCCGCTCCCCGAACCCCCCCGGGACGACGATGCCGTCAAATTGCGAGAGCTCTTTTGTCGCCTTCGGGTCCTTCTCGTAGCGCTCCGCATCAAGCCAGGTAAGTTCAGGCCGGCGGCCGTGGTGCCAGGCGGCGTGCTTGAGGGCTTCAATGACGGAAATGTACGAGTCGGCCAGGGTGAAATTCCCGGTACCGAAATACTTTCCGGCAATGCCTATTTTGACCGGATTTACGATCCGTCGCACGCGGCGCATAAAGGCCTTCCAGGTGGTGAGATCGCGGCGGCGCGGATTGAGGTCGAACTTTTTCAATAAGCGGTTGCCGAGCCCTTCTTTTTCGAAATTGATAGGGACTTCATAAATGGTGCTGACATCGGGCGCGGAGATGACGTCCTTCTCATGCACGTTGCAGAAGAGCGCGAGTTTTTTCTTCCGCGGCTCATCCATCGGCACCACCCCGCGGGCAATGATGATATCGGGCTGGATGCCGGCGCTGTTCATGGCGCGTACCGCGTGCTGGGTCGGCTTGGTTTTCATCTCCCCGATCATTTCCGGGACGGGCAGGTAGGAGACGAGCGCAAAGGCCACGTCCTTGGGTCGGGCCAGGCGCATCATGCGGGCGGCCTCCAGGAAGAGGATGTTCTCGTATTCCCCTACCGTGCCGCCGATCTCGATGACCAGGAATTCGGCCCGGGCCTTCCTGGCGGCACGCTCCAGCCGGCGGATTATCTCCTGCGGGATGTGCGGGACTATCTGGACGCATTTGCCGCCGTATTCCAGGTTCCGCTCGCGCTGGATGACGGAAAGGTACACCGAGCCCGAGGTCATATAGTTTTCCTTCGGGATATCCTCATCAAGGAAGCGCTCGTAGTTCCCGACATCCTGGTCGCATTCCATGCCGTCCTCGGTCACGAACACTTCGCCGTGCTCAATGGGGTTCATGGTCCCGGCGTCCACATTGATATAGGGGTCTATCTTGACGGCAGAGACGCGAAAGCCCCGGGATTTCAAGATCCGGGCTATGGCAGCCGTAGCCACCCCCTTGCCGATGCCGGACATCACCCCGCCGCAGACGAAAATATACCGGGTCATGCAATTCTAGATTCTACTTTCTAGATTCTCCATCCTCGGCGGCTCCAATGGCGATTTTTACTTCCCCAGCCACTTTATGGGGGAACGCAATGGCTACGGTATGCTCCCCGGTTGCCTTGATGCCGTGCTCCAGTTCTATCCAGCCGCGTTCAACGGCAATGCCGCGGGCTTTCAGTTCCTTTGCGATATCCTCGCGGCTTACGGAGCCGAACGCCTGGCCCTTCTCCCCTACTTTCATGGTAAACGGGAGGACCATCTCTCCCAGCTTTTCGGCGAGGACTGCATAGTGCTTTTTTTCGCGCGCATCGCGGCTGGCGCGCTCGGCCATACGGCGGTCCAGCGATGCGAGTTTGGAGTCAGTCGCAATTTCGGCCAGACCCCGGGACAGGAGAAAATTACGGGCATAGCCGTCGGATACGCTTTTTACATCACCGGGTCTCCCCAGTTTCGGGACTTCTTTTAGGAGAATAACTTTCATGTGCATTATTTTACGGATTACAGATTTTTACGGATATACGGATCTGTATATCCGTATTGATCGGTAATCAGTAAAGCCTAGAGAACTTCAAACCGCTTAAATTCGCCGGTGGCATCCTGCCACGCGGCCTCAATACCGGTCACGTCCGCGAACGGCGGGCCGTTTTTGCACCACTCCAGAAGGCGTTCCAGCTTTTCCTCTTCGCCCTCGGCGATGATAGTTACCGAGCCGTCTTCTTCATTTCGCGCGAGACCCGTGAGCCCGAGGAGCAGCGCGTGGAATTGGGCGCTGCGGCGGAAAAACACCCTTTGTACGCGGCCGTGCACCTTGGCGACGAGGCGCTTCATTGTGTTGATCAAGCCGATAAAGTCGGTGGATGGCCAGGCCCGATCCAGTCGTCCATTTTTGCCGTCTCGGTCATTGTTACAAATTTTTCAGCACTTCAATGGCTTTCTCCATCTGGGGGTCTTTTCCGGCCTCGGCATCCTCCTTCTTTATTTCTACCACGATATCGGGTTCCAGGCCCTTTTCATTAATGGAGGTTCCCTTGGGCGTGAGCCACTTGGCAATGGTTATTTTCAATGACGCCCCGTCCTTCAAGTTGTCCACTTCCTGCACCGAGCCCTTGCCAAAGGTCTTTATGCCGATAAGTTTTACGCCCTTGGCGTCCCGGAGCGCGCCGGCAACTATTTCGGAGGCCGAGGCCGAGCCCTGGTCCATTAGCACCACCACCGGCACTGATTCCAGGAGGCGATGCCCGGAACTGCGGTAGAGGACTTCGTCACCCCCGGCCAGGCGCTCCCGGGCTACGATCTCCCCGGCCGGAATGAACCAGGAGGAAATATCTATGGCCGCGTCCAGGAACCCGCCGGGGTTGGAACGAAGATCAAGGATAAGTTTTTTGTCGCCGGAAAGGAGGAATTCGCGAATGGCCCGGCGGAACTCCAGCGGCGAGGATTCGTTGAAATTAAGGAGATGAATGGAAAAGATGCCGTCGCTCCTCCGCGCGGTCTCAATAATGGGCACGACGATGGTCTGGCGGGTTATTTCCACATCCCGCACGTCCTCGCCTTCGCGGCTGATGGTCAGCTTCACGCTCGTGCCGATGGGGCCGCGGATATAGCTTACGGCCTCCTCAATGGAAAGATCGGCCGTGGTCGTGGCGTTTATTTTTAGAATTCTGTCGCCGGCCTTGAGCCCGGCGCGTTCAGCCGGCGAGCCCTTTAACGGCGAGATGATGGTCAATATATCCTTTCGGACGCCGATCTCGGCGCCGATGCCGCCAAAACTGCCCCGCACATCCTCATGGAAGAGTTTTGCCTGCTGGGGCGGCAGGAAGACGGTATAGGGGTCGCCGAGCGCCTTCACCAGTCCGGAGATAGCCCCATGGACAAGTTTGTCGCGCCGAATGGTATCGCGGTCAACGAATTTTTCCTCTACTATGCCCCACACTTCCCAGAACTGGCTGAAGTCAACATCCGGGGGCTTCGCGGTCTCCTGGCCGAGCACACCCTTTACCTTTTCAATGGCCGGCCGCCGCTCGTAGCCGACATAAACGCCGCCGCCGAAAGCGGCGGCGATGATGAAGATCGAAATAGCGGTTATGACCGATGGCTGGAGGTAGCGCTGGAGTTTGGGCACCTAACGATTATATGAGAAGGCCGCAAAGGTTGCAAAGGAAACAAAGGTACAAAAGTATGAACAAGATGGCCTTTGTCCCTTTTGCTACTTTTGTCCCTTTTGTTCCATCAGTTTTTTCGTTATCTCCCAAATATTCCCTGCGCCCATCATCAGGAGTACGTCGCCGGGTTTGAGCCAGTGCTTCAGGAATGGCTTCAGGCGGCGGGGAGTGCTCAAATAGAGAGCCGGCGTACCATGCCGGGTTACGGCTTGGGCAAGGCGTTCGGAGTTCACGCGGCCATCTCTTCGTCTATGCTCCCGGCCGGCAACCTCGTAGATGTCAAGCAATATCAGCGCGTCGCAATCCTTGAACGCGCGGGAAAATTCCCTGAAGAGCGCGCGAGTCCGCTCGTAATGGTGCGGTTGGAACACGCACCAGATACGGTTCTCCGGGAAGCGCTCGCGGGCTCCCTGGAGCGTGGCCGCTATTTCGGTCGGGTGGTGGGCGTAGTCGGCAAAGACCTTGGCGCCGTGGAGCATGCCCTGGTAATCAAAGCGCCGCCACGCGCCGCGGTAAACGCCGATGGCTTTGTAGATCGTGGCCTGTGGAATGCGAAGTGCGGTGGAAACCCCGCGAGCCGCAAGGGCGTTTGAAACATTATGCCGCCCCGGGATGCGGATTATTTTTTGGATCTTTGCCGCCGCCGGTTCGCCGCGCGAATACCAGATGATGCGGACATCTTTTCGGGCACGGGCAAGTTTGCGGCCGACGCGCCGCAAGCGCCGGTCATCGCGATTCAGAATAGCCGTGCCGCCCGGCTGGATGCGGGAGAGGAATTTTAAGAACGCCGCCTCTATTCTGGCCACTGTCCGATAGAAATCCAGATGCTCGCGGTCTATATTCGTCACTACCGCGATCTCGGGGCGATAGTTATGGAATGACGCACGGTATTCATCGGCCTCAACCACGAGCCAATTTGAACGGCCGGATCGGAAATTGGAATTTTTAAACTCGCGGAGTTTCGTGCCAATGACCACGGTGGGGTCAAGTTTGCCCCGGATGAGCGCGAGGGCCGTAAGCGCGGTGGTGGTGGATTTGCCGTGGCTTCCGGCTACGGCAATGAGGCGGTAGTCATGAGAGAGTTCGCCGAGCGCCCCGGCATAGGTTTTGACCGGAATATGACGGCGTTTGGCTATGGCCAATTCGGGGTTGTCCCGCCGGGTGGCCGCAGTATGGATAACCTTGGTTACGGAGCCGTCAATATGGGAGGCCCTATGCTTGCCAATGAAAATGCGGATGCCTTCCTTTTTCAACGCATCCGTTATCTCCGAGCGCGCCAGGTCCGATCCGCTCACCTCAAAACCGCGCCGCCGGTACAGCCGCGCCAGGGCCGATACGCCGATACCCCCGATGCCG
>CAYJUX010000006.1:10592-21635 GCA_964373475.1 uncultured Candidatus Saccharibacteria bacterium
ATGCGCCTGACGCCGGATAAACACCTCCACTCCCGCGAGCATCTTTTAGCCGATGATCTTTCGCGCATGATGCTGGAGTCAAAACGATTTGCCGCCTACCTCGGCATTGCCCAGATGTACCCGGAAGCCGACCTTCGGGCGCTTGCCAAGTACGTTCTTATTAAGCGGGATCTTGAGCCCAAGAGCCGCGGCAGGTATTTTTTCGGGGCCTTGAAGGGCCTCAAGAAGCGCCAGTCCTGGCTGCGGGAGCTGGCCCGGCGTCGCCGGGCACGGAAGCGTAAGCTCACAAAGAGGCGACAACAACATGGCCGTGCGGTCCATCCTAAAACTCCCCAATAGCGTTCTTGGCACGCCAGCCGCCAGCGTGCCGCTTTCGGATATTCCCGGCGCGCGCGTTGGGCGGCTCATTGCCGATATGAAGGATACGCTCCATGCCGCCGCGGACGGCGTGGGCCTTGCCGCGCCGCAGATCAATGTGCCGCTCCGAATATTCATCGTTTCATCGGAAGCGGCAGAGGTTGACGCCAATATGCGAATTGATGCGAATGGCGCCAATAAGCCACCGCAGTGGGAGTACCATGTATTCATCAATCCGGTCCTGAAAAAGCGCTCGCGGCAAAAGAAAATTATGGCTGAGGGCTGCCTTTCCATTCCCGGGAAGTTCGGGGAAATAGCGCGCGCGGATAAAGTTTTCCTGGAGTGGTACGACGAGCAGGGGAAAAAGCATGCGCGGGGTTTTTCAAAGTTTTTCAGCCGCGTCATCCAGCACGAAGCGGACCATTTGGAGGGCATCCTGATCGGTGACCGGGCGAAAAAGCTTGCGGCGGTGGCGGCTGGCGGCAAGTAGAGAGCGCGTATTACTAAGGTTATTCGTTCTCATGCGCATTGCATTTTTCGGGACATCGGAATTCGTGGGCTCCCTGAAAAAGGCGCGATTTTTGCGGCGGCTTATCGCGGCCGGCATAACGCCCGCGCTCGTGGTAACGGCGCCTGATGGGAAAGAGGGGCCGGGCGCGGTGAAGTTGGCCGCGCTGGAGTTTGGGAGCCCGGTGCTGCAGCCGGCAGCGCTGAATGGATTTTCGGAAGAACTCAAAGCCGCGGATATTGAGCTTTCGCTCGTTGTGGCCTACGGAAAAATTTTGCCTCCGGATGCGCTCGCCGTCCCGAAATTCGGCTCCTTAAATATCCATCCGTCCCTGCTGCCGCGATGGCGGGGCACCACGCCCATCCAAGCGGCTATTCTCGCCGGCGATACCATGACCGGCGTCACCATCATCCGGATGGACAGCGAAATGGACCATGGTCCCATCGTGGCAAGCTCGAAATTCGAAATCCGAAATCCGAACATGACCGCGCCGGAACTTTCGGACGCGCTGAGCGACCTTGGCGTGGACTTGTTCCGTGAGATCCTCGAGCCATGGGTTAGGGGGGAGATAACTCCCCGGCCGCAGGACCATGCGGCCGCCACCTATAGCCGCATCTTAAAAAAGGAGGATGGCCGCATTGATTGGGCGAGATCCGCCGGCGAGATCGAGCGCATGACCCGGGCGCTCCGGCCCTGGCCGGGTGCATATACGTTTTGGCAGCGGAACGGCAATGTCATACGATTGGCAGTAGAGGCGGCACAGGTGAAAGGTGAAAAGGTAGAGGGTAGGAGAAGACCCGGCGAGGTGTTCAACGAGAACGGCGGACTTTTCGTGATAGCCGGGGATGGAGCCCTTATCATTCAGCAGGTAAAGCCGGAGGGCGGAACGTCCATGTCGGGCGGGGATTTCCTTCGCGGCCATCGGGAAATCGCCGGCACCGTTCTCGGGTAACTATGAACACGCGGATACATTGGCTATACAGGCGCATCTGTATCAATGGTATATACCATTGATATAGATATAGATAGAAATCCGCGGGCGTACGCCGGCGGTCTCCTGCCAGAGAAATAAAAATTAACGCTTTCGTGATCATTCCATGAATCCCCTCGCCATCTTCGCCATCGTCATTGGCCTGGTTACCGGTTATTACGTTTTAAGCGGTAGCGGTTTTGATCTGCCGTTTCTGGACCGGTTTGGCAGCGGCCCTATTGCCACCGGCCCGGGTTCCGGCGCAAAGGTGGAAAATCCCCAGCCGGTATCGCGGGGGTTTTTCGGATTTGGGGCGCCGTCCCCCGCGCCCGGATCGGAGCCAGCGGCGCCAAGGCCGGGCGAATCCCCGTATAAGGGGAAAGTCAGCATCGCCAATGTCCATCGTTCCGGCATAAGCGCCGATGAAGAGTATGTCACCATCCGCTATGGCGGCGGCGGATTTTTCGGATTCGGCGGCAGTGCGGACGCTGCGCCGGTGGATGTGACCGACTGGAGCATTGCCAGCCGGCGCTTCAGCGTAACGCTTCCCCGCGCCTATAACATCCCGGAGATAGACGCCGAGGTGCAGGATATTATTCTTATCCCGGGCGGAGAGGTCATTATTCTTGTCGGCACGCAGGCCTATCAGAAAAATTTTCGCGAGAACGCCTGCGCCGGCTATTTGAACGAGTCCTTTACATTCACGCCGTCTCTCTCCAATTCCTGCGCCGATTCCAGCCCGGACCGTTCCCAGCTTATTTCGCGCGGGTTTAGCGGCGCCTGCATTGATACCATTGAGGCCGTCCGCGCCTGCCGCACGCCCGAAGGCCCGTTCCTGGCCGGCGTCATTGGGCAGGGATGCATTGAGCATATGAACCAGAATTTCAGTTATGCCGGCTGCGTGCGGAACCATCGCGACCGGGGCGGCTTCCTCGGCGATACCTGGCGCGTATCGCTCCGCCGCACGGGGAAAATGTTCGATCCGCTCCACGACAAAGTTACGCTCCGCGACGCGAGCGGGCTTTTGGTGGATGAATTTGAGTACTAACTTTTACGAATTACCGATCTGTACAGATATACGGATGTTAAAATGAAAGACCCCGCGGGACGGCCCGCGGGGCTCTTGCGCTTCTGGGGGAGCTACTTTCTCGCCTTCGCCTTGGCGACCCGCCGCTTGGTCGCGTCGATTGCCTGCTCGATCCTTCGGTAAGCGGCTTCGGCGGCTTCAGCGCGTTTGCTTCGTGATTTGACCTCGAGGCGGAGCTTGTGATTCTCCTGCCGGAGGGCGGCGGCTTCGCTATGGAGTTTCATCGTCCGCATGACGAGCCGGTCGCCCCAGGCCTTGATGCGTGGCCATGTGCCGTTGCGGTTGTGAGGTGACTGTCCCGCGCCGCTGATCCGGCGGAGTTTGCCGAACTCTGTCTGCAAGGCACCCCTGGTGCGCGTGGGGCTCCCGAACTTCCGGTTGAAGGCGCGGGTGGTCTTTTCCCAGCCCCCTGGTTTCTGGCCATTTCGCCTTACTAGGCCCTTCAGGCAGGTGTTCTCCTCTTCGGTGTAGCCACGGTTCGGCATGCCGCTTGTCCCCCCTTCTGAAAGCTAGTGTTCTTCCCGTGGCTACTCGTGACATAGAGTGGTTTCACTGTCAACATTCCCCCCTTATCTTCCATGGTCTCCCTTGATGCACACGGGAAAACTCATGTTAACAATTTATGAACGACCGTCATAAAATAGTTAACATGAGATTTTATGGTTTTCCACCGTGTCCCGCGTATCGCTCCGCCGCACGGGGAAAATGTTCGATCCGCTCCACGACAAAGTTACGCTCCGCGACGCGAGCGGGCTTTTGGTGGATGAATTTGAGTACTGATGAGAAGTTAGAATCTAGAAAGTAGAATCTGGTATCGAATACACGGCTTCTACTTTCTATTTTCTAGATTCTATTTACTCGTATTTAGCGGTTGCCGTAGTCCTTGGCTTCCTCCAGTTTGAGCGAGAGTATTTTTGATACGCCGTCCTCGCCCATGGTGACGCCGTAGAGGATGCCGGCTCTCTGCATGGTCTCGCGGTTATGGGTGATGAGGATGAGCTGGGTTTTTTTTGAGAGCTCCTTCAAGATGGCGCTGTATTTCTGGGAGTTGGCTTCGTCCAGCGCGGCATCGGTTTCATCGAGGACGAGGAAAGGCGGCGGGTTTACCGCGGTGATGGCGAAAAGGAGCGCTATGGATACCAGCGCCCGTTCTCCGCCCGAAAGCATCGCTAATCCCTTGATGCGCTTTCGCGGCAGGTCGACCTCAATATCAATGCCGTAGTCGGGTTCATCCTCCGAGTCCCCATCGTTTCCCTCCGCCTCCCCACTTTCCATCCCTCTGGTTTTTTTCAGTGGCACGTAGGCCAGCACACCCTTGCCGCCGCCAAAAATTATGCGGAAGTAATCGTGGAATTCGCTCTTTATTTTCGTAAATCCGGCCTGAAAATCACGCTCAATGCGGTCCTCGAGCTCAGTGATAAGTTCGCGGAGGTCTTTACCCGCGGCGGCGAGGTCGGCCAGTTCGCGCTCCAGGAAATCGTGCCGGGTTTTGGTATCGTGATATTCCCTCAAGACGACCTCATCAATACCGCCTATCTCCTCCAGGCGCGCCCGCAGGCGCTCTATTTTTTTCCTGAGTTCGTCGGATGAGCGCGTGTCGAGTGACGTCTCACTTTTTTCGAGGCCGCGGCGTTCAAATCCGCTTTCCTCGATCACGCGGGCGAGATCCTTTTCGCGGAGTTCAAGTTTTTCCCGCTCAAAAGATATTCGCTGCAGGGCGGCCTTCTCGGCGTTGGCTTCATCCTCTTGTTCGCGGAGCTTTTGGAAGCGCTCGCGGAGCCCCATTTGGGCCTGGCCGACATTTTGCATGTGCAGGGTAAGGCCCTTTCGGACCGTCTCGAGCGTCCGCTCTATGCGGGTAAGCTCCTTCTGGATGCGCTCCCGTTCGGCTGGGAGGTCTTCTCTACGGCCAACATCGCCATCCGCGGTGTCCGCGCCGGTTTGCTTCAGCGCGGTAATGGCTCGTTCCAGCGCGGCGGCAACGGCGCGGAGGCGCTCCTTCAATACCGGGATGCTATCCAAAAGGAGAACGTCCCCCAGTTCGGCAACGATCGGGTCGAGCGCGGCTTCCACCTCGGCGATCCCCACGCGTTCGCGGCCGCGCATGCGCCCTTGCGCGGCCTCCAGGCGTCCCTCGACGCGTCCGAGCTCCCGCGTAAGTTCCCGCCGTTCGGACTCAAGTTCGGCGAGCTCCCCCTCTTTCTCCTGGAGCGCCCTCGCGCTCCCATCCCCTTTCTCCGCGTTTTCTACATCCCTGGCCAAGCGGGAGATCTCCTCCTCAAGGCGCTTCAGCTTGGTTTCTCTTGGCGCTCCTTCCTCCTTGAGTCGCCGGATGCCATCCGTAATGGACGCACCTTCCCTCCGGACGTAGGCACCTACGTGTGCTCCGAGTTCCCTTCGCACTCCCTCCCGTTTCTCCGCTTTCTCGGCCTGCGACTTTAGGAATTTCAGATGGGGGCTTATCTCCTTCAGGAGCGATGCGACCTCGGCGCTATTCCTACCGGTCTCTTCCAGTTTTCGCTCGGCCTCCTTCTTTCTTAACTGGTACAGGCGCAGGCCCATGGCTTCCTCCAGAAGGTCGCGCCGTTCGCGCGGTGAGGCCCCGAGAATGCGGTCCACTTCGCCCTGGCCGATGATATTATGCTTGGTTTCGCCAAGGCCGATCCGGGCGAGTAGTTCCACGATATCTTTCAGGCGGACCGGGGAACTGTTGAGGTAATATTCGTTCGTGCCGTCGCGGAATATTTTACGCTCCAGGACGGCTTCGTCGAAATCCAGGGGGATGAAACGGTCGCGGTTGTCAAAATGGAGGGCTACCGAGGCCTTGCCCATGCGGGGTGAATTTGGGGAACCATTAAAAATAAGATCCTCGCCCTTCCGGCCGCGGAGCGACTTCATGGATTGTTCCCCGAACACCCAGCGGATGGCTTCGGCGACATTGGACTTTCCGGAACCATTCGGGCCGACCACGGCGCTGACCGGGGCGGGAAACTCAAAGGAAGTTCTCCTGGCGAAGGATTTAAATCCGGAAAGAGTGAGCTTGGTGAGGCGCATATCAGGTCATGAGAAAAGCGCCGGTGGTGCGCCGGCGCCTCCATACTACCACAGGTAAATACGAGAGTGCGATATATTTTGCTACCAGCTGGCAAAGACCGGCCGGATGGCCTTCAATGCCGGCGGCGTTATGGAATTGAAATGACCAGTGCGCACCCGCCGCCGTGTGGCCGCGGCCCTCACGGTGCAGTGCGCCGCAATACCGCATACGCCCAGGAGCGCGAGGATAAAAAGCAGGCTTTGCACGGTACTTCCGATGCCGGTGTAGGGTATGTCGCTGAGCGCGATGGTGGAGCGCGGGGAGAAGACCGCGAGCTGAATGGGTTGGGAGACGGTTACGATCCCCAGGGGCTCGGACCCGGCAAAGATGAAGGGCGTAGGTTTTGCGCCGGCGAAAAATGGCTCACTGGCAGGAGTGGGCGGCTCGAACGGGCTCTCGGCGATAATAATATCAGTCCCGCTCACCGGGGGCGGGGTGCTGCCCGTAAATTCTGCGGGAAACACGGAAAATGTTTCCACTGGGGTTGAAAAGAACGGGATGGGCTCAAATACGGATATTCCGCCGACATCAGGGGGCGCAGCGCCACCGGCGTCCGCGCTGAATAAAATAGCCGCGGCCCCGCTGAAAAACCCTCCGCGATCTCTGCCAGGGGCAACAGTATCAACGAAAGTATCTCCTCCGAACGAGAAGAACGAGAAGCCGGCATCCGCGCCGCTTTCCTCAAAGGTGATGCTCACCTCCTCAAACGTGCTCCCGATATCTTCGCCAAAGAAACTCCCCGTATCCTCGCCGAAGGTAATGCCAGTATCTTCCCCGAATGAGAAGCCGGTATCGAAGCCGCTCTCCGCAAATGAGATGCCAACATCTTCGCCAAAGAAACTCCCCGTATCCTCGCCGAAGGTAATGCCAGTATCTTCCCCGAAGAAAGAGCCGGTGTCCGAGCCGAAAAATCCGCCGCCATCAAAATCCTCGGCAAATGCCCAGGCCGGCACGAAGGCCAGGAGGCAGATAAGTATGGACAGGGCGGGTATTTGTTTTTGCGGCAAGGAGGATCCCATGATCGTTAAGCGCAATTTTGAAATGTTAGCGTGATATAGGACTGATATAGGACTGATATAGGACTAACCTATTCCCAAAAGTGTATCTATAAAAACGGTCGTTTTTATAGATACACTTTTGAATAAAAGATTTGGATAAAAGAATGGGAGGGCGCCGGCTGACGCCCCCCCCCGCGAGCTACTTCCGCTTCTCATCCGTCTCGTCCGTCACGAACAGCATGTTCGCCACTCGAGGTTGGGCATGGCGAACAAGGTTGGCGAGCTCGGAAAGTTTCATGTCCGGGAAAGTGCCGCAGTGATTCGCGGCAACGAGCTCGCGCGAGCATGTGATGAGCGCGCGATGGGGCAATTTCGGGCGTAGGAGGGGAAGCTTTTCTGGTGCCCGGACCACGAGAAATCCTCGGTCCCCCACCCAGGACAGCAGGACCTCTATCCATCCGACCCCGTTGAAGACGTCCACGCTGAAGGCGTGCCGGATGCGGCCCCATTGGTCGGGAGTGCCGAACTCCTGCGGGATGGACTGTTCCTTCATCATGAGCCGCCCTTGCTCCAGACGGCCCAGGCGTATGCCAGCCCCTCGCATCAGCGCGAAGTCGAAATCCCGAAGCTCAACCTCGAAAGGGTACTGGCCCGGGTGCGGCTTGATCTCGCCCTTGATCAGGGCGAGGTGCATAGCCGGACCGAATTCACGCCCGTGGAGGGCCGGCGCGCCGGGGCCGAGGTAGGCCTGTGCCGCTTTGTCCCCGTGGATGAGGCGGATCTGCAGGATGAGCCGGTCCGGGGATGTCCTCGCGGTGATGGGTTCATCGGCGGACACCGTGCCGCTAAGGATGGCCAAGAGGAAGAGCGCGGCAGTAAGAACTCTCACCGGAGCCCCCTTTCAGTGAAAAGCTATGGTGATGGAGTGGTTTTTAAGCGAACTCGGCCGGTATTTTTATAACTCATCGATTGAGAAATAGCAACTTGACTTGTTTTATTATATATTGTAGTTTAACTTCACGATGCATCCGGAACGCATGCAGGTGATCATGTGGGCATCCGCCGTTGTCGCTGTCCTGGCGCTGGCCAGCGTGGGCGCTTTCGGCGTGGTGAAACTTATGCGCGATCGCAGCGGGGAGGCAACGGCCGGCTCCCTTAGTGCCGGCATTACTATCCCCGAGGCGATAACCCCGCCCGCTCCCGCTTCCCTGCCGCGGGCTTCTTCTGCTCTAAAATCCTTCGCGCCTCCACCCGCGCCTCCGCCAGTTGGCGGATCGACTCCTGCCCCAGAGCCGCTTGCCCTGAACCGGCTTGCCCTGAGCCTGCCGAATCCGCCGAATGGGATGGCTGACCTTTCGGTCCGCATCATTGATACCGGCATCGCTGCCGGCGGAGGCGCTGGATTCGTGCACGCGAATTCGGTCCAGGCCGGTGAGCGCCCGGCAGTCGTATTTACGGTGACGAACGTCGGCACATCAGCTTCGGATCGCTGGCAGTTCACGGCAAATCTTCCCACCCGGGACGGGCGTTTTATTTCGCCCATCCAGCTAGCGCTGGGGTCTGGTGAGGGGCGCCGCTTCACGCTCGGCTTCGGCGAACTCAATAAGACCGGAGAAAATCCCGTAACGGTAAGCGTGTTTTCGTGGAACCCGTCCACGGACAAAAACCCGTCCAACGACGCCGACACCGCGGTCTTGGAGAGAGGATATTAGAGGGTCTTCAGCTTTTTAGGATGTTAGCTTCTAGTACAATTACGCCCAATACCCTAAAAAGCTAAGAAGCGAAAAGCTTTTCAATCCGCTATCCCCATTCTTTGGCCGCGAGGGCCTGGCGGGCGGCTTCTTCCTGGGCCGCTTGCTTTGAGGGGCCTTCGCCTTGGGCGATCAGTTCCCGCCCGAGGTAGGCGCCGATGACGAAATGTTTGTCATGGTCCGGGCCCCACTCCTGCATCACCACGTAGGTCGGGGTAATGCCGACCCGCTCCTGGGCCTCTTCCTGGAAAAGGGATTTGGGGTCTTTATAGAGCTCCTGTGCTATCACATTTGGCAGGCGCGCCAAAAGCACGCTCTCAATAAAACGCCTGGCGGGATCGTACCCGCCGTCAAGGTACAAGGCGCCGATGAGCGCTTCCACGGTGTTGGCGAGAATGAATTGGCGGGCGCGGCCGATATCCTTGGCCTCGCCCCGGGAGAGCTTGAGGAAGTCATTTAATCCAACCTCCTCTCCCAGCTCCGCGAGCATTTTTGAATTCACCAAAGCCGCCCGCAAGCTCGTGAGCTCGCCCTCGGGTTTTTCGGGGAACTCTCGATACAGCGCCTCGGTGACCACGAGCTCCAGCACCGCGTCGCCCAGGAACTCCAGGCGCTCATTATGCGACAGGCGGAACGCGGGGTTCTCGTTCAGATAGGAACGGTGCACCAGGGCCTGCTCCAGGAGGTCCTTATTTTGGAAGGTGATGCCTATTTTTGATTCCAGTGCCGAGAGATCCATGGGTATCGGTGGATGGCGAATGGCTGATGGCGGATAAAAGAGAATTCGCCACTAACCACTTGCTATCGGCTATTTACTCATCTGCCAGTTTCTCCATTGCCGCCGCAATAATGTGATCCGTATCGGCATAGTGCTTGGTTCCCCGTACCTCGTCCATGGGGAACCATTGGGCCTCCACAATGCCGGCGCCTTTTTCCACAGTAAGTTCCTCCCCGAAGGCCTCTATGAGGAAGTAATTCACTTTTCGGATGACCGGCTCCCCGGACTCGTTCTTCGCGGAATATGAATTTTGGCCGAGGAGGCCGATTACCCGGCCCTCAAGGCCGATTTCCTCGCTCACTTCCCGGAGCGCTCCGGCTTCCGGCGTTTCTTCTGGCTTCCTATGCCCCTTCACGAATGTCCAATGTTTGAAAATATCATAGATCATGGCCCAGAGGATATTCTCCCCCTCACGGCGAAATACAATAGCACCGACATAGTCCTCTTCCTTGGCCGCCATTGCCTCGCCCCGCTTGGGATGCTCCTTGCCGGGCTCGCCCAGCTCCCGGTAGACGGTGCCGAGGACGCCGTTGATGAATTTTCCCGATGACTCGCCGCCAAAGCTTTTGGCAAGCTCAATGGCTTCGTTGATGGCGACTTTCGGCGGCACGGCGGCGTGGTCCCCGAACAAGAGCTCCCATAGGCCGAGCCGGAGCACATTCCTATCCACCACGGCAATTTGGCTGATGGGCCATTCCGGCGCGGCCTTCTCAATGATCGTGTCGAGCTGGGGCAGCTTTTCCAGGACGCCCGCTACGAGGTGACGCGGGAAATCCTTGTCGTCCAGGCCCGGGCCGAACTCGCCCATGTTCTTCGCGATGATCTCCTCTATCGCCCCGGTGGCCAGGCCGTTGAAGTCCCACTCGTAGAGGGACTGCATGGCGATGGAGCGGGCAAGGTGGCGAGAGGCCATAGGTTTAAAAATTTGTAAGTTTGTAAGTTCGTAAGTTGATAAGTTTACACCTTATAAACCCAAAAACTTATAAACTTATGAACTACGTCTGCGATAATTCCTTCGCGTTTAACGCTTTCTCCTTAGCCGGCTGTTCCCCCTCGTGCGCGTGCAGTTCCTTTTCCTTTTTCTTCCGTTCCTTCTTGTCCAGTTTGGCCAGCACGTCAATGACCTGCCGTCCTTTGTAGTAGCCGCAGTTATGGCAGATGGTGTGCGGCCTGACGCTTTTTTTGCAATGCGCGCAAAGCGAATAGACCTTGGCCTTTAGGGCGTGGTGCGAGCGGCGCTGGCCCGTCGCGGAACTGGTATGGCGCATTCGGACAACCATGGCATTGTGGTCATCCTGAACGAAGTGAAGGATCTCCGGTGGCTGATGAGAAATTCTTCGCTGTGCTCAGAATGATGCCCAATAAAGATACCAGCAAAAAGAAAAGCGGGCAAGAGCATCGGTAGGCAGCGAGGTATATCATGCATTCTCATGTCAACTATTTCATGACGACCGTCACGAAATTGTTGACATGAGTTTCGAAAAGAAAAACGGGCAAGGT
>CAYJUX010000007.1:0-2084 GCA_964373475.1 uncultured Candidatus Saccharibacteria bacterium
TCGTTCTCCAAGAAGGGAATGAGCGAAGTGGCGATGGAAATGGCCTGCTGGGGCGATACGTCAATAAAGTCAACCCGCTCACGCTCAATAACGCCGGGACTGCCGCCGATACGGGCCTCTATCTTCTCCTCCAAAAGATTCCCGTCATTATCAAAGGGGACGCCCGCATGGGCAATGTTGTAGCGCGCCTCGGCCGATGCGTCTAAATAGACCACCTCTCCGGTGACCCGGGTGTCTTTCACCCGGACATAGGGCGTCTCAATAAGCCCAAGTTCATTGATGCGGGCCTGCCCGGCCAGATGCCCCACCAGGCCAATGTTCTGGCCCTCCGGGGTCTGAATGGGGCAGATGCGCCCATAGTGCGAGGGGTGCACGTCCCGGACCTCAAAGCCGGCGCGCTCGCGGGTGAGCCCGCCCGGCCCCATAGCCGAAAGGCGGCGCCGATGCTCCAGCTCAGCCAGCGGATTTATCTGGTCCATGAATTGGGAGAGCTGGGAGGAGGTGAAAAATTCCTTCACCGCGGCCATGAACGGGCGCGCATTGATGAGCTGGGCCGGCGTCAGCGTGAAGGGGTCCAGCGTGGACATGCGGTCGCGGATGATGCGGACCATGCGCTGGATGCCGACGCGAAGCTTATTTTGCAAAAGCTCGCCCACGCCGCGCACTCTCCGGTTGCCGAGATTATCAATGTCATCGGGCGCGATGTCGCCGGCCTGGTTCAAACGGATTATTTCCCGGAGCACGGCCACGACGTCCCCGGCGTCCAAGATGCGCGCTTCCTCCTTGGCGGGATCCTTGGCCGTCCCCAGGCGCTGGTTAAACTTAAATCGCCCCACCGGCGCAAGGTCATAGCGGTCAAATCCGAACATGGCCTGGATAAGGGAGCGGGCGTTATCCGCGGCGGCAAGCTCGCCCGGACGGATACGCCGGTAAATTTCAATATAGGCCTCATCCCGGGTCTTGGCCGCATCCTTATCCAGGGTCTTCCGGATCGGGGAGGTGTCGCCTTTTTCCGTATCCGCGAAGTGCTGGAGGATCTCGCCGTCCTCCACCACCCCGAAGGCCTTTAACAGCGTCGTGGCGGCGACCTTGCGCTTGCGGTCTATGCGCACATGGATGGAGCCGTCAATATCGGTCTCAAACTCCAGCCACGCGCCGCGGTTCGGGATTATCTTGGCCCCATAGAAACGGCGCCCCCGGGTCTGGTGCGCCGTAAAATAAACGCCGGAGGAACGGATGAGCTGGGAGACAATGACCCGCTCCACGCCGTTCACGATGAACGTGCCCCGGGCCGTCATGAGCGGGAAGTCGCCGAGGTATATCTCCTGCTCCTTTACCTCGCCGGTCTTTTTATTCGTCAGCTTGGCGCGCAGGCGCAGCGCGGCCTCATAGGAAAGATTATGCTCCTTGGAGTGCACCTCGGTGAACTTCGGCTCATCCAGATAATATTCGCCGAGCTCCAGCGAAACGTCTTTGGAAATGGAGATGACCGGCGAGACCTCATTGAAGAGCTCCTTTAACCCGTGCTGGAGGAAGCGCTGATACGAATTCAGCTGGATCTCGGAGAGATCCGGCAGGTCCTCAAAAGAGGGCCGGTATTTGGCGAAGTATTTCTTTTTGGTGATGGGGATTTGGGTATACATGCCCGGTAGTGCAGCGACGATACGCTGATCAATAAACGATGAATGGGATGTTCGTTTTCGTAAACCCGGTAGATCGAACGCTATTCCCGCGTTGCACTACCGGGCATGGGAGAAAACACCAAAATGCCGCGCACCGGAACGGTTCGGTCCTTAATTCCAAGATGCTACTCCGGCGAGTGCCGGGCGGAGCATGCCAAACAGAGAAACGCAATCAAACAAAATTGCCCTTTTCCGATAGGGTTTATTTGATTTTCCTAAAAATACCCTTCCCCTCCGCACCCGCATAAAATGAATACATTTCGGGTGCTACGGTACCTTACGCTAAAGTATACCCCCTATGGATACGGTGTCAACCCCATTAGAGCGGCCCTAGTAAGAAAGTTGTGGATAACAGTAAACACGCCCACGGTACAAGAGACGCTCTAACGGGGTCAACCCCAT
>CAYJUX010000007.1:2184-15474 GCA_964373475.1 uncultured Candidatus Saccharibacteria bacterium
GATAACAGTAAACACGCCCACGGTACAAGAGACGCTCTAACGGGGTCAACCCCATTAGAGCGGCCCTAGTAAGAAAGTTGTGGATAACAGTAAACACGCCCACGGTACAAGAGACGCTCTAACGGGGTCAACCCCATGTGGATAAATCCCGGAAGCAGGAAGCATGAAGCATGCTCCGATCCGCTTCTTGATTCCTGATTCTTGCTTCATGCTTCAGAATTTCACCTGCACCGGTTCCCGCTCCTCCGGTGTCTCGGCCTCAAAGAACTCCATTTTCTTAAATCCAAAGCCAGCGGCAATGAAATTCGCGGGGAAGGACTCGATCGCGATATTCAGGTCGCGGACATTGGCGTTGTAGAACCGCCGCGCGGCCTGGATCTTATTTTCCGTGTCGGCCAGCTCGCGCTGGAGATCAAGAAAATTCGTATTGGCTTTCAGGTCGGGATAATTTTCCGATACGGCAAAAAGCGTTTTTAACGTGCTGGAGAGCAGGTCATTGGCCTGGGCCTGTTCGCGCGGGGTATGCGCGGACATGAATTCGGTCCTGGCGCGCGTAACGCGCTCCAGGGTCTCCCGCTCATGGGCCATATAGCCCCTTACTGTTTCCACCAGGTTGGGGATAAGGTCAAATCTCCGCTTCAGCTGGACGTCAATATCCGAAAGGGCTTCCACCGCTTGCTGGCGCAGGCGGACCAGTCCGTTATAGGCGAAAATCAGCCATAGAGCGGCCAGCGCGACAATACCGAGGATGATGTAAAGCGTGAGCATAGTTTGCTAGTTTCGCTTCGCTCCTTAGTTCCGCTCGGCCCGGTCGGGCCTCGCTGATAGTTCTAAGTTTACGTAACTAAGGAGGTTGCCGCAAGGCAACCGAAACTAAAGCGAAGCGTAACTGGAGAGGCCGCAGCAGGCGGCCGAAACTAAGAAACTAATAGTCCTCATGCGGCATGGACGGCATGCCTCCGGCCGGGCCTTCCTTCTTCGGGACCTGGCCGACCACGGCCTCCGTGGTCAGTATCATCGCGGCGATGGATGCGGCGTTTTGTATCTCGGAGCGGATGACTTTGGTCGGGTCAACGATGCCGGCTTTCACCAGGTCCTCGTAGACGCCGGTATCGGCGTTGAAGCCCAAAGAGCCCTTCATTTTTTTCACCGCGTCCACCACTACCATACCCTCCATTCCCGCGTTCGTGGCTATCTGGCGGAGCGGCGCCTCCAGGGACGAGGCCAGGATCTCCATGCCGACTTTCTCGTCATGGGTTATTTTCTCTTCCCGCTCCAAGCGTTTAATCGCCTCTCCGAGTATGGGCACGGTGCGGAGCAAGGCCACTCCCCCGCCGGCTACAATGCCTTCGGCAATGGCGGCTTTGGTTGCCTGAATAGCGTCCTCAATGCGGAGTTTTCGCTCCTTCTGCTCCACCTCCGTGGCGGCGCCGGCCTTGATGAGCGCCACTCCGCCCGAAAGCTTGGCCAGCCGCTCTTCCAGCTTCTCGCGGTCAAACTCCGACTTTGTTTTTTCTATTTCGGCGCGGATCTGCTTCACCCGCTTCTCAATATCCGCTTTCTTGCCTTTGCCGCCAATGATGGTGGTCATCTCCTTGGTGGCGACCATGCGCCGGGCCTGGCCGAGCATATCGAGTTCAACGTTCTCCAGCTTCAGGCCGACATCCTCGGAAATCACGCGCCCGCCGGTGACAATAGCGATATCCTCCAGCATTTCTTTCCTGCGGTCGCCGAAACCCGGCGCTTTTATGGCCAGCGCGTGAAAGGCGCCGCGGAGCTTATTCACTACGAGCGTGGCCAGCGCCTCGCCATCCACATCCTCGGCGATGATGACCAATTCCTTGCGGCCGGTCTTGGCCACTTTCTCCAGCACCGGCAGCATATCCGCCAGGGAGGAAAGTTTTTTATCCGTAATAAGGACGGGCGCGTTCTCATAAACCGCCTCCATGCGCTCGGCATTCGTGACCATGTACTGTGAGACGTAGCCCCGGTCAAACTGCAGGCCCTCCACCACTTCCTTGTCTATGCCGAGCGTCTGCGAATCCTCTACGGTGATGACCGCGTCCTTGCCGACCTCGGCGATGATGTCGGCCAGCAATTTGCCAATGGCCGGGTCCTTGGCCGAGATGGTCGCCACCTGCGCAATTTCCTCGCGGCCGGCCACGGGATGGGACATTTTCTTTAAGTGCTCCACGACGAACTCGGTAGCACGCAGGATGCCGCGCTGGATGCCGACCGGATTGACGCCGGCGGCAAGATGCCGGAATCCTTCGGCAATGATGGTCTGGGCGAGGAGCGTGGCCGTGGTCGTGCCGTCGCCGGCAACGTCGTTGGTCTTGGAGGCCACCTCTTTTACCAGCTCGGCCCCGAGGTTCTCTATCTTATCCTCCAGCTCAATTTCCTTGGCAATGGTTACGCCGTCGTTGGTGATGGCCGGCGAACCGTAGCCCTTATCCAACACCACGTTCCGGCCTTTGGGACCGAGCGTTACTTTTACCGTATCGGCGACCTTGTCCACGCCCCGCTTCAGGGCCTGACGCGCCGTGTCGTTGAAGAGGATTTGCTTTGCCATAAAGATAATTCAAATCTACGAATCGCATGCAAATCTACAAATATATATTCGGAGCATTCGCATCATATTCGTTGATTCGCATTACGCTATTCAATAATTGCCAAAATATCTTCTTCCTTGGCGATCAGATACTCCTTGCCGCCGACCTTTATCTCGTTCGGGCCGTACTTGGTGAAAAGCACTTTCTGGCCCTTTTTGACCTTCGGGGGCACGATCTTGCCGGAATCAAGCATGCGGCCTTGGCCGACGGCGATGACCTTGCCCTGCTCCGGCCGCTCTTTGGTAGCGGTATCGGGCAGGTAAATGCCGGTCTTGGTTTTTTCGGCCTCGGTAATGGGCTCAATGAGCACCCGGTCGCCCAGCGGTTTGATGGTTATCGCCATAAAAATAATCAGCTTTACAGATAGCTTTACAGATTACGGATCCCTACGGATATACGGATAACCGTATTCCATCTGTATATCTGTACTGATCTGTAATCCGTAAAGTTTAGCACTGATGACCTTTGACTGCTAATTACCTCTATAAGATGCCGGACGGTTGCTTGTCAAGGCCTCAAACGATCTTAACCAACTTTCTTCAGCCATTGCCCGGTGTAGGAATGTTTTACCCGCTTAATATCCTCAATGGCCCCCTCCGCCACTACCATCCCTCCTTCCTCTCCCCCTTCCGGCCCGAGGTCTATGATCCAGTCAGCATTTTTGAGCACATCCATATTGTGCTCAATGACCACCACTGAATTGCCCCGCGCCACGAGGGCCTTTAAAATGCCGAGGAGCTATTTGGTGTCGTCAAAATGCAGGCCGGTGGTCGGCTCATCCAAAATATAAAGCGTGCGCCCGGTGTCGCGGCGCGAAAGTTCGGTCGCGAGTTTGGTCCGCTGGGCCTCGCCGCCGGAAAGCGTGGTCGCCGGCTGGCCGAGCCGCATGTAGCCCAGTCCAACTTCGGCCAATGTTTTGACCTTTGACCTGATGGCCGGAATGTTCCGGAAAAATTCCAGCGCCTCCTCAATGGTCATATCCAGCACCTCGGAGATATTCTTACCGTTATATTCAATGGCCAGCGCTTCGCGGTTGTAGCGCTTGCCCTTGCACTCCTCGCACTCAATATAGACATCGGGCAGGAAGAACATTTCTATTTTCTTCACCCCCTGTCCTTCGCAGACCTCACAGCGGCCCCCCTTCACGTTAAAGCTGAAGCGGCCCGGGCCGTAACCCTTGGCGCGCGCCTCGTGCGTGCGGGCGAACATATCGCGGACGGCCGAAAATGCGCCGGTATAGGTGGCCGGGTTGGAGCGCGGGGTCCGGCCAATGGGCGATTGGTCCACGATGACCACCTTATCAATATGCTCGGCGCCCTGGATGGCATCGTGCGCGCCGGGGAACATATGGGCGCGATAGAACTTCACCTGCAGGGCTTTGGCTAAAATATCATTCACCAGCGTGGATTTGCCGGAGCCGGAGACGCCGGACACGCAGACAAACTTCCCGAGCGGGATCTTCACGTCAATATTTTTGAGGTTGTGCTCTGTGGCTCCCCGAATAACGAGCGCAGCCTCCTTCGTCTCCTTTGTGCCTTTTGTTCCCTTTGTCCCCTCCACCGCTACCCTCTTCCTCCCCGACAAATAATCCCCGGTCAGGGTCTTTGCTTTCAGGAGATTCTGATACGGCCCTTCAAAAATAATATGCCCGCCGTGCTTGCCCGCGCCGGGGCCGAGGTCAATGATCCAGTCGGCGCTCGCCATGGTCTCGCGGTCATGCTCCACCACGATGACGGTATTGCCGAGGTCGCGGAGCTGCTTGAGCGTCCGGATAAGGCGCTCGTGGTCGCGCGCATGGAGTCCGATGGAGGGTTCATCAAGAATGTATAAAATGCCGGTGAGGCGCGAGCCGATTTGGGTGGCCAACTGGATGCGCTGGGCCTCGCCGCCGGAAAGCGAAGTGGATTCGCGGTTGAGCGCCAAATAATGCAGCCCGACATCGGCTAGGAACTCCAGGCGCTTGGAGATCTCCTTCAAAAGCGGGGAGGCGATCTTGGTCTCATTGGCCGAAAGAGCGCGCGCCAGGCCGTGAAAAAATATTCTGGCTTCGGCAACGTCCAGCGCGGACACCTCGGCAATGTTCCTGCCCGCTCGCAAGCGCCCGCCCCTATCACCGGGCTTGCCCGATAGTGCGAGTCCATCACCATTACCGGAACTCCCGCCCACGGTCACGGCCATTGCCTCCTTCCGCAGGCGCTGGCCCCTGCAGAGCGGGCACACCTTGATGATCATGTATTTCTCTATTTCCGCGCGGGTCCATTCCGAATCCGTCTCCTTCCATCTCCGCTTGAGATTGGGGATAACACCCTCAAACCGGCTGCCCGCTTCCTCTCCATCGCCCCCTGCCCCGAGCGTTGTCGAGGGAGTCGAGGGGTCGCCATGGAGAACGATATCAATGGTCTTTTTCGGAAGCTCTTTTACGGGAACATTCAAAGAGAATTTGTATCTCCCGGTCAGGTCCTCCAGCATCCACCAATACCACGATTGCCGGCCCAGCCGGTGCGAAGCCGAAGCCCAGGGGCGGATGGCCCCCTCGGCCAGGGAAAGGTTTTTATTTGGCAATACCAATTCCGGGTCCACTTCCAGGGTGGAGCCGAGGCCGGTGCACTGCGGGCAGGCGCCATAGGGGCTGTTGAACGAAAAAAGCCGCGGCTCAATGTCCGGCAGGGAGATGCCGCACGCGGCACAAGCGAAAGATTCTGAAAACATGAGGTCGCTTGCGCCGCTGGCTTCCTGCTCCCGAGTGCCACCTGCCAGCTTGGGATGTGGGTTACTGGTGGCTGGTGGCTGGTGGCTGGTGGCCACGATAGTCCTGCCTTTGCCAATCTTGAGCGCCGTTTCCAGCGAATCGGCAATCCGGCCGCGCTCAATACCCCTGTTTATGGGAAAACGGTCCACGAGCACTTCCAGGGAGTGTTTCTTTTTTTTATCCACCTCCAGCCCCCCGGCTTCCTCAATGGTCATGAGCGCGCCGTCGAAGCGCACGCGCAAAAACCCGGCGCGGCTTAACTCCTCCAATACGCCCTTATGCTCGCCTTTCTTGCCGGACACCACGGGCGCCAGTATCAACACCTCCTTATTGCTCCCCCGTTCGTTGCGGTTTTTCCCCATTCTCCGTATCGCATCCACCATGCGCTCAACGGACTGCTTGCCCACGGGCTGGCCGCACTGAGGGCAGTGGGGTTTGCCGACGCGGGCGAATAGGATGCGAAGGTAATCGTAAATCTCGGTAATAGTGCCGACCGTGGAGCGGGGGTTCTTTGAAACGGACTTCTGGTCAATGGAAATGGCCGGCGAAAGACCGTCCATGGAGTCCACGTCGGGCTTATCCTGCACGCCTAAAAATTGGCGCGCGTAGGAGGACAGCGATTCCACGAAGCGGCGCTCGGCCTCGGCGTAGATAGTATCAAAGGCCAGCGAGGACTTGCCGGAGCCCGAAACGCCGGTTATGACCACCAGCTTGCCTTTGGGAATATCAAGCGAAACGTTCTGGAGGTTATGGACGCGAGCGCCCCTGATGCGGATAAAATCTCTACTGGAGGTTACTTGCCCCGTAGCTCGCCGCTTTCGCGGCGATGGTACGGGGTGGACGCGTGCGCCGCGGATCTTGATAAAATCAGAGCCAGCCATGACCGAATATGATACACCCTCTGTCAAGGGGAAGCAAGAGAAAAGGGGCCTTCGTCAGGCCCCGCGACACATCAGTTCTCCGCCGTAGCAGGCGGGGTGAGTTCAGAGAGCTGCCGACCCTCAGGCCCTTCGAACCAGTCGCTGACGAGCACCCAGCGATGGGTGCGGTATCCTCGCTGTTCCCCGACTGGCAAGGGTTCCCACGTCCACCTGGTGCGGTATACAGCTAGTTTCGGAAAGCCGGTGTTCGACCAGATAGCAACGGGTGTAACCGTCCACCCGGTGGCACGCGTGCCATCGTCTCGATCTACCCCAGACAGCTCGCCGCCACGGAGTGTGACCTGGACGACATCAGCTTGTAACACAAGCTGGTAGGCAGGAACGGGTTTCCCCAGTTGCATCTCGGCGTTGAGGTGACGCCAGAGGCCGGCGGGCTGTCGGAGGGTAAACGCATCCTTGAAACCCTTTAATGCGACAGCAAATCGCTTCTCGGGCTGTGCGTTCTGCACCGCGCTCCACCAGACGGCGCCAATGATGAAAATCACCGCAAGCACAAGTGCTATCCACGGAACGGGAACACGACGCCCAGTGGTCATAGCCGCCTCCTTTTCTATGATGATGGTATAATCGCGCTGTCAGAGCGTCAATAGCATGCAAAAACCAACCCACATACCAAAACATCCCGGCGTCTATATCTTTCGCCGCGGCGTAACTCCGCTGTATATCGGCAAGGCGGCCAATCTCAAGAGCCGCCTGGCTTCATATTTCACAAAAGCCAAGGAGCGAACGCCGAAAATAGAGAGAATGCTGGGGGAGGCAACACGGCTGGAAACCATTGAGGCATCATCCGAAATAGAGGCCCTTATCAAAGAGGCCGAACTCATCAAGAGGCACCGCCCGAAGTACAACCTCCTGATGCGCGACGATAAGAGCTACTTCTACGTCGCGGTTGGCAATGAGGAATTCCCACGCATATTTGTTACTCACCAACCGCGACAAACCAGAAATCCGAAGTCCGAAATCCGAAACAAATACCAAATTCAAAATTCCAAACGTGTTTCGAAATTCGGATTTCGTGCTTCGAGCTTTCGGTACATCGGGCCGTTCACCAGCGGGGGGACGCTCCGCGCCGCCCTGAAATTGCTCCGCCGCATCTTCCCCTTCTGCACCTGCACCCGACCGCATAAACGGCCGTGCCTGGCAAGCGAGATCGGGCGCTGCGTCGGCTATTGTTGCACAATTGCCGAAAGTCAAAAATCAAAGGCCAAAAGTCAAAGGTTACGGAGTGAATACCGGAAGAATATACGGAGTATCATTGCAGTGCTCTCCGGCAAGAAGACGCGGCTGGTTGGCCGCCTGAAGCGGGAAATGAAGGATGCCGTACGCCATGAACGCTACGAGGCGGCCGCCCGTCTGCGTGACGCCATCTTCGGCCTTGCGGATGTGTTCGCGCACCGGCAAGTGCTCCACACTCCTGAAGCGCGCTATCCCTGGCACGTTATCCTCGGCCTTTTGCAGTCGCTCCTGAAAACCGAGCGCGACATCCGCCGCATTGAAGGATATGACATCTCCAATATTTCCGGGACCGGCGCCACGGGCTCAATGGTCGTTTTCATGAACGGCCTTGCCGATAAAAGCCAGTACCGGAAGTTCCGCATCCGCATGGCGCCTCCGCCCGGGGGCGGGCACGACACGGACATGCATAGGGAGGTCCTTGGGCGGCGCCTCAAGCACCCCGAATGGCCGTATCCGGACCTCATCGTCATTGACGGCGGCAAGGGGCAGCTCAACGCCGCATTCGGCGTCATCCACGAGCTAAAAGCTAAAAGCCAAAAGCTAAAAGCTCCGCTCGTGACGGCGCTGGCCAAGCGGGAGGAAATCCTCTTTACCGAGAGGGGGCAGACGATACACCTTTGGCGCCAGGATCCGGCGCTCCTGCACCTTTTCCAGCGCATCCGCGACGAGTCCCACCGCTTCGCCCGCGCCTACCACCATAAACTCCGCGAAAAGTCATTTACACCGGCCTAAACAGGCATTAACCTCATGTCAACACTTTTTGGACGGTCGTCATTCTTTTGTTAACATGAGGGTATGCCAAATTCCCTCACTATCAAGCAGCTCATTTTGGAAAAGATCGCCGAGCTTGGCGAAGCCGCAGTCGGCTCTTTCTTCCCAGCCAAATATCCCGAGGCGCGGATGTGGCGAGAGCTCCTGGGAGGCCGTTCTCGAAAATTTTCCAAGCGCTCTTTCTCCACCATATTGTCAAAGCTTCGTGCTGAAGGGCTGGTAGAACGATACGGCTCGCGGCAAGCGGCTTCCTGGCGTCTTTCCGAAGAAGGTAAGGTATATCTGCGGCAGCAAACAAAACCTCTACCAAAACCTGATGGCATCCAGCGCCTTGTGATCTTCGATATACCAGAAGTGATGAGAGCAAAGCGGCAGGCAATACGCATAGAACTTATTGCCTGCGGTTATCAGCAGTTACAGAAAAGCGTATGGCTGGGCGAGAAGCCACTATCCAGCGACTTTATCCAACTACTGGATGCGCTCGATGCGAAGCCATACGTGCATATCTTCAGCGTCCGAAAAACCGGAACGCTCTGAATACCATATCAACTATTTTTGAACGACCGTCCATGAAAAGTTGACATGAAAAATGCTCCCCACAGGACCAAAGGCGAGCGGCGGGAGAAAAGGAAGCGCCCGCGGATGGGGGTGTCCGGGCGCGGGGTATTCACTATCCAGCGGCTGAAACGAAAGCGAGCGCTTTGACCCAGCGCGTATTCTCCAGTATCGTAGGAATGCAATGTCTCCGAGCATTCCCCTCAAGATCCTCGCCAACACCGGGTTCCTATGGGCCGCCATGCGTTACATCCCCGGCTTTCACATTGCCCCGATGGAATTCTTTCAATTTGAAGCCCTGCCGGTGGACCCGCTCATTCAGACCCTTGTTGCCGGGGGCATCGCACTTGCCATCGCGAATACGCTTCTCTATCCGGTGATGAGCATCATCGCCGCACTCCTGCCGCTCATCACCACGCCCATGCTCATGGTCGTCCTGAATATGGCGCTGCTCTATACGGTCATGCTGCTCTCCCCCGTCCTCTCCATTTCCGGACTGGAGCCGCTTTTCTGGAGCGGCCTTTTCCTCGGCGTCATCAATTCGCTGCTCTAAGTTCAAGCCCCCATGCGTACTGCCGTATCGGTAATTCAAATTGTCATCTCGGTGCTTCTCGTCGGAGCAATACTTTTGCAGCAGCGCGGCACCGGTCTCTCGGCGGCCTTTGGCGGCGAGGGCAATGTCTACCGCACCAAACGCGGGCTGGAAAAAGTCATTTTCGCCGCCACGATCGTGCTGGCGGTGCTTTTCTTTGCCACGGCGCTCGTCTCGATCCTCTTTTTTGCCTAACCCCGTGAGAATTTAACTCGCTCCACGCAGTGCTTTTTTAACGAGATACTTCCCTATCCATGCAAATCCGTCATAACCAGTGGGGAGGAGAAAAAGCCGGCTTTTTCTCCTCCCCACTGGTTATGCCGGGCTAATGGCGTTCCGAAGAAAAAAATCCTCCTCCCTGCCGACGGGCAATAAGCCGGCCGGTGAGCGCGCGGCCTCGGCGCCATCCTACCGGCTGCCGATCTGGAGAACCGTACGCGGGATAACCCATCACCGGTGGCTCTACCTACCGCGGCTATTTTCAAAACGCGAGCGCACCCGCATCCTGGCATTCGCCGCGGTGGCAGGTATCGCCTTCATCTTTTTTGCCAGCCGAGCGCTCGACCGGGTTACGGTGCCGCGCCCGGCGGTCGGCGGCACGCTCCGCGAGGGCGCCATTGGCGAGCCCCGCTTCATCAACCCGCTCTACGCTTCCAGTGATACCGACCGGGATCTCTCCCATATCGTATTTTCCGGGCTCATCCGCTACGACCGCCAAGGCAACATCACCATGGATCTTGCCGCGGCCGTGGATATCAGCCCTGACGGAAAAACCTATACGGTAGGACTCCGCCCCGGACTCTCCTGGCACGATGGAGCACCGCTCACGATTGACGATGTTATATTCACCCTCAAGACCGTCCAGGACCCGACCTACCAGAGTCCGCTGCGCGCCAATTGGCAGGGTGTAACCATTGAAAAACTCAGCGACACGACGGTACGTTTTTCCCTCCGCCAGCCCTATGCGCCGTTCATGGAAAACCTTGCCCTGGGCATCCTGCCCGAACACCTCTGGCGCAGGATCCCCCGGGAAACGGCCATCCTTTCCGAGCTCAATTTGAAGCCGGTCGGCAGTGGGCCATACCAATTCAAAAAATTCACCCGCCGCGAGGACGGAACCATTACCTCGCTCACGCTTGCGCGGAACCGGTCCTATCATCTGGAAGGCCCCTACCTGAACGAGGTTCGTTTCTCCTTTTATCCCGACGAGGCGGCTCTCGCCGCCGCCTACCGGCGTAATGACATTGATGGCTTCATGTTCCGATCGGCCGAGCGCCTGCAGGAGCTAGAGCGCCTGGATGCCGCGATCCATGAGTTGAAACTCCCGAAGGTTTTCGGGCTATTCCTGAATCCTTCGGTTCAGCCGGCACTGGGGAGAAGATCCGTCCGCGCCGCCCTGGCGCTGGCCATTGACCGCGCCCTACTCGTTCGGGAAACCTCGGCCGGCGGCGGCGCGCTTGCTAACTCGGCAATTCCCGAAGGAACTTTTGGCGCCAATACCAGTATTCCGCCCATTCCGTTTGACCCGGGGCAAGCGCGGGAACTCCTGGCAAAAGACGGCTGGAAGGACGCGGGCGGCACATGGGAACGCACCGAGGGCACTGGCCGCAACCGAAAAACCGCCAAGCTGGAATTCCGCATTGCCACCTCTGACTCGCCCGAGCTTGCTGCCGCCGCAGAGCGCATCGCCGAAATGTGGCGCGCCATTGGCGTAGGCGTGGAGGTGAAAGTCCTCCCTATCTCCGACCTCGAAGCAACGATGATCCGTCCGCGTGCCTATGAAGTCCTGCTCTTTGGCGAGGTATTCGGGCACGATCCGGACCCCTTTGCCTTCTGGCATACTTCGCAATTAAAAGACCCCGGCCTGAACATCGCGCTCTACTCCAATCGCAATGTGGACCGCTTGCTGGAGGAGGCGCGGCGAACGAATGACGCTACCCTGCGCGAAGAGAAATACCACCAGTTCCAGAAGATCGTCGCGGACGAGCTGGGCGCCATATTCCTCTACCGCCCGACGAATTACTACGCCCTCCGCAACGGGTTCAATGGCGCCGGGCTCGGCGCCATCACGCTCACCGAGGAGCGCTTCAACGAATTAAATCTCTGGCATACGGATACGAGGAGGGCATTGAAATGAAAAAATCAAATATTAAAGATAAAAATTTATGGAAGCCCCGACGCAGCGTCGGGGCAACCGAAATTTTTCGTTTTACATTTTAAATTTTAATTTTGTCATGCTCCAATCCATCGAGCACCAGTCGGGCCTGCCCATCGCATTTGATCCTTCAACCAATACCATTCACTGGTCGGAGGGCGTAGGCGCCGGGGAAACGCGCGTCCGTACGCTTGGGGAAATGCGGGATTATATCCGCGAGCCCGATGCCCAAGCTCCCACCGATGCGGTCTACACGGTATATCGCAATACCGCCCGCCGCGATGACCGTGAACGGATCGCCGCGGCTGGGCTTCGCTACGATATCACCATTATCCCGCCCGGAAGTTTTTTTGGCGTGCGAAAGGAGTTCTTGCGTACGGCCGGGCATTACCATCCCCGTATCCCCGGAAGCGAAATGGCCTACCCGGAGGTCTATGAGGTCATCGCCGGGCGCGCCTATTGGCTGGTGCAGCGTCACGCTCCGGGGAACCCGGAAAACCTTGAGGAAGTTTATCTCGTGGAAGCCGGTCCCGGAGAAAAGGCCATCATGCTACCGGGATTCGGCCATCTTGCCATCAATGTGCGCCCTGAGCCCCTGGTAATGGCAAACTGGATAGCTAATTCTTTCGCATATGATTACGCTCCCTACCGTCAATTCCGTGGCGGAGGGTACTGGGCGCTGGAGGGGGAAACGTCTGAAACGGTGGAATTCCAACTGAACACGAATTACGCCCAGGTGGCTGAATTGAAAAAACTCCGGCCGCGGGAAGTTCCCCCACTGGGACTGCTCCGCTCCCAGCCCCTCTATGGCCTGGCCGGCGACCTCGGGAAACTGCGATTCCTCTCCGATCCGGCACCCCTTGCCGAACTCCTCAGCGTTGACACGTGCTATCGGGCGGTTGTATGATGAATTTGTTACCAGTCCCTCTCGTATACCATCATTGACAATCCCGGCGTGGAGTTATGATTGCCTTGGCCGTGAGTCGAGATATGTCAGCTCATATGTCAGCTCATAAGAAGTACGGAGAGGTTTTGTGGACATCGAATATAGCATACGCCGTAGGGTTATTGACCACTGACGGTTGCCTCTCCCCGGACGGACGACGCCTAGAATTTACATCGAATGACCGACCGCTCATCGAGACACTGAAACAGTGTCTCGGATTACAGGATCGAATTACCAGGAAAAGAAGCGGTTATACAGGACGACTCACTGCCTTTCGTATCCAATTTGGGGAAACGGCATCCGCTATCGTTGGCTTTGCGCGATCGGACTGATGCCGAATAAATCAAAAAGGATAAAAGGCATACATATCCCCCATGCGTTTTTCTTCGATTTTCTGAGAGGGCATCTTGACGGAGATGGTTCAATTAGAGCGTACTCTGATCCCGTCTATCCACGAAGCCGGCGCCTATACGTGATTTTTATGTCGGCATCACGCCCGCATCTCGAGTGGATCCAGCGCAGAGCGAAAAAGATACTAGAGATCGCGGGCTTCCTCCGGGAAGTATCCCGGGCGTACACGCTTACCTTCAGCGAAGGAGATTCTATAAAACTCCTTTCGCGCCTCTATCCGAGCTCAAACGTCCCGCGTTTACAGAGAAAGTTCCAACTTGCCAGGGAGTTTCTCGGGGTCGTTTAACTAGCGCCGGAGTTATGGGATCGGCAGATTCACCCG
>CAYJUX010000007.1:15574-21426 GCA_964373475.1 uncultured Candidatus Saccharibacteria bacterium
TTCACCCGTTAGAGAATTTTTACGGGCAATTATTGCGCTGTTGGACTTCCGAGATGATTGAACGTTTTCTGAAGGCCATTGTATTGTGAACTTTCCAACGGGGTTCAGAGCCGTGTATCGCAAGATGTGAGGGTTTAATCCCTCCCCGCCCACCACTTGCGCGGGACGCAGGCATTTCCCCGCACCAGAGCAAAACTCGGTGCGGGGCAAGGCAGAGCCGTGTGGGCCAGCCCGTGGGAGTTCAACTCTCCCCCCGGGCACTGAAAAAGTATATAGTTTCTCGTTTTATTAATCCCTAATCCAAGTTAGCGCGAACCGGGGCACCGAGAGCCATTCATCCATGAATGCGCTATCGCTCCCCATTCGCAAAAGCATCCCTATGCGCAGCTATCAACAGCGGGCACATCCCCGTCGGCGGACCCAAGCACTGCCGATGGTATTTCGTTCCATGAATTCCCATAGTCCTTCGCTCCGCATCATTCCCGTCGGCGGGTGCGAGGAAGTCGGCCGGAACATGACCGTTCTGGAATACGGGAATGACATCATCATTATCGACATGGGCCTCCAATTCCCCGAGGAGGACATGCCGGGCATTGACTACATCATCCCCAATGTTTCCTCCCTCATCCCGAAGCGCGCCCACATCAAGGGCGTCATTATCACGCACGCCCACTACGACCACATTGGCGCCATTCCCCACGTGATGCCGCAACTCGGGGAAAAAATCCCCATCTACGCCACCGACATCACCTGCGCCATCATCGCGCGCCGCCAGGAGGACTATAAGCACTACGGCTCGCACCTCCAGCTGCATGAGATCAAGAACGATACCACGCTCACTTTGGGAGCCTTCCAGATAGAGTTCTTCGGCGTATCGCATAACATTCCCGGTTCGGTGGGCGTCATCGCCGAGACGCCCGCGGGAATAGTCATCCACACCGGCGACTTCAAAATAGACCTAAAATCGGACATCGCCGGCAAGACCGAGGTGGATAAAATAAAGGCGCTCGGGAAGCGAAACGTGCTCGCTCTCCTCTCGGACTCCACCAATGCCCGCGAGCCGGGGCACCAGTTCTCCGAGCAGGATATCAAGGTGGAACTGGAAGAGGTCATTGCCAACGCCAAGGGGCGCCTCATTATCGGCACGTTCGCCTCGCTCCTCGGCCGCCTGAACCAAATAATCCAGATCGCCGAGCGGCATAAGAAAAAAGTGGCCATTGATGGGCATTCCATGAAGCTCAATATTGAGATCGCCAAGCGCCTGGGCTACATGAGCTTCAATCAAAAAATCATCATTCCCGTGGAGGAGGTAAAGCGCTATCCGCCGGAGAAGGTGATAATCCTGGCCACCGGCGCCCAGGGCGAAGGCCGGGCCGTGCTCATGCGCCTGGCCAACCGCGAGCATCGCGTCCTCTCCATAGAGCCGGGCGACACGGTCGTATTCTCCTCATCCGTTATCCCCGGCAACGAACGCACGGTCCAGCGCCTGACGGACAAGCTGTACCGCGAGGGGGCCGAAGTCATCAACTATCGCATGCTGGATATTCACGCTGGCGGGCACGCCAAGCGCGAGGATCTGAAGCAAATGGTGCAGTGGATCCGCCCGCGCTATCTCATCCCCATCGAGGGCAACCACTCCTTCCTGAAAATGCACGCCAAAGCCGCGGTGGAAGCCGGTATGGACCCCAAGCGCATCATCATCCCGGATAACGGCCAGGTGATTGACTGCCGTGATGGCCACTGCAAGCTTACCAACGAGCTCATCCCGGCAAACTATGTTTTCGTGGATGGCCTGGGCGTGGGCGATGTGGGCGAGGTGGTGCTCCGCGACCGCGAGGCCCTGGCCTCGGACGGCATGTTCGTCATCATCGCGGTCGTGGACAGCCACACCGGCAAGCTCCGCGGCTCGCCGGACATCATCTCGCGGGGATTCATCTACCTCAGGGAAAATCAGGAACTGCTCAAAGAAGCGCGGGAGAAAATAAAGGACGTCATTGAGAAAAGCGCGACCGGCGAGGAAACGCTGAACCCGACCTATATCCGCGATAACCTCCGCGACCGCATCGGGCAATACCTCTTCACCAAAACGCAGCGCCGCCCCATGGTGCTCCCCGTAGTCATTGAGGTATAGCGCCGGCCGACTTGCCCCGCACCAATTCAGCCGCGATGCTCCGCAAGCGAACCCGACAGCCGAAGGCGCTTCCGCGCCGTTATCTTTCTAATTCGTCCAGGCCAATTTGGAATTGGTGCGGGGTGGCACTGCCGGTGGTGATCGAGGTATAGTAAAAGCCACACCGGGGTCACCGGGGTGGCGGGGAGAATTCTTTCATTCTCCAAAGCGTCCAAAGTAGGAGAAACGCGAGCAGTCCGGAGACCACCAGGACTTTCCGCGCGCGACTGAGATACCATTCGTCCGTATGGCCGGCGATCCGTCGCCGTGCCTCAGGCGCGGATATGCCATAGGAACGAGCCTGCTCGATCGAACGACTGTGCGCCCATCGGCTCAGTGCGAGGAGCTTCGGGATGAGCGATGGCATCCAGAATGTGACCAGCACCGCGGTAAATCCCAGAAAGAGCCACAGCAACGCTATCGCAAGGACATACTCCACGGCGCACCTCCTCTGCCATCTATACTCTGTATTCTTTCTTTAGCAAACAGCACGCCTCCTGTCAATGAAAAACCCCGAGCTGCAGACTCGGGTTGGATCACCGGCTCGGCGACTCCTTGCGCCAGAGACGCCAAAGGAGATAGAACGAAAGAAATCCGGTGATGATGAAGAGTATGTAGCCGCGGTCTAGCAACTGGTCATCGCGCGGGGAGCGGACTCGATTGCGGAACCGCGAGACCGACCACCCTATTTCACCGGCGATCTGCTCGATCCGCTTTTCGCGGGCATCTCGAAGGAACCGAATGAACCGCGCACGCATGATTGCCGAACACTGCAGGGGAATGGTCAAGAGGGCGCCGACGAGGAACCAAACAAGGATTCCTGTGGTTATTACCTTGCCTACTACGACCATTATCATACCTACGTCCATGATGCCTCCGTTCTATGGGAAGTGCTTGCTGGTAACTTTGATAGCATGAACATCATAAAAAATCAAAAGCGAATTTTTTCCGGCATCCGCCCATCGGGCGACCTCCACATCGGGAACTACCTCGGCGCCATCAAGCAATGGGTAGGGCTTCAGGACGATCATGAAGTTATTTTCGGCATCATGGACGAACACGCCATCACCACGCCGCATGAGCCCGAAGCCCTCAAGAAAAACACGCTGGAGACCGCGATGCTCTATCTCGCCGCCGGCCTTGATCCCAAAAAAGTTACGTTCATGGTCCAGTCCCGGGTACCGGCGCATGCCGAACTTGCCTGGATATTGGGCACCCTGACGCCCTTGGGCGAACTTGAGCGCATGGCGCAGTTCAAGGAGAAGAGCCACACGCTCGGTGCCAAGGAGGGCATCATGGCCGGTCTCCTGAATTACCCCATTCTCATGGCCGCCGATATCCTCCTCTATCAAACTGACGCCGTGCCCGTGGGCGAGGACCAGGTACAGCACGTTGAACTCGCGCGCTCCCTGGCCGAGCGCTTCAACAACCGCTACGGTAAGGTTTTCACCGTGCCAAAGGTCATGCTCCAAAAGGAAGCCGCCCGCATCATGGCGCTTGACGACCCCGCGAAAAAAATGTCCAAGTCCGGGGAGAGCGAACGGGGCTACATTCTCCTGACCGACCCACCGGATGCCATCGGCGAGAAGATCAAAGCCGCGGTCACGGATTCCGGCAACGAGATCCGCTACGATCCGGACAAAAAACCGGCCATCGCTAACCTCCTCGTGATCTTCGCCGAGTTCTCCGGCCGGCCCATCGCGGAACTTGAACGCGCCTGCGATGGCAAGAGCTACGCCGAGTTCAAAACCGACCTTGCGGATGCGGTCATTGCCGGCCTCGCCCCCCTCCAGCAAAAGTTCCGGGAACTTGAAAAAGACCAGGCCAGCGTGCTGAAAATCCTCCATGACGGCAGCGAACGCGCCCTAGCCATGGCCAACCAAACCCTCGCCGACGTCAAGGAGAAAATCGGGTTCCTTCCGGCCTAGCCGGTTCGCTGGGGACAACTCTCTTACCGCCGCCCGCCGCTTTCCTGCGATAATGGGAGCGGCAGTTCACTTTTCCCCGAGGGGGTGAGACGGATGCGAAGAGCGCAAGCGATGGCCCTAACCGTCATTGCAGTACTCCTGCTGGCCGGCTGCGCGTTCGTGCAGAGCCGCAGCACAGCGATCCTGTCCGAGAAGCGATGCGGTCAGACGCCAGAGCATACCGTTACCCGCCTCTTTGAAGGGATAATCGACGCGATGCTCACCTGGAGCTTCGCCCCCATACGGTTCGCGATTGCCGAGGGGGAAAACGTGTACAGCATTTTCGGCGGGGGCGACAGGATGGAGGGTCGGCGGGTCATACTGCAACTCTACCGCCATCCCGAAGTACTGGACGGCCAGAGCGAAGCCGGTATTTCACGGCTGGAGTCGGTTGGGGAGCTGAAAGAACTTGGGAACGGCGAAACATACGTGCTCCTCGAGCGGGAGGATGTCATTACCGCCCACGCCGATGAACGCGAAGTCCGAAAGGTCTTCCGCCGCGCCTTCGCCGTCCGCCTCGAGTCGGGCACAAACTGCGTCACCGCCGTCCGGCCGATCGATCCCGCCTGGACGCGCATCCGCTGACCCCATGAGAAGCGACACTTCTCATGGGGCTGACCGGCAGGCCTACACGCCTTGCCGGTTTTTTATTCGTTCGTCTCCGACGGAGCGTCGAAGTTACGAACAAAAACCCCGAGCGGCGTCGTCAGAGGTGCATCAATTTCGGACGATCGTCCGAAATTGATGCACCCATTGGATCCAAATTCTTCCAGGGGTCTCGCCCAAGCAGATACCGCGCCACCCTGCCTACCGGCAGGCAGGGCTCTCGTGCGGTAATTAATTTTGCTGGCGGGAACGGAGAAACACCCAATATCCATAGCCGCCGAGGAAGGCGGCGATGATGTCCCCGGCCGCGTCAAGGCGCCAGAGATCAGGAAAGGAGCGATAGAAATAGGCCGTGTCCTCGTCAAAGAAAAACTCGTATCCCTCCCATGTCACGGCCGCGGTGGCAATGAGCACGACGAGAAGCATGAGGCTGCGCCGGGGCGCCAGCCACTCAAAGAGTCCGGCGAGGAACACACCGCCGGCAATGTGCGCCATCTTGTCTATATGGTGCGCGCCGATGAAGCGGAGCTGCGACTTGGCGGCAATGAACTCAATGAAGATGATGAACAAAAGAAGCCCGAGCGCAAAGAGCGCAAGCAGTACCTGTTTCCACGGATCAACCCTGTTCAGTTTAAGAGGTAAAAGCGCCATAGCTTTTTCTTCCATGGCCCGGCGTGATCAATGCCTATCCGGGGCGAGCGCTTTATTTGCCGCGGCGGGATAATGATGCCCCGATCCTCGAGCCAGAGACCCGTCCGCCGCGAGGCGGTCTTATTATTGAAACGCTTGTCAATGCCAAAGTGTTTCGTGAGCCGCGCCGGGCCGGAAATACCTTTTACGCCGCGAATAAGCACTGCCGCCGGATAGCCCTCGCGCCCGGTAACTACATTCAACATCCAATGCATGCCGTAGGTAAAGTACACATACCAAAATCCAGGCGGCCCGAACATCACGCGATTCCGCGGCGTCTGGCCGCGCGCCGCGTGCGAAGCGCGATCGGAAAACCCCACATAGGCCTCTACCTCGGTAATGGGTAGGGCAATCTCGCGCTGCCTCCGCCAGCCGGCGGAACGCCGGACAAGGTATTTGCCAAGAAGCCCGCGAGCCAC
>CAYJUX010000008.1:0-1608 GCA_964373475.1 uncultured Candidatus Saccharibacteria bacterium
CGGACTTCAAGCGCCACGGGAGGTCCCCGTTCCGCCCAATGACGCCGTTCTCGGCAACTGCGGCGATGATCGATACCTTCACACCGGTGTCCATATCACCATCCTTTCGTTCTGGGGGTGGTAGTCGCTGATGTGGAAGTGCTGCGGCCGGAACGCGAAGAGATCTTTCACCTCCGGATCGACGGTCACCGTGGGGAGCGGCATGGGTTTCGTAGCCAGGAGCCGCTCGACCGCGTCCATCTGTTTCAGGAAGATATGAGCATCGTCCACGAAGTAGACGAGCTCCTTTGGAATGTAGCCGGTCGCCTGTGCCAACATCAGGAGGAGCGCCCCGTACTGGATGAGGTTGAAGACGAGCCCGACCGGGCTATCACCGCTCCTCTGCACGTGCGCGAGCGTCATCTCGCGCGTCCGCGTGTTGATGTGGACGTGGAAATCCCCGTGGCAGGGGACGACCACGACTTTCTGCTGGCGGCCCTTCCCCCGCGGGATGTACTGCGGGATCCAGTTGGTAACGCGAAGCGTACGGAGGTGCGGTAACTCTTGGATCTGCCCGAGCAGGGTCGTGATCTGGTCGAACGGGACGCCTTCGGCTGTGGGGAATCGACGCCAGGCGGGACCGTAGGAACCGGGGCCGAGATCGCCAGGCGGGAGACCCCGCTTAGCGCACTTTTCCTCGGTGACCCACTGCGCCCACCAGCCGCACCCGAACTCCTTCATCTCCTCCAGCGTCTGCGCGCCGTTGAGGAACGCGCAGAGCTCGGCGATCGCACTCCGGAACTGCGACGGCGATGCACTGAGATCCCGCTCGGTGATGAGCGGAAAACCATTCTCGAGGGGGAAGCGCATGAGGCAGCCGATCCACTTCCTGGCGGGGTGCTCCTGCTGGGTATCCACTTCTTCGCCCTGATCGCGGATCAGAGAGAGGAGACCGCGATACTGCGCATCCGGGGTCCGCTCGTGAAAGGGCCTATACTTGACCATGAAACCTCCCTATTCTGTTCGGTTTTCAAACAACCGGAGTTTTTATCGTGCCGCCATCATTACGAACTTGCGTCAGGCAGTCAAGGCGGCGATGATGAAAGCTATGATCCTCGGCATACCCGAACTCCTGCGAAGAGTGCGGGAGGAAAATCTCGTTGAAGGGCTTTCCGAACGGGAGCTGAATAACCCCGAGGGGGCGGGGTTTGACCTGCGGCTCGGAAAGCTGTTCCGCCTGGAGGGCAAGGGATTTTTAGGCGTTGACGAGCGCGAAACGCCGAGGGGAGTGCTGGTCGCCGAGTATGACCCGGCCAAGCGCACCTCGATCGTCATCAAACCTGGCGACTATTTCCTCACCGAGACCGTTGAAAAATTCCATATGCCGCTCGAGATCCTTGCCATCGTGAAGCCGCGAACGACCCTGCATCGCTCCGGCATCATCACCCGCGTATCGGTGGTGGACCCCGGCTATCATGGCGCCGTGCATCCGGCCATCTACAATGCGGGGCCCTCGGAGATAGAAATAGAACTTGGCGCGCGCTACATCAACGCCATGTTCTTTGAAGTAAAAGGCGGCGGGTCGCAATACCGCGGCCAGTGGCAGGGCGGCCGCATCCATACCGACGG
>CAYJUX010000008.1:1708-7680 GCA_964373475.1 uncultured Candidatus Saccharibacteria bacterium
CGAGCGAATAGTTCGTCTTGACAAGATAGGCCTTGGCGCCGAGTTCAAGGGCTCGGCGGATGGCGTCGTCCGACTCCACGTTCGAGAGCACGATGACCGGAATGGCGGCAATAGCGGGGTCGGCGCGCATTTCTTTCAGTACATCCAGTCCGTGTTTTTTCGGCAAAATGAGGTCCAGGAGCACGAGATCGGGATGCTCCTGCCTGATAGCCGCGAGGCCGGCTTCCCCGTCCAGCGCGGAGACCACCGCATACCCCTGCGCTTTCAGAAAATCGCCCAGGGCCTTCTGGAGCGCCGATTCGTCTTCGATAAAAAGGATCTTCATACATTTACTGATTACGGATTAATACTGATATACCGATAACGCATTGATCGGAAATACCCTATCCGTGTATCCGTATTGATTCGTGATCCGTAAATCTAGCGGTACACGGGCAGCCGGAACCAGAAGGTCGTTCCCTGATGATCCCGCGAGGTGAACCCGATCTCCCCGCCGAGCGCGGTGATCAGGGAGCGCGCGATGTAGAGGCCGAGCCCCGACCCTTGGGTTTGGCGCTCCATACCGCTCGTGGCACGGAAAAACTTCTGGAACACGAAGCGCTGTTCGCCCGCGGGGATGCCCACGCCGGCGTCCGCGATCTTCCATTCCACCAGGGAAGGGCTATAGGGCGCTACGCTCACGACCACGCGCCCGCCGGTACGGGAATACCGGATGGCATTGTCCACGAGATTGGCGATGACCATTTTGAGCCGTTCCGTATCGCCGCGCACCGGCGAGAGCGTGGCCGGCCGGACGAACTCAAGGGCAATATTGGCGGCACGGGCGTAGGTGGCGAAGGAGCGAATGGTCTCTTCGGTAACGAGCTCCAGGCGCACCGGCTCGCGGCGCAGCACCAGCCGCCCGGCCTCGATGCGGGAGACCTCCAGGAGCATATTGACGAGCTGGATCATTTTCTCGGTATTCTCACGGAGGATGCCGAGGTACGTCGGACCGGGTGCTTCTGCCGAGGCCGGTGCTGGCGGGACGGCCGCCCCCGCTTCGGCGCGGCTGATGGCATCTACCGTCCACTTAAATACCGACAGGGGTGAGCGGAGCTGATGGGAGACGATGGCAATGAATTCGGACTTGATGCGGTTGGCCTCGGCGACCTGATTGAAGCCGTGGATGATGAAGTTGCCGATAATGAAAATGGCCATACTGACCCCGATGACGACGAGGGCGGCGATCTCCGGCTCACCCACAAAACGGCTGGATAAAAGATAGGACGTTATCATCGCGCCGATATCCACGAAGCCCATGACCACGAACAAAAACGGCGGGCAGGACCAAAGGCCGAGATTGGCCGCGCGGCATTCGGCAATGATATTTATCCGTGCGAGGAAAGATCCCATGCGGTCAGCATAACATACCTTCCCCTGTGGCTCCTGACCCCTCACCGATCGCGGTGAACCTTCAGGGATACAGCCAAATAACGGCGCCGGTAATTTGGGAATACCGCGCACTGATCTTTCGCCGGGTGTATGCACACATCGCCGCGATCGGTGAGGGGTTGACACCCCGATCCCCAGCCGGTAGGATAGGCATATGAGTGAGGTCCGCATCATGCGGACCTCAAATCATATTCAGCTATGGACCTAAAAACATTCGGACAAGCCATCCGCGAACTCGCCGAAGAAAAGGGCGTGGATGAGAAAAAAGTCATAGAAACGATCGAGCTGGCCATTGCCGCGGCCTATAAGAAGGACTACGGCAAAAAAGGCCAAATGATCCGCGCCCGCTTTAATCCAGTTACGGGCGACCTTTCCTTTTCCCAGGTAAAGCTCGTGGTGGACGAAGACATGATAAAGAGCGAGGAGGAAATAGCCGCCGAGGAGGCCGCCCACGCCGGAGCGCCCAGCCATGAGGAGCCGCGAACCCGCCGGCGGGAGTTTGACGAGGACGGAGAATCCCCCCATCCAGCACCGGGGACGGGAACGGAAGCACAAACCATTCGCAAAGTGCGCTTCAACCCCGAGCGCCACATCATGCTGGATGAGGCCCAAAAGACAAAACCCGATGTCCCGCCGGGCGAGGAACTGGAATTCGGGCTTGAGGCGAGAAAGGATTTCGGCCGCATCGCCTCCCAGACGGCCAAACAGGTCATCATTCAGCGCATCCGCGAGGCGGAGCGCGAGGCAACCTATGCCGAATTCAAGGACAAGGAAGGCGAGATCGTGTCCGGCATCGTCCAGCGCATTGAGGGGCGGAACGTCTTCGTGGACCTCGGGCGCGGAGTCGGCATCCTTACCTTTGAAGAACAGCTGCCCCGCGAGCGCTACGCGACCGGTGAGCGCCTGAAGTCCCTGCTCCTCTATGTGGAGAAGGACACCAAGGGGCCGGGAATGTTCCTGACGCGCTCGCACCCGCGCTTCCTGAAAAAACTCTTTGAGCTGGAAGTGCCGGAGATCCCATCCGGGAGCGTGGAGATAAAAACCATCGCCCGCGAGGCCGGCTCGCGCTCCAAAGTCGCCGTTACCTCCCATGATCAGGCCATTGACCCCGTCGGCTCCATGGTCGGCCAGCGCGGGGTGCGGGTCTCCACGGTCATGAACGAGATCGCGGGCGAAAAAATAGACATCATTGAATGGGCGGATGACCCGGCGCACTTCGTTGCCAACTCCCTCTCCCCGGCGCGGGTGCTGGATGTGACCCTGATGCCCGAGCGCCGGGAGGCCCGGGTATTGGTCCCGGATGACCAGCTCTCGCTGGCCATTGGCAAGGGCGGGCAAAACGTGCGCCTCGCCGCCAAACTGACCGGATGGAAAATAGATGTGCGCTCCGCGGCATCGGAACGCGCCGCCGCCGCGCCCCAAACCCCCGAAGAAATACCGGAGGGGGTTCGGGCGGTGGAGCCGCAAGAGACCGAAACCCCGGCCGAGACGCCAAGCCCGGCCGAGCCGCCTCTGGCTGTCAAAACGCCGGAAACCGCTGATACGCCGGAAGCGCCCGCGGAAAAGCCAAAAAAGAAGCGCAGCGCAAAAAAGAAAACCGGAGACGCTGCCCCCACCGCACCGGAGTCCTAATTCGTATATCCGTATGTATCCGTAATCCGTAAATCTATGCTCACGTTTTCCCTCGTCCTCGCCGTCACCGCCATCGGATACGCCTTTTGGCTCCGCGCGAGAACGCTGGCCGAACCCAAAGGATCGGGCGAGATGGTGGAGATCGCGGACGCCATCAAAACCGGGTCCCGCGCCTATCTCCGCCGCCAGAACACCACGATCGCCTGGGTGGCTGCTGCCATGGCGCTCATTATTTGGATCGCGCTGGATATTAAAACCGCCATCGGCTTTCTGGCCGGTGCTCTCGCCTCGGCCCTGGCCGGATACCTCGGCATGATGACCGCGGTGGAAGCCAACGTGCGCACCACCGAGGCGGCCAAGCACGGCCTTTCGCGCGCTTTTGGCGTGGCTTTTTCCGGCGGCGCGGTTACGGGGTTTCTCGTCGCCGGGTTGGCGCTCCTGACGGTCTCCCTCTGCTATTGGTTTTTAGGCGATCTCCGGCCGCTGGTGGGGCTGGCCTTTGGCGGTTCCCTGGTTTCCGTATTCGCGCGCCTCGGCGGCGGCATCTTTACCAAGGGCGCGGACGTCGGGGCCGACCTCGTCGGAAAAATTGAAGCCGGCATTCCCGAGGATGACCCGCGTAATCCCGCGGTCATTGCCGATAATGTCGGGGATAATGTCGGCGACTGCGCCGGCATGGCGGCCGACCTTTTTGAGACCTATGCCGTAACCGCGGTTGCGGCCATGCTCCTGGCCTCTCTCCTCTCGGGCGCCACCTCGGAGCTGGTTACCATCCCGCTGGCCATGGGCGCCATTGCCATTCTCGCCTCAATAGCCGGCAGCTTGGTCGTACGCATAAATGAATCAAAGCCGAGTATCATGGGGGCGCTGTACCGCGGCCTTATCGCATCCTCTCTCCTGGCGGCGCTCGGATTCCTCGTGCTGGTCTTTTTGCCCGGAGGAGAATTCACGCTCCGCCACTTTGCCGCCGCGCTCATTGGGCTTATCGTAACCGCGCTCATGGTCGCGGTAACCGAGTATTACACGTCAAAAAAATTCCGTCCGGTGCGCGAGATCGCCCGAGCCGCCAATTCCGGGCACGGCACGAACATCATCATGGGGCTGGCCTTCTCGCTGGAAGCCACCGCCCTCCCGGCGCTCATCATCTCCGCGGGGGCCCTCGCGGCGTATCTTTGCGCGGGCCTCTTTGGCGTGGCCGTGGCCGCGATGAGCATGCTCTCCATGACCGCCATCATCGTAGCCATTGATGCCTTCGGCCCGATCACCGACAACGCCGGCGGCATTGCCGAGATGGCCGGTCTTTCCGAGGAGGTGCGAAAAGTAACCGATCCCTTGGATGCCGTCGGCAATACCACCAAGGCCATTACCAAGGGTTATGCCATTGCCTCGGCCGGGCTCGCCGCGCTGGTGCTCTTCACCGCCTATACCGAGGAACTGCGCGCCGCCGGAAAATCATTTTTCTTTGATCTCTCCGACCCGTATGTCATCGTCGGCCTCCTCATCGGCGGCATGCTGCCCTATCTCTTCGCATCCATCGCCATGCGCGCCGTTGGCCGGGCGGCCCAGGGCGTGGTGGAGGAAGTGCGCCGCCAGTTCCGGGAGATCCCGGGCATTATGGAGCGGACGGCCAAGCCGGATTACGGCAAAGCCGTGGATATCGTGACAAAAACCGCGCTCCGCCAGATGATAGTTCCGGCGCTTATTCCCGTGCTCATTCCGATCGCTATCGTAATTCTCCTCGGCTCCAATGGCGCCGTGGCCTTAGGCGGGCTCCTCGTCGGCTCCATCGTGACCGGCCTTTTTGTGGCCATATCCATGACGGCCGGCGGCGCGGCCTGGGACAATGCCAAAAAATATATTGAGGAGGGCCACTACGGCGGGAAAAAATCACCCGCGCACCAGGCCGCGGTTACCGGCGATACGGTCGGCGATCCCTACAAGGACACCGCCGGCCCGGCCATTAATCCCATGATCAAGATAGTAAATATTGTTGCACTGTTACTGGCGCGGCTGATCTGAAACATATAGATGTCCCACGGCCTCCCGGCCGTGGGACTATCGCACTTCGCGTCCTGCGGCACATACCCTTGGCTTGCTTCGCGAGCCAGACGTCGCAGCGCGCGGTCTAAATAATCTCCTTCGCTTCGTCCCCCTTTCGGCGGGACTTGCTCCGGGCTTGCATTCATCCGCGGCCTGACGGCCGCGGTGTTCTGCAAGAGATTATAAAAAGAAAAACTGCCGCGATGTTCTGCGGCAGGTATCGCGCGGTACCCCTCGGGGCAGTGTTAGTCAGCGGGGACGAGATGACTCTCGTGGAGATCGAGATAGTACTGACCGCCCTTTGGTAGAGCGTGCGAGTGACCGGAAATGCACACGCCGCGAGGAAGAAGGAGTGTGCATACGCCGACCTTCGAACGATCAAATACTTCAGCTTCGACCCGTCCGAGTTGCTGGATTTTTTGCCGGAATTCCTCACTCGCCATTGGGCCCGGACAAATGAGCACCCTCTGGCCGACTGAAACAGCCGCCATGTTCCTCACCACCTTTCTACGAAATACGTAGTACGAATAAGCTCATACGTCAATAGAGCAACTGATGTGACCTACAGCATCGAAAAAAACAACAGTACTCAAGCCACCATTATGGTCCGGGCTCCCTATCAGGAGCTCGAGCCGCTTTTGGCGCGTGCCGCCGGGCGCATTTCCGCGGCGATTGACATTGAGGGCTTCCGCAAGGGCAAAGCGCCCTATGATATCGTCAAATCCCGCGTCGGCGAATTTAAGATCCTGGAAGAGGCCGCGCGGCTGTATATCGAAACCCACTTCCCCAACATCCTTACCCAAGTGCAGGAAAAGGAATTTTCCGGCAAGAGTTTTGAGCCGGTCGGCGGCCCGGAAATATCCATCACC
>CAYJUX010000008.1:7780-18274 GCA_964373475.1 uncultured Candidatus Saccharibacteria bacterium
CTTGCCGGGAAGCGTGCGCCCGAAACCACGGAAAAAGAAATTGAGGATACAGTGGAGCGGCTCCGCGAATCCCGGGCCAAACTCGTAACCGTGCGCCGGGACGCACGGGCCGGCGACCGGGTGGAAATTGACTTTTCGGCATCCGAAGGCGGCGTGGCGCTGGAAGGCACGGCCTCAAAAAATCACCCCCTGGTCATCGGGCGCGGCCGCCTAGCGCCGGGATTTGAAGATAACCTCATTGGCATGCAGGCCGGGGAGGAAAAAAGCTTTGCCATTGATGTCCCGGAGAACTACCGCGATAAAACCGTAGCCGGGGGAAAACTCCAATTTCAGGTCAAAATGAACCTAGTCCAAGAGCGGACCGTGCCCGCATGGGACGATGCATTCGCGCGCTCCCTCGGGAACTTTGATTCGCCCGCGGCTTTAGAAAAGAGCATCCGTGACGGCCTCCAGAGGGAAAAGGAGGAAAAAGAGCGGGAACGCCTGCGCATGGCCATGGCCGACGCCGTTGCCGGGGAAGCCCAGGTGGAGATCCCGGATGCGCTCATCCAACGCGAGCTGGAAAAAATGCTGGCCGAACTCCAGGACTCGCTTGGCGGCATGCAGTTAAAATTAGAGGACTATCTCCTCCATCTGAAAAAAACCGCGGCCGACCTCAAGCGGGAGTGGGGCAAGGACGCCCACCGCCGGGTGAAAATCGCGCTCGCGCTCCGCGAAATTTCGCGCCGCGAAAAGATAGAGCCCTCGGAGGAAGAGATCCAGGAGGCCCTGAACCGCACGCTCGCGCATCGCGGCATGAACGAGGAGGACTTAAAAGCCCTTGACCCCGTGAGAGGCAAGTCGCCAAGGGCGACTGCCGCGCCATCGGCGCGGGCCTCTCACGGGGTTGACCGCGAGGCATTTATCCGCTACCATGTCGGCATCGCACGGAACGAAAAGGTATTCCGGTGGCTGGAGAATTTAGAAACGAGAAAATAGAATCTAGAATCCGAATGACATGAAAAACCACACAATACAAAACCAAATCCTCATCCCCATGGTCGTTGAGAAGACCCAGCTCGGTGAGCGGGCCTATGACATCTACTCGCGGCTGCTAAAAGAGCGGATCGTCTTTTTGGGCGGGCCGATTTCGGACCCGATCGCCAATGTCGTCATCGCCCAGCTCCTCTTCCTTGAATCGCAGGACCCGAAGGCCGACATCCGGCTCTACGTGAATTCCCCCGGCGGCTCGGTGACGGCGGCGCTTGCCATCTACGACGCCATGCAGTACGTGAAGCCCGACGTCTCAACCATCTGCATTGGCCTGGCGGCCTCCGCGGCGGCCGTGATCCTCTCTTCCGGCGCCAAAGGCAAACGCTACGCCCTCCCGAACGCCGAGATCATGATCCACCAGGTCTTCGGCGGGGCCGAGGGTCAGGCCATCGAAATAAAAATCGAGGCGGAACACATCATCCGGGTCAAGCAGCGGATCAACGACATTTTAGCCCGACACACCACCCAGTCGATCGCGAAAATCGAACGCGATACCGACCGAAACTTCTACATGATCGCCGAGGAGGCGGTGAAGTACCGCATCGTGGATGAAATCATCCGCTCCAAAACCACACGCAACCACGCCGAAAAGAAAAACTCCAAAGCCCCGGCCATGGCCGCGGCCAAATAAGCAGAACCCAGCCCGCTGATCAAAATCCCTGGCTAGGCCGGGGGTTTTCGGGATTAATATTCGTATTATTCGCCGCCTGATCCGTACAGATTCGTGTTACTCCTTGAGATAGCGGAGTTCCTGGAGTACCCGGCCGAAGAGCAGAATAGCTCGGCGGGCCTCCTGATAGGTGAACACCCGCTCGGCCTCATGGGCAATGCGATTTCTTAGTTTATGGGCCTCCCAGGCGTCATCCAGCGAGGCCAGCCGCCCTCCTTGGAGGCCTTTCAGCCGCTCTCCCATGGTATCGCCGCTAAGCCCCATGCCTTGGAGTACGCTATCCAGAATGGAGTCGGCCCGGATGACCGCGATGTTCCAGTCCGAAGGGTTGGATGACTCTATTTTCTGCATCACTTCGGCCCACGGCGGCGGAATACCCGCCGCAACCGGCGCGGCCGCTTCGGCTGGAGGCGGCGCCGTAGCATAAAGCTCCCGGAATTTTATCATGATGATGACCATCAGGGCGAGGAGCGCGGAGGTCACGACCCCGGCGACGAGTTCCAACCAAAGGGTGAGAGAGCCGAGCCGCCCCTGGTGGAGAAAGGAAAAAAAATTATTGATGTCGTCCGCGGTCATGAGAATGTAAATTTAGAATTTACCAATTATGCATTATGCATTCAGTGTTACTTCTAACTCCGCGGCGAAATCCAAGAGCGCCTCCTCCCCGAACCACTTGCCGATGAGCTGGCACCCCACCGGCAGTTGTTTCCCGTCCCGCTCCACCGAACCTGCCGGCAGGGAGATGGCCGGCAGGCCGGCCAGATTCACGGCCACGGTATAGATATCTTCCAGATACATGGCCAGGGGGTCGGTGGTCTTTTCCCCGAAGCGAAAAGCCGGCGTGGGAGCCGTCGGCCCGATAATAATGTCCACGGATCGAAACGCCGTCTTGAAATCATCCCGGATCAATCTTCGCACCTGCTGGGCTTTTAAATAGTAGGCCTCGTAGTACCCGGCCGAGAGCACGTAGGTACCGAGCATAATGCGGCGCTTGGCCTCGGCACCGAAGCCCTGGCCGCGGGTTTTTTCATAGGTCTCAAGGAGATTGCCGGCTTCGGGCGCCCGAAATCCATAGCGGATGCCGTCAAAGCGCGAAAGGTTGGCCGATACTTCGGCCGGCATCACGATATAATACGCCGCGAGCGCGTACTCGGAATGCGGCAGGGTGATCTCCTCTACGCTGACTCCGAGTCCTTCGCATTTGGCGATGGCCCGGCGGATGACTTTTTCTACTTGGGGGTCGAGCCCCTTGCCGAAATACTCTTGGGGCACGCCTACCCGCACGTTTTTAAGTTCATAAGTTTCCAAGTTTCCAAGTTCGGACTTATCAACTTTTGAACTTATCAACTTATCCACTGTCGTGGAGTCCAGTGGGTCCTGGCCGCGAATGGCCTCAAAAAGGATGCGCACATCCCCAACGGTAGTGGCTAATGGCCCTATCTGATCCAACGAGGAAGCCATAGCAATGAGGCCGGAGCGGGAAACCGAGCCGTAACTCGGCTTGAGGCCGACTACCCCGCAAAACGAGGCCGGCTGGCGGATGGAACCGCCGGTATCTGAACCGAGCGCGCCCATGGCCAGCCCGGCCGCAACGGCCGCGGCCGAGCCGCCGGATGAGCCGCCCGGCACTCGCGAATGATCATGGGGGTTTTTGGTCGGCCCGAAAGAGGAACGCTCCGTAGAGGAGCCCATGGCAAATTCATCCATATTGGTCTTGCCGAGAAAGACCGCGCCCTCGCCCTTGAGCTTCGCGACCGCCGTGGCGTCGTAGGAGGCGATATATTCTTGGAGGATCTTTGAGCCGGCCGTGGCGCGCCGCCCCTGGAGGAGAATGTTGTCCTTCAGGGCAACCGGAATGCCGAGGAGCGGCGGGGTATTATCGCGCCCACGGAGCATTTGATCGGCCCGCTCGGCTTCCGCCATGGCGCTCTTTGCATAGATCTCAAGATAGGCGTGCAGGCCGGGGTCCTCTTTTTGAATAGCATCAAGATAGGAACGGGTCAGCTCCGCGGAAGAGAATTCTTTTTCCCGCAAGCCGCGGGCGGTCTCCTGAATAGTACGCAATGGCATGCCCAGTAGTACAACTTCGAACTACCTGAAAAGGCAGGTACGAAGGCGTTTGGCTAAAAATCTGCGACCTCTCTGGCTCCAGAGGACATAGATACAGCAGGACCTGTCCGAAGTTATACTACTGGGCATGGCGTCTTTCTCCTTTATGCCTCGCGATCAAATACCGCTTTCACTTCAATATAGCCGTCGCGCTTCTGCGGCGCGGCCAAAACCAGCATGCTCCCGTCGGGACCTATGCCATCAACGGGTATTTCATCTTCGCGCATGACACCGGAAAGCTCGGTGCCGCCGGCCATGGGCTGAATACCAGCGGTGGGCACCTCGTTCAGTTTGGCAACAAAATCCAGAATGGCCGGGAGTTCATGCGCGAATGCCGCGCGCTCATCGGCGCCGAGCTCTATGCGGCAAAGTCGTATAATGCGTTCCACTTCTTCCTGGGTGATGCGCGTGGTCATATCATATCCGCCGCTGTTGTTTATACATGCGCGCCACTTCCGCCACCGTGGTCGCCTCCTTGGGCCCCTTATCATCCCGAAAGCGCACCAGCCGCGGAAAGCGCAGAGAATAACCGCGGCCTTCTCCTTTCCGTCCGGCGGTGTGACGGAGCGAGCGCGATATCTCATCGGCCAGTATCTCCACCACCAGCCGGGGCCGCACCCAGATATCCGGCGCTATATCCTTTAGTAAAACATATTCTCCCGGCGGGTTCTTGCTCTTGAGCTTGCCGATACGGGTGTTCATTTCCCGGAACTCGGCGTCCGAAAGGCCGCTGCCGAGGCGCGAGAGCGAGTAGTAGCGCTCGCCGTCCTTGACGCCGACGAGGAACCCTCCGACCCCGAATCCGGCCCGCTTGCCCCTCCCTTTGTAGGCGCCCATTACCACGCAGTCAATAGTATCGGGGAGCCGCATTGTGCCCTGCTCCGTTCCCGCGCCCGCGCCAAAACTCTTGGTGCGGGGGCCCGCCCGCAGGCCGGCCAACGCCGCCATCGTAGCTTTCAGTTTTATCCAGTGAAACCCGCGGCTACCCGCCTGATAGGGCGAGGCCAGATTCTTCACCACCAGCCCCTCCAGTCCCTTCTCCACATTGGCGTATAGTTCGGCGGCGATAACCTTCGGGTCATCCGTTACCCGCTGCGGGTCAATACGCAGGACCCTCTGGGCTGCCTTTTTCATGAAAAGACGGGCCAACTCCTTTCGCCGCGCTCCCTGCGGCAACGCCAGCAATGACTTTCCGTTCAAGTAGAGGAGGTCAAATACCAGGGCTACCAGGGGAATTTTTTTTGCGAAGGCCGCGATGTCGTGCTTGCGCTTGCGCTGGGCCGTTTCCTGGAACGGCGCATAGGCGCCGGTCGTGGCGTTAAAGCCAATGGCCTCGGCGTCAAGAATGGCGCTTTTTACTTTCAACGACTTTGCGGCGCGAGCTATTTCCGGGAACATAGCCGTCGTATTTTCCAGGTTCCGCGAAAAAAGCGCCACCTGCCGGGCGCGCCCCTCCTGCCACACATGGATCTGGGTGCGAAAGCCATCCAGCTTCGGCTCCACGGCCACGAGCGGCCCGGCTTTTACTATCACCTCCTCCACGCTGCCGAGGCGTTCGGCCAGCGACGGCCGGATGGGAATGCCCGGCGCTGCTTCCAGGCGCGCGAGCGAGGAAAGCCCCTTGGTTTTCAGGCGCTTGGCCAGCGCCCCGATGTCGGCCGTGATGTTATAGGCGGCCTCAATGCGCCGGCGCGCCGATTTGTCGCCCACGAGCATGACCGAAAGCGCGTCAAGAATGGTCATCTCGGAAAATCCGAGGCGCAATTTCCCTACCGGGATGCGGGTAACGAATTTTGCCGACAGCGGATCAAGCCCCGAAAGCAGCGCCGCGAACGCGGCAACTTTCCGCTCCTGACTGCCCGCGCCGGCATGCTCCGCAATGGCCAGCAGGCGCTTATAGACCGCACTGATGCCGGGGGAGGCACTCCGATGGCCGGGCTTTTTTTCTGCCAGGAGATAGGCGACATTGCCGTGGTCGCCTTCCCGCTGGTACAGCCGGCGGACCTCATCCCGATCCCGGCCATAAGCCCGGGCTATTATCTGGAGCATTATTTTCTCGGCGATATTGAACTCAATGCCGCGATACGCGGGCACCAGCTCGCCGAGAAGCAAGTAGCAGGTCTGGCCGATCTCGTCCGGTCCGGTCTTCCCGAAAAGGTCGGCCAGGAGGCGCGTGATGTCGTTTCGCGAGGACGTGCCCTCCAGTTTCTCCAGATACCGGGCGAGGTCAGAAAAGCGCATGGCAGCGTGGGTCAGTTCGGAACGCCGGTAATGGTTGGCGCATCTATCCGGAAGTCCTCGTTGCCGGAGTTGGCCGTATTGCGGAAGCGGAGGAAAAAGGAGGTGTTGTTCAGGCTTGCGGGCAAGTTGAAAGATTGGAGCGGACTCCAGGCGCTGGAGTTGGCGTTCCCGGCATCAAGCTCGTGGGAAGCGATATTGGCCCATCCGGAACCCGAATCGCACGCGCCGCCCGTGCGCTGCTCGGCCACTCCTGTTTCGCCGCCTTCGGCATCAGAGTCGCCCCGCCAGTAGTAGGTGAGGGCAAGCGCGGAAAAACCGGTCGCAGTAACTTGGCGGCAGATCCATTCTTCGCCGCCCATGGCCGCGAAGCGCCCTCCATCCGGGGAAGCGGTGTCATCGCCGCTCCCGGGCTCCCGTGCCTGGGCGTCGGCATTATTGTCATTGCCTTCCTCTTCCCAATTAGGGATGTCGTTCACGCTCGCACCCGTTCCAAAATTATCGGTCAAAATGACCTGTGGCGGCGGCGTAGAAGTCGCTGAGTGAATATAGGTGGCTTCAAACGCCCGCTTGACCGCGAGAACCGGACTCGCGCAGCGGTATTCGCCAGTCGCCACCACCACGGTGTTCGCGCCGCTGCGGTTCAGCCGCAGCGTATAGCAGGAGCCATTGGGCAAGGGCGTGGTTACCGGGCCGTAGGAGCAGGAGCCGCTGCCGGGACAGATGGAATTTTGTACCCGATCGCTATAGAGTATCTGCTCAATGCCCTGATCCGCGGCATAGAGGGCGATGAATGAATCCGTGATCTCGCCGGAAATGCGGAATTCGCCGAGCACCACGTCCAGAATGCCGAGCGAAATGGAAAGGAGCGCGGACAGGACCAGCACGACGAGGAGGATGGTAATGCCCGGCGCTTGGCGCCGAAAAATCCCAAATCCCAAATCCAAAATCCCAAACCGTTTCTGCATTGCTGTTCGTGATTTGTTGCTTGTAATTTGGATTTTCATACGCTATTTGTCCCTTTCCCGCGGGAGCACCGTGGTCTGCAGGCGGAACGTCGTGGCCAATTTCGCATCGCGGGAGCGCGCGCGGAGCGACACCGTGACGCGCGGCTGTCCGTCGGCCGCGCCCACGGCCTGCCCGATGACGTAAAAAACGAGCTGTTCAATGATGATGGCATCGCTCGTGACTGCTGACGCCGTGGTGCAATCCCCAGCCCCGGCCAGTTTCCGGAGGGCTTGCCCGGCCAGGCAATAGGTTATTTGAACCCCATCGGTGCGGGTGAAGGCCAGGGCGGCGTAGGCCGGGGCGCTCCCGCCACTCGGCAAAAAGTTCTTGCCGGTGCGGATCTCCCGGGTCATGGATTCCAGCCCAAAGCGAAGGTTATCCTGGATATTCTGCATATTGTCGGCTTTCACCTGGGCATTATTGATGGCGATCACCGCGCCGATAGCCGTGATAATGACCGCGGAAAATATGCCGAAGGAAACGATCATCTCCAGCAGGGTAAACCCATCGCGCGCGCGCGCGAAATAAAATTTCAAAAATAAAATATCAAAATTTCGGTTGCTCCGACGACACGTCGGAGCTTCCTGAATTTTTCTTTTTAATTTTTTACTTTTGATTTCCATTTCTCACTGCCAGTTATATCTGCGTTTTACCTGATATATCTGGTTCGTTCGGTCGAAAAGAATCCCTATTCTTTTCTCCCTCACTGCCAGTTATACAGCGTCGCCTCCAGCTGGATGCGGCGGGAAATGCCCGACTCCACCCAGGTCACCGTGGAACGCACCCGCATTTGATCTACGGACGGCGTAGAAATATCCACCACGCGGGTGAAAAGGGTGGCGGTGCCGCTGGTCTGGCTATAGAGTCCGCCCGCTGCGTCAAAGAGCAGGGGCGCGTTCGTGCTGACCGGCGGCGTGGAACCCGACGCGCTCGTGTATACGTCCGGCTGGTAGGAACCGTCCTGGAGCCGCGTGCATTTTACTCCGCACGTTCCCGTCAAACCCCGCCACTGGGCGCCGGAGAGAATATTATTTTCCCGCATTTGCCGGATAAGCTCGATGCCCTCCTGGGAGAGGTTTAGGGCGACTATCTTACTCCGGGAGAACTTCGCCCCGAAGATGCCGCGGCTAGCCAGGGCAAACGGCCCCATCAGCGCCGACACGATGAGTGCCAGCGCGACGATAGTTTCGAGAAGGGTAAAACCACCGCGCTCGCGCGCGGAAATAAAAGAGAAAAAGGAAAAAATAAAAATTTTGGATGCCGCCGCGGACGGCCTCATGATTTTTGAATTTTTATTTTTTATTTTTGAATTTTGCATTTCACTGTGCCTTAATCTGCCCCGAGGTCCGCACGAGAATGCTTTTGGTCGTATTCAGAACGCCGGTGAAAAAAATCTCGGCCGATTCCCCCACCCACGCGGAAGCATTGGCAATGAACATGCTGGCCTCGGGGACGGAAAAAGAAATGTTCAGGACGTCCTGGGGCTGGTTGCCGCCGCCGACATCGGAGATGATCTGCCCGATGCGGATGCCCGGATCCAACGGAACGGTTTCCACCACCACATCAGTAGGAGCTTGGTACAGCCCATCATTCGTTCCCGACGGTCCTTTCAGGTCGGCAAAGATGAGATACGAATTGGGCGTATTGCGGTTAAAATGCACGCCATACGCGGGTGGGATAACCCGCCCTGTTGGCGTGTCCACCTGCCGTACGGCAAAGGCCATGTTTTGAGCTCTCCGCAGCACCAGGGCCGCCTGTTGATTCGTGCGCTGGAGGCGGATGCGCTGGGAAAGCCGGGGGAAACTGGCCAAGACAATACTGCCCACCAGGGTAAGTATGGCGAGCATAACGACGACCTCGACCATGGTAAAGCCACCCCTCGGGAAATTAGGAAATTGGGAAATTGGGAAATTATTGGCTCCTTTCATGGACAGTATCTCCTCGGTGATACACCGCCGCACCCCGCGACCTAATTTCCTACTTTCTTAATTTCCTAATTTTCGTACTCCTAGTATATGAAAAAAACTGCAATCAAGAAGCGGCCCTCACGAAAAAAAACCACCTGGTTGGCTATTCGTACCGGAGCGTGACCTGATCGCCGGCCTCAACGCCGATATGGCCGGGGAGGTCCTCCGCCATTGCACCGTTGCGATACACGCGCCAGCGCTTAGCCGGGGAGTTTGGTACGCCGGCAATGAATGTAATAGCTCCCTCTCTGTCGGTCTTGATCCCGAATTGTCCCGTATCGCCCGAGAGCCGGAGCGCGGAGAGGACGGTCATGCCGGCCCCGGCAGCGCCCTCAAACGCGCGCTTGGTACCATTCCCGAAATCAATAGTTACCTTAACGCTCCGGAACTGACGAATAGACGGCGGGGGCGATACGCTCAGGTATTCCGTAAAATCGCGATAAAACGCCTCGTTCTGAAAAAAAATCAACGCCACCGCGCCGAAAAAGCCCCCGACGGCAATGACCCAATACCCATTATGATGCTGCCGGAGTACCTGCCTAAAAGACATACCGGAAGGGATTTAATGCCTCCAAAGAAGTAGTGGTGAAGAGGGACACGAGCGCTCCCCCGAAAAGAAATGGCGCAAAAGGGATACGATCCCTCAGGCCGAGACGGCTGAACAATACCAATAGTATACCCGCGGCCGCACCGAACCAAAAGGCCAAAAGCAGTCCCCATGCCGCGACCGCCGGCCCGAGATAGAGGCCGATGGCCAGTGCCACGTCGGCGTCTCCGCGCCCCATGGCGCGCCCGCCCGAAAAAAACCAGAGCGACCAAAAAAGGGCGAATGCTCCGCCGGCAACGAGCACGGCCGGAAAGAGAAATAAAACATCTCCCCGCTGGAGCAATCCCGCCAACTGCGCCGCGATCCCCACGCCTGCGAGCAGCCGCACCGGTGCCGGCGGGATCAACTGGCGCTCAAAGTCGTGAAAGGAAACGATGATGGCCATAACCGCGAAGAATGCATAGTACCCGAACCACCCGAGAGATCCGCCAAAGGTTTCCGGCCCGCCGAAAGCGAACGGGGCGAAGGGCGGCGGCGGCAGGATCCCGGCCAGCGCCCCCCAGCCCAGCGCTGCGAAGAGCGCGGCGGTAATGAGCTCTATGGCCGGATAAAAAAAAGATAGGGGACGCCGGCAGGAACGGCATCTTCCCCCCTGCAATGAGAACGAGAGTAATGGAATAAGCTCAAACCAGCCAAGCGGCTTCCTACAGTCCGGACAAAAAGAACGGCCCAGGATAATGCCCGCCCCCGCGCCAAAATTTTTGGCGTGGGGGCCCGCCCGCGTGCCGCCACGGCGAATAACCACGCCAAGAAAACTCCCCACCGCGAGCCCAATAAGGGCCAGCCAGGTGAGCAGCACTAGCCCCGCCATGAACGGGCGAGCGCGGCCAGGGAACGGCTAGGGCGCGACGTCGTAGCAGGAG
>CAYJUX010000008.1:18374-19931 GCA_964373475.1 uncultured Candidatus Saccharibacteria bacterium
CATGAACGGGCGAGCGCGGCCAGGGAACGGCTAGGGCGCGACGTCGTAGCAGGAGCGGCCCGTTCCCGCCGCACAAGCGGCGGTGGAGTTACTGGTCTCCAGGGTGCCGTTGATGGCATCGGTAGAGCAGATCGTATTGACATTGGCGTCGCGGTCGGATTGGAGGGCTGGGTTGGTCTGCTCCTCCAGACCGGCGGCGATGTGATAAGCGGTGCCGCAAGCCACATAGTTATACGCGCCGCCCAGGGGATCATTCGGCACCGTGGGGATATAGGTCGGGGCCAGGGACGAAAGCGCTGCCGGGTAGGCCGTGCTGTTGGCATCGAAATAAAGCTCCAGCGCCAGCTGCAGCTGCTTGATGTCGGCCACGCGGCGCGCATCACGCGATTTCCTCCGGGCGCTATTCAAGGACGCGAGTACAATCGAGGCCAGAATACCGATAATGGCGATAACGACCAAAAGTTCGATCAAGGTGAATCCGGAGGCCCGGCTCCTGCCGCCGGAAGGCCAAATGCGAGAAAATGAAAGCATGGGATTATGAAAAATAGAGATTTTATCCGACTCTTTAAGTATAACCCGCCCATCCGGGGGGAGAAAGGGGTTTGTGGATAACACGAAAGGCCGAACTCTTCACAGGATGGAGGAAAGGTTGTAGAGCGGGACCAGTACCGCGGCAACGAGCACCCCGACGCCGAGACCGAGGAAAATAATGAGCGCCGGTTCTATGAGGGAAACGAAGTTCTCGAGGAGGTTATCCACATCGCGCTGATAGAACCCGGCCGCATTTTTAAGGATAAAATCGAGCTTGCCCGATTCCTCGCCGATACGGATCATCTGGGTTATGAGCGGCGGAATTTCCGGATACTTTTCAAAGGACGCGCTGATGGTATTGCCCGCTTTCACCGATTCGGTCGCGTCATTGATAATGCGCTGGTACATGCGATTGGCCACCACATCCCCGGTGATCTCCAGCGCCCGGATGATGGGGATGCCGGCTACGATGAGCGTGGAAAGGTTGTCGGCCAGCCGCGTCAGATACACTTTCTTCAAAAGCCCGCCGACCAGGGGCAAGCGGATCTTCATGCTATCGAAGAACAGCTGCCCCGAATCGGTGCGCGCGTATCGCCAGGCAATGACGGCGGCAATACCCAGGAGGATTAGCAAGGCGATGCCCCACTGCTGGAGGAACGTTGATATGTTGATGATCACGCGCGTGTAGAACGGTACGCTCTGCCCGAGTTCGGAGAATATGGATGTCAGGCGCGGCACGACCACGATCAGCATGACGATGATCACGCCGATGAAGGCCACGAGGACGAATGCCGGATACATGAGCGCGTTCCGGGCTTTGGAGACCAGCGCATAGGTGCGCTCCAGATAATCGGCCAGGTACAAAAACACTTCCTCCAGCTTCCCCGACTCTTCGCCCGCGCGCACCATACTGAGATAAAAACGGGAGAATAGGTCAGGATGGCGCCCCATGGCCTGGCAGAGCGAAGACCCACCGGAGAAATCTTCCACGAACTGCCCGATGGAAACATGGAGACCCATGCTCTC
>CAYJUX010000009.1:0-16003 GCA_964373475.1 uncultured Candidatus Saccharibacteria bacterium
ATCAAAAAATATCGCTTTGATCATTCTCGATCCTACTTTCTATTTTCTAGATCCCCGTCAGATCACCTTATCAATATCCTCCGCCAGCGAGACCACGCGATTGGCGTAGCTAAGGCAGGCCACGCGGGCCGAGCCCGAAGCCGGGCAATTGGCCTTGCCGCTGATGTAGGTGCGCGCGGCGCGGAGCTCGCCCGAACGGGTTTGCGCGCGGGCTCCCGAGTCCGCCAGGAAAATGGCCGACGCGGTAAAGGCGTCCTCCACGTTCCACGGGCTCGGCGGGTTATGGCCGGTGGCGGATGCCACGCGCTCCTCAAAAAGGAGCCAGGTGGTCGGGATGAACTGGGCCGGACCCATGGCGCCGCCGCAGCCATAGGACGGCCGGCGCGATACCGGCACCTTATCAGGATCAAGACCCAGTTTTGAAGTTATCTCAAAAAACGCGTTCTTCTGGGCTTCGGCCGCGGAGCGCTTGCCGAGGCGGAGGTAACATTCATACATGTCTCTGCGCCAGTTACCCGTGCCAAGATACGTGCCCGCGGTGATCACGCCGCCCTCAAACTGCTTGCCGGTCTCCACTTCCAGGAGCGCTAAAAGGAAGGCCGTCCGAATGCCGGTGCGCTGGGCGGCGAGTTCCGCGAATTTCAGGGCCTCCTCGGCCGATATGCCGGTCTTCTCAATATAGAAAAGTTGGTTTTTCAAGGCGGCGATATCCTGGCGTTTGGCGGCGAGGATCTTCTGGAATTCGGCCTCCCTGCCCTTGGTCAGCTTCAGGAGCCGGTCCTTCTCGCTCTTCTTTTCGGCCACGGCCCGCCGCTCTACTTCGGCGAGCACCCGCAATTCCAATTGCTGAATGCGATGATCCTCCAGTTCGGATTTTTCCTCCTCAAATTGAATGCGCGTGTCCTTAAGCTCGCCAACGAGTTCATTCACCTGCGCCTGGACGCTCCGGATGCTATCCAGCGCTGAAAAAAAATCGGAAAGCGTCTCGTTCTTGGCGAGCACCACCAGCATGTTCTCCTGATCGTAGGCGTAGAGCTTGAGGATGTTCCGGCCGAGCGTGTCGCGGTTCTTGCCAATACGGCGGCCAAGCTCGGTAATGGACGCGGTTTTTTCCTGAATGTCTATTTCGGCCTGGCGGATGGCCACATTGAGGCGCTTGATCTCCAGTTCCCGCCGTTTGATCTCGTCATTGAAGAGTTTGACCTCGCGCTCCAGCGTGCGCGACTCGGCCTGCGTGGTTGAAATTTGCTGGTCGAGGACAGCCGCCTCCCGCTCCAGACGCTCCAGCTCCGCGGTCAGGGACTGGCGCTGGGATTCACCCAGCGCGCCCAATACCGTGGCCGGCAGGGCAAGGGTGGTCAGGAAACAAAGCAGCAAAGCACCATTCCCGAGAATGGTGCTTTGCATCAACTTCCTTTCCCCCGGATATAACATGGGATGTTATTCCTCGACGGTTTCGGCCTCGCCGCCCGACGCTTCCTTCACTTCGGCTTTAACCTCGCGCTCGGTCTTTACTTCGGCCGGAATGGCCTCCTCGGTCTTGGCCAGGTCCTCCAGCTCGGCCTCGGAACGCGGCGGCTCAATGAGCGCCACCACCTCCTCGGCCGGCGCATGCGTGGATACGCCGGGGGGCAAATTGATATCGGAGACGTGGACCTTATCGCCTATTTTTTCAAGACGCGAAATATCCACGGAAATCTCATGGGGCAGGTCCTTGGGCAATGCCTTCACCTCCAGTTCATGCAGCACTTTGACCAAAATGCCGCCCTCGTTCCTCACGGCCGGCGCCTCGCCGGAGAACGCCAAAGGAACTTTGGCCTCAATGGGCCTGTCCATCCGGACGGCATAAAAATCGGCATGAATGGGCGCGAGCGTCATGGGGTCCTTGGCCACATCGTGGATAAGAACGTTATAGGCCTCGCCGCCCTCCACGTTCAGCGTCACCAAACTCGTCTCGCCGGCCGCGAGGAACACTTTTTTAAATTCTTTGGCGCTGACGGAAAGCGGGGTTGCGGGGACTTTGGTGCCGTAGAGCACCGCCGGCAAAATCCCCTCTTTGCGGAGGGAGTTCAGGTGTTTACCGATATCAGTGCGTTGTTTCGCTGAAATTTCCGGCATGAATCGCATCTTAGCACGTTATGGCGGAAAGAAAAAGGCCGGCGGAGTGATCACGCCGACCGGCCGGTCTCCAGGAACGATCTGACCGCGAGCGGCAGCGAGTTAAAGAAAAACTATACGCGGATACCGTTTGGCGGCATCCGGCTCGAGCGTTTCATCCTGTTCGCGGTCGCGAACAGGATGAAACGCCCACGCCCTAGACCCTCACGAGATTTGGCGGCTCCCGCCCCTCCAATGCCTCAATGATGTTCTTCGCCGCAACCTCGCCCATACGCTGCCGCGTCTCCTCGGTGGCTGACGCCGTATGCGGGGTCAGAATAATATTTTCAAGTTCAGCCAGGCCGGGCGTCAATTCCGGCTCATGCTCCCATACATCAATGGCCGCTCCGCGAATAATTTTGGCTTTTAGCGCATCACGAAGGGCCGCCTCATCCACAATAGGGCCGCGGGAGGTATTGATAAGGTAGGCCGACGGTTTCATCAGGCGCAGGCGTTCGGCGTTCACCAGATGATGGGTAGATGGCAGGAGCGGCACGTGGATAGAAATGAAATCGGCCTCGCGGAAAATATCATCCGCATTGGGGCGATACCCGGCCTGGAATTCATTTTCAAAAACTTCATTCCGTTTGACATCAGAATATATCACGGCCATGCCAAACCCCTTGACCGCGTGGTGCGCCACGCGCTGTCCGATGCGGCCGAGGCCGATGACGCCGAGCACGCTCCCGGAAACGTCAGTCCCTAAAAGCAGTTCCGGCTCCCAGCCATGATACTTTCCGGCACGCGAAAAACGGTCGGATTCAGCAATACGATGCGCGATGGCCAGCAGGAGTGAAAAAGTATGCTCGGCCACGGTCTGGGTCAAGACATCGGGCGTGTTCGTTACCATGATATTTCGCTCCCCCGCCGCCCGCATATCAATGTTATCAAAGCCCACGGCGTAATTGGCGAAGAGCTTACACTGCGGCCCGGCAGCATCAAATACCTCGGCGTCAATTTTGTCCGTCAGCAGGCAGAGCACGGCATCGTAGCGATCGGCCCTGAGGAGCGCGACGAGCTCGTTTTTGGCCAGCACGCGCTCCTCCGGGTTCACGGCCACGGTATAGCCCTTGGCCGAGAGCAGCTCAATGCCGCGCGACGGGATTTTTCGGGTGATGAAAACTTTCATAGGGAGAATTTAGAAGCTAGAATCTAGAAAATAGTAGTTACATTATATCAAAAATTCTAGATTCTATTTTCTAAATACTAGATTCTCCCCACTGCCCCAAACAACTTCAGCTTCTCCGCCACGACCCTAGCCATGGCCTCCTCGGCCTCGGGAAATAATTTGTAGGGCGTGGTCTCCTCGGGATGCGCTTCAATATGCTCGCGGAGGCCACCGACAAAAGCAACGCGGATATCGGTATTGATGTGGACGTTGGCAATGCCGGCATCAATGGCCTTATGGATCTCGTCCAGCGGCACGCCGGAGCCGGCATGGAGCACCAAGGAGACGGTCTCCGGCAAAAGGTGGCGAATGGCCTTGATGCGCTCAATATCCAGCGCCGGCTCATCCGCGCTAATGCCGTGGATATTGCCGACTGCCGGGGCAAAGCGGTTGACGCCAGTCCGATGCGCGAATGCCCGCGCCTCTTCCGGCCGCGTCAGATCCTCCGGCCGGATGCGTATTTTCTCTTTCTGGATCTTCGAATCACCACGCAGGTAACCGAGCTCCCCCTCCACGCTGATTTGTGATTTGGAATTTGTGATTTGTGATTTACGTCTGGCGTACTCGACCACCTCGGCCGTGCCGGCGACATTCTCATCAAATGATTTGGCGGAAAGATCAATGTGCACCGAGTCATACCCGGCATCAATGGCGACCTTAGCCGCCTCGACCGACTTGGTATGATCAGCGTTCAAAAACACCGGAATGCCGAATTCTTCGCGGAACGCGTTACGCAGGGCCACGGCTTCTAGAAGTCCGATGTGCCTCTGCTCGCCTTCCGAGGTGCCGATGATGGCCGGACTCGCGAGTTCCTTTGCCACGCGGCAGATGACCCGCATCTGCTCAAGGTTGGAAACATTAAAATGGCCCGTGGCCCAATGTTCCCTGGTGGCCCGCTCTAAAATCTCATCCAGAGTCATGATATGGGTTCTCAGTTGGTAATTGTTAATTTCAGCCATTAGTTTTTAGTCACAGCCAGCGGAACGGGAAACTACGCAACTACAACCAAGAGCAAAAAACCAAACACTAGAGTGGCTGGGGCTGATAATCGGCCGGGGCCTTCGAAAGATACGACTCAACATCCGGCATGGTAAGAAGCCCGGCCCGCGCGCCAATATGCTGTACGACCGACATGGAGTTGATCGGCGCCAGGCGCAGCGCCTCGGGCACGCTCTTTCCCAGGGCCAGCGCCGCCGTGAAGGTTGAGGAAAAAGCATCCCCGGCTCCGGTACGCGAAAGCGGCGGCTGGGGGTCGGGGTAGGGCGGCATAAACCAAAATTCGCCGCGCGAATTTTGCCCTGAGCCCGTCGAAGGGCCCCGACTATCAAACGCATACGCGCCCTTGGGGCCGTCGGTAATGGCAACCATTTTCGGCCCAAGCGCATGCATCATCCGGAGAAGTTCTTTCGGGTCGTTCTGGGTGGTCGCCAAAATTTTTCGCGCCTCTTCGCGATTGCAGAAGAACGCGTCGCTCCGTCGGTAAATATCAATGAGTTTCTCGGTACCGAGCTTTATCTGGAACGTGCCCGGCTGGAAGGCAAGTTTTATCGCGGGGCGGTCGCTGACATATTTCGCGATGGCGGCGTGGAACCCAAACGAATTCTCGCCGGCAGAAGAAAGATAAATCCACTTTGGGCTCCCGATATCCGGGAGCTGATAATCGAAATCCTCGTGCTTGATAAGAATGGTCCGGTCGTCCTTATACCAAAGGACGAAGTGGTAATTCGTTTTCCGGCCGGCATTGACCTTGATGAAGCGGGTATCGAGCCCCTCCGCACCGAGCGTCTTTATCACCTCCCGGCCGTATTCGTCATCGCCCACATTGGAAACAAGCGCCGTTCTTAAACCAAGCCGCGTTGCCGAGACCGCGGCGTTGGCGCTATTGCCCACGCCGGGGATGATGGTAACGCTCTCGTAGGGGATCTTATCCCCGAAGCGCATGCATATCTCGCAGGCCTCGTGGTCAAGCCGGCAATGCACCTCGGCGTCCTTCAGCCGTATGAAGGCGTCGGTCACCGTATCGCCGATGGCGGCGAAGTCGTAATCGGTCATTTCTGTTTGCGGCTGACTACTGTATGCACCGCGGCTTTAATGTGCGGCACCCCCATCCCGAACTTTTCCAAAAGCTCGGCGGGCGAGCCGGATTCCCCGAAACGATCATCCACGCCGATGAACTCCATGGGCACTGGCCAGTTTTTCGCAAGCACTTCGGCCACGGCCGAGCCCATACCGCCGGCTACCTGGTGCTCCTCCACCGTAACTATGGCTCCGGCATCGCGTGCCGCGGCGATGATGGCCGCATCATCCATGGGCTTAATGGAGGCGTTATTAATGACACGAACGCTCACCCCGCTTGCCTCAAGCTCTGACGCGGCAAGAATGGCGTTGTGGAGCAATGGGCCGCAGGCGATGATGGCAACGTCGGGCTTTGCCCCCTCGGGCTCGGACCAAAATACCTGCGCTTTGCCTATTTCGAATGGCGTCTCCGCGGTCGTGAATACCGGAGTTTTTTCACGGGCATAGCGGATATAGCATGGCCCGTAGATCTTTGAGACGGCATAGGTTACTTTCTGGGCCTCTAAGGCATCGCCGGGGGCGAACACCCGCATGTTGGCTATCGGCCGGGTGATGGCGATATCTTCAATGGCCTGGTGCGTGGCGCCGTCCGGCCCGACCGAAACCCCGGTGTGCGCCCCCGCGATCTTTACGTTGGCCTCATTATAGCAAATGGTCGTTCTGATCTGCTCCCAATTGCGGCCCGGGGAGAACATGGCGTAGCTGGAAATATAAGGCACCTTGCCCATTAAGGACATGCCGGCGGCAACGGATGCCATATTCTGCTCGGCCACGCCAAGCTCCACGAAGCGCTCCGGGTATTTTTTGGAGAAAAACTCCGTCCGCGTGGACTCGGTGAGATCAGCGCAAAGCGCAACGACATTCGGGTTCTCATCGGCAGCTTGGGTAAGGCCTATGCCGTACCCGTCTCTCGTGGGCCGCTGTTCCAAATCCCTACGATCAAGTACATTTTCTACTAACCTCGCTTTTGGATTAACCGGCATAGGCCTTGTGCACCGAACCTTCACCCTCCCAACTTTTTGGATTCAAAGTAATTTTTGAGCGTTTTCTTGATCCAGTTCTTTCCCCAACCAATCTTTAAAAACTTCTCGCGAGCTGCAGCATCGTACTTGTTGTGATGCGCTTCATAATAAATATGCACGAACGGCCTGCGTAGACTGGTTGGGAGAACTTTGCCGCCATTGTGGAGTTGAAGACGTTTTCTTAAGTCACTTGTTATCCCTGTGTAGCAATCACCGTCTCTCATGCTCTGGATAATGTAAACATACCACATACTATCCAAAAAGTTGGGAGGGCAAGCCATAGCCGTCGCGGGTGGGCTTTTGCTCCAAAGCTTTTAGATCAAGAGCATTCTCGACCAGCTTCATATTCGGGTTTACCGGCATATTTACTCTAGCTGCTTTTGCATCGCTATAATACCCTCCTGGAGGTGCTCGATCTCGGCGATGGCTTCATTGGCCTTTTGCACTAAAAACACCGTGGTCCCGACCGCCACGATAATGAGCACCACAAAATTGAGCAGTGAACGCTTTTCACGCATTCCTATCCCCCACATCTATCCACGGGATAAAACCCTTCGTCTGCTGTGCTCACGAGATCCTTCGCGTGCGCTCAGGATGACGCTTTGGCAGCTCCGGCTTCGCGGAGGCAAATGCTTCACTTCTGCATCTGGTGCTGGCACCAGTGATGTTTGGAGGCCTTGGCGCCGAGCGCCAGCACCCCGCCGACGAGTGCGTTCCAGTACCAGGTCATAACCGAGACGCTCCAAAATTCGCCGCCCCGCCAATAGGCGAGGAGGCCGCCAATGAGGGCGAGGAGCGACAGGAACCAGAGTCCCTTGCCGAGCACCGCCGCCCAACAGCATCCCCAATGCATCTTGTCGTGCTGTCCGGAATCCATCATATGACTGTGAGATATTTACGAATAGGCATCGACCTTTGGTTACTATCTGGTGCGGTGCTGCCACGGTTCGCCGTACGTCTGGACCTTCCTTTTTATTTTCTTTCGCCACTCGGTCCGGATCTTCTGGCGGGCAATGACGGCAAAGGCGGCGCGGATCCCCGATTCAAGCTGTCCGACCGGCAGGAATGACTTCGCATTGGCGCGAACGAGCGCCTTGAGATCCTGGACGCCGGTGAGTAGTTTCTCGTCCAGGGCGATATAAATTTGCTTGCCGCGATAGCGGGATTTATGGGTGAACTCGTCAAGCTCGCGGTGGAGCCAGCGCAGGATCAACCCGTGGCGGATGAGGGAGCGCACGCCGGGTACCGTCTTGGTAAGTTTACCAAGGAACTGCAGCGACCCCAAAAGGGCCCGCTTGAGGCGCGGATCGGGCTTCACGATGACGACTCCGTTCTGGATCACTTCTGCGTGTGCCATATTTGCCTACGAGCGGAGCGAGTAGCTGCAAATATGAGCATCCCGCTCCAATTTTGCCAACTTAATTCACTCTCCCGCTGAATAACCTTGCCTGTTATCTGCGCGGCCCGCGTGGCCGAATAGGCCACCCCTCCGTGGGCGAAGCGGGCTGCGATGGAATAATTCGCAAAATTGGAGCGGGAGGGCATGGTTACTCGTGCTCGCTCTTAATCTTACCACCGAGCGTCCGCAACTGGCGAAGGGACTCAGTAACCTCCTCCGGCTTGAAGGTCTTGGAATGCCAAGGATAGGAGAACTCCATGAAGTCCACTCCCTTGCCGGGAACGGTGTGGGCGATGATGACCACGGGCTTTTCGTAGATGGCCCGCGCTGTTTCAAAAGCATTCGCAATTTCTTCAAAATCGTGGCCGTTTATCTCCAGTACATGCCAGTTGAAGGCCTCGTATTTTTGGCGGAGCGGCTCCAGCGGCATGATGTCCTCGGTCATACCGTCTATCTGGATGTTGTTTCGGTCTATCAGCGCGGTGATATTATCCAGCTTCAGCTTGCCGGCCAGCATGGCCGCTTCCCAGGTCTGCCCGCACTCCTGCTCGCCATCGGACATGAGGCAGTAGACGTTGATGGTGCGTTTCGCGCCATCAACGCCCTGAGCCGAGGCGAAGGGTCTCCTTGAATCCATCTTCGCGGCAATAGCCATGCCGACTGCCTGTGAAAGCCCGGAGCCAAGCGGCCCCGACGTGGTCTCAACGCCGGCGAGGTCAGTGCGATGCGGATGGCCCTGCAAACGGGTCCCCAGTTTGCGAAGAGTTTTTAACTCCTCAACCGGAAAATAGCCGGCGCGCGCCATGGCGGCATAGCGCACCGGACAAATATGGCCGTTGGAAAGTATGAGCCGGTCGCGCTCCTCCCATTCCGGATTTTCCGGGTCATGCTTCAAAATATGAAAATAGAGCGCGGTAAAAATATCGGCCATGCCCAAAGGCCCGGCCACGTGGCCCGAACCCGCATTCACCACCATTTCAATGATGTCCTGGCGGATGGTATTGGCCATCCCCTCCAAGAACTTTATTTTATCGTCGTGGAGGTGAGACATCACCGTTCGAAAACAATTTGGTATTTCACTTTAACTTTCCCGTAACTCCCGGATAGCCATTTCGGGGTCTTGATGATCGAAAATGTATGAGCCGGCCGCGATAATATTCGCTCCGGCCGCCCGGCATTCGGCCGCGACTGGCGGCGTCATGCCGCCGTCTACTTCAATTATGGCATCCGGGAACAATGCCCGCAAATACTTGATTTTTTCAATATTGTGGCGCTCAAACTCCTGTCCGCCCCGGCCGGCATGCACCGCGAGTACCTGCAAGAGGTCAACTGATACGGCAAAGGGAGCCAATGCCGAGGCTGGCGTATGCGAATCCGCGGCAAGCCCGATCTCAACCTTTGCGTCGCGGCATTTACGCGTAATAAATCCGAGGTCGCCGACAACTTCGTGCTGCACGATGAACCGCTTCACCGGCTCCACCAGCCAGTGCGAAATACGCTCCTCCGGCCGGTCGGCCATGAAATGGATCTCTACATTGCATCGCGTTATCAGCGCCGCAAGATCAAGCGGATCATGCCACAGCGAGTTCGGCGTGAACGTGCCGTCCGCGACGTCAATATGCACCCACTCAACATGCGGCTCGACGGTGCGGATTTTTTGCACCACCTCCTCCCATGTTGCGGCGTTGATGGCGGGAATAACCTGAATCATAGGGCTATTAGCTTTTTAGCTTCTAGCTTTTAGTTCCCAGTGACTCCTAAAAGCTAAATCCCTAGAAGCTAAAAGCTACTTAAAATTCTGCTCCTCAATCTCCCGGATCTTCTCCAGGCGCCGGACACGCCGTTCCTCGCCGGAAAACGGCGTCTCCAGGAAGGCGCGTACTATTTCGGCCGCCAGAACCGGCGGCGTCCAATCGGCCGGGATGGAAATTACGTTAGCATCATCGTGCGAGCGAGCGTGCGCGGCCGCCTCCACGCTCCAAGCCACGCTGGCCCGAATGCCGCGGACTTTGTTGGCGGCAACATCCATGCCCATACCCGAGCCGCAGAGGAGGACGCCCCGGTTGTTTTCCGGATCCTCAGCGACTTTTCGGGCAACGGGAATAGCAAAGTCCGGATAATCATCATCCGGCTCAAGGCGATGCGCGCCCGAATCGTGCACCGCATGGCCTTTCGCCTGGAGCCACTCCTTTAATTTTTCCTTCAGCTCAAAGCCGCGATGATCGGCACCGAGGAATATTTTCATATGAAGCAAGTTAAGCGAGTTAAGTAAATTAGGTGAATTAAGCTTGATGCGAATGCACCGTAACTTAACCTGCTTAACCCGCTTAATTCACTTAACCAGCTTTATCCTACCCCACTTCCGCCCGCGAATGAATATGGATGGACTGGATGATGCCGAGTCCGGCCAAGCTCGTCAGGAGGTTTGAGCCGCCATAGGACACGAACGGCAACCCAATGCCGGTAACGGGCAAAAGGCCAAGGTTCATGCCCACATGAATGGCTACGCCGGCGAAAAGAAAAGAGGCAAACCCCAGCACAAAAGACTTTGAAAAATTATCATAGGCCGCAATGCCGATGCGGATGAGCCGCCAGAAAAGAACCCCAAAAAGGCCAAGCAATACGGCAGCACCGATAAAACCGGCCTCCTCGGTGAAGGCCGCGAATATAAAATCCGTTTCGGCTTCAGGCAGAAAATTCAGATGCGACTGGGTGCCGTAACCAATACCTTTGCCCCAGAGGCGGCCGGAACCCGCCGCCACCATGGCCTGAATGGTGTTGTAGCCGGCGCCGCGGGGGTCGCGGTAGGGATCGAAGAATGCCGTGATGCGCGCCTTTTGATACGGCGCGAGGAGCGATGTCCAGGCGATGCCCGCGGTAAGGGCCATGAGCAGGAAAAAAAGCGCGAGATGCCGCCAGGTGATGCCGGAGAACAGCACCACCGCCAGCCAAACAGCTGAAAGTATGAGCGCCGACCCGAGATCGGGTTGCAACAGCACCAGCAGGACGGCGATACCGGCGTAGATCCCGCTGACGATGAGATGGCGGAGGCGGGCTATCTCCACGTGCCGCCGCGAGAAGTATTTGGCCAGGAGCAGCACCAGTACGAGCTTCATCGGCTCGACCGGCTGGATGCCGGCGCTGCCGACCTGGAACCAGGCGCGGACTCCGCGGGTTACCGGGGCGAAAAGGAGCAAGGCGGCGAGCGCGGCGATCATCAAAAGATAGAGCACGATAAGAAAGAGGCCGTGGTTCTTAAAGAGGCGGTAGTCCACAAGCGAGAAACTAAAAAAAGCGGCCAGACCCAGTGCCGCCCAGACGAGTTGGCGCCCGAAAAGACCGGCGCGCTCCATGGAGAAGCTCCACACCGCGACCAGGCCGACGCCGACGAGGAGGAGCATGACGACGACCAGCACCCAGTCGGCGCGGGCAAACAACATCAGGATCCTCGGCTTCATGGCAGGACCCCGGGGAGGGACGCCGGCGAGCGCACCTCTACCGTGAGCGAGGAGGGAGCGGTGGGAAATTGGAACGGCCAGACAAATGACACCGGTCCCGAGAGTCCCGCGGGGAGTTCATTCAAAAGCGTGCGGTGCGTACCCAAGAGATTGCCGTTCTGGTCAAAGACCAGGGCGGACACCGTAATATCCCGGACATCGGTAATGCCGCGGTTGGCGACAATGGCTTTTACCGCGCTGACGAGTGCGCCCGGATCCCCTTCCAGCGCATACTCTTTGGAGCCAGCGATCACATCCGGCCCCACCGCATCCGAGGGCTGCCATTCGGTCTCGCCGATGACGAGAGAGGTCCGAGCAATGGTCCGGCCGGACAGGAGGCCGATCTCGGTCAAGTGCGCCGTTTCACCGGGATAGAGAAAGGTCCGGCCGCGCCGCGACGCCACCGCCACCCCCACGGCGTCAAAAAGCTTGAATTCGTAATCAAGCGAAACGGCGGCCAATTTTACATTCGGGTTCCGGACTTGGGCGGCCACATCATAGGTGTTGGCGCGCACTTGCACGAACCGCGTCCAGAATATCTCCACGGGCTTTTGTTCCCGCAACGCGCAGGAAACGCAGGGCCCGCCGCAATCCACGGCCTCCTCGCCCTGGTTTTTGCGCTCATCCTGACAGGACGGGTCGGGGAGTCCGGCCCTAAAGATATAAAATCCGATCCCGCCGGCCACAAGGGCGATCACGCCAAGAACCGCTAACTGACGGCGAGCCCGGAAATCCATACTCGCAGTATAACCGAGCCGGAAAAAGAAAAAAGCCGCATAAAAGCATTCTTATGGCTGGCGAACTCTACTTTCCCGGGACCGCGAGGGTCCGAGTCCCGCTTCCAGCGGGATCGGCCTCCGACGCTTTCACGCCTGCCTGCCGGCAGGCAGGGCCCTGTCCCCGCACCAAACTCTTCGTATGCTGGCACACTCTACTTTCCCGGGACCGCGAGGGTCCGAGTATCATCGAGTCCATGCGCTTTCACGGCTCTGTTCGGAATGGGAAGAGGTGGGACACACATGGATTAAGCACCAGCAAACGGAGAGTTTGGTGCGGGGCAGGTCGGAATGTTCCCGGTTTGCCTGCGAGCCGGGGCGAGCAGCTGCAAACCGCAATCCCTCACCTCTCCGAGGTGTGGGAGGAAGGGGTGGGTCACATCGGAATAAATCACCAGGAAATCATTATAAACATTTGGTGTGGGGGTGAAGAATGGGAAGAGGTGGGACACGCATAAATAAATCACCAACCAAAAGAATATCTTCGTGCGGCGTCAAAACAAATCCAATAGCAACAAACAATGCGATTACACGACCACACCAATGGTGTGGGGGTACGATCGGCCGATTAGTACCGCTCGGCTGAAGCGATTGCTCGCCGTACACCTGCGGCCTATCAACGTGATAATCTCTCACGGGCCTTCGCTCACGCAGCTACCGGCCACCAGCAACCAGCTACCAGCAACGATGCGAATGCTGGGAGCAGGAAGCTAGAAGCTGGGAGCTGCGTAAGCTTGATACCTTATCTTGGGGTGGGCTTCGCACTTAGATGCTTTCAGCGCTTATCCCTTCCGGACATAGCTACCCAGCGATCCTCCTGGCGGAAGAGCTGGTACACCAGCGGTCCGTTCATCCCGGTCCTCTCGTCGCGTTTTCCACCCTCACGGGTGGCGCAGACTATATCTTCGCCCGGCCCTACATCACTCAAAGTGATCGGGCTTAGGGGACGGCGTATTATGGGCAAGTAAACTCTGCCCATCTTCATCGGCCATATAGCCGAATCCAGTCGTTACGGGGTCAATCCCGCTAAAAGCGGGATGACTTCCCACGGTATTGTCTCGGATAAGAAACTCTGGTCCTCAAGTCAATTATACACCGCAACTCGCGGACCGATGCGAATCATGGTATCCCCAGTCCAGAATTTCTCTATCGAGATTCCACCGTTATTAGCCGTTTTGTCATCACGGATTACTCCGTGAAGTAGCAATGGGCTTTCGCCCTACTAAGGACAACTCCCCTCAAGTATCCACGCCTGCAGTAGATAGGAGACCAACCTGTCTCACGACGGTCTGAACCCAGCTCGCGTACCTTTTTAATGGGCGAACAGCCCAACGCTTGGGAGCTCATGCTTTGTTTTCTCGCGTTCCCGCGAGTATCAGACTATTCCATCACCGTATCAATATCCGTTGCCGGATACGACTTAGGTGCAAGCCGTGTGATACCGCCTTATGGCGCATATCTCATGCGAATATTTCCAATATTCGCAATCAGTCGTTCGAGGAGAAATGTTCTTGGATCTTTGCAGCAAAGTTTTTTCGCCGGTTTTTCGACCGAACATTCAACCGAGACAAAGAATCCGCTATACGCGCACTCCGGATGAGATCGTGAGGAAATACAACCTCTCGATTCAGTATCTGCAATGCCATGCGTGCTTGCGTCGCCTTGACGCGCAAATACGGCATTAACATCTGTAAGATACCTTGGACTTGGATGCGATCGCGAATATGAAGATCGAATGTTTGACGCGTATCGCCAAAACGATTCGCCCGCACAATACCCGCGCCAACCGCGTGTTGTATCCAGTCAAGAATCTTGCGATCATGTTGCGTTATTTTCAACGCAACCCTCACCCGAAATCCAAACCGTTTTTCCTTGTGCGCTTCGATGCACGCCATGACAGCGCCATCTGCATCAAGAAATCCGGCTATATATGCTCGTTCAACTTCAGAACACTTCTTTCCTACGGCGTGAGCTCTCATACACCCAGTATAACTACCTGGGACCTCCGAAACAAGAGATTCTGTGCATGAGTCAGCCTTCACCGTTTTGAGCTTGATTATTACCCATGCGTTTCCGCATGGGAGAGAAGGTATGTTTTCTCCACCCCCGCGCTAAGGTGCACCAATTCATGTATTACTACATGGGCAGACTATATGTTCACCCCACGAATTTAATGGGGGTCAGCGTATTATAGATCACGCATGCGTGATCTATCTCGGCCTTACGGCCTCAGTCGTTACGGGGCTAAAGCGATTTTGTACTTGAGAGTTGGAACGATGTACGGCCGAACAAGTTCTACAAATTTCTTTGCAAAGCCCTGCGGGATATAGATGTTCCAGTACTTCCCTTTCCGGTGCAACGCACTCTTAATACCGAAGTTCTTTTCCAGCATCAGCGGTAATCGTCTCTGATCTGATCCGGAAAATGCATCAGTATTCAAGCGGATTGCATTACAATCGTTCCTCTTATACCCATCGTCCATGTACCACACGGCGATAGAAAGAGGATTGATCATTAATTCTGATATTCGCTCGGGAACGCACTTTCTTCCGTCGGGGTAAAACCAATCCCGGAATTCGATGAATTCATTGAGCGCACGAGTACCAAAGTGCCAACTTTCATACACCTTCTGCATCATTTGATGCTTTTCGCGGATGAGAATGGGTTTCGCACTCGCTACGCTTTGCAATTCTGAATATTTCCAGAATAGATAATCCCTCTGGCGGATACTGTGAGCGAACCGAATTCTCGGATTCTTCCAGCGCTTCTCTACTTGAGAGTCACCAAGAATAGCTCCGAGAATGATCGCCCGTTGTCGCTCCGTACACTCCACCATACGAATATCTTCGCTTAGCTTCCCACGGTATTATCCTATCATCTCTGGGTTTCCTCAGATAGGACTCCACCGTTATTAGCTGATTTCCTATACCCGATTGCTCGGGCAGCGGCCCAATTTGAGCCGACATCGCATACTCTCTGTTATTGCTAACAGTGTGGACTATATCTTCATCCGCTTCGCGAGCTTCCAGCTTCCCACTCCCAGCTTCCGGCATAATTCGCTGGTGGCTGGTAGCTAGCCGCTGGCAGCTACGTAAGTGGAGGTGGCGTGTTAGCTCCGGTCAAGCCGGAACTCTATCCCACTTTTAGCGGGATAAGTCTCTACGGGGTTATAACCCAACTTGTAGTACATGGATGGGATAACTCCAGGAGCTACCAGCTCCCAGAATTTAGCCAGCGAGGATTTTATTATCCTCAAGCGCAAATATCTCTTATCCTTATTCACTGCGCTCTGGATCCCATGACCGGCAAGTATGCCCATGCATTGCCTTTGGCCCTGGAAATCAAATTGCTGCGTGTTAAGATACACGTCGCTCGCGCGACATTTACTCCCATCATCCATGAACCACACTGCAACAGCTATGGGATCAACTGTGATTGGCGGAACTCGCTTTTTACCATTGTGGTAGAAGAGCGCATGCAGCCCCGTCAGCTCCGGGTGCTGGCGCGTCGTAAAGCGGTATGCGATCCTATTTCCATTGCCCCTGCGCGCTTTCGGCGCGCTTCGGCAAATGGATTCCAGGATCTGGAACTTCCAATCCACATACGCCTTCGCGGCAAGCGAATGATTCACCTCCAGAAGCGCATCTCTACGCCCTGGAACAATGCGTAAATATCCGTCGCCGAGAAGCGATCCAATAACCACTGATCGTTGCAATTGGGTTAAACTTCCCACGGTATTACCCATATGTTACCACACGGGCTTCACCGTTATAAGCCACTATTTTCTCCGAACTCCCGCTCCTAACGGGATCGTTCGAACGGCTAATACCCTTACGGGTATGGCGCCCCGATGTTGTTGAGGTGCCGAACTGCGCCGTCGCTGTGGACGCTCGGGCGCAACTAGCCTG
>CAYJUX010000010.1:0-15355 GCA_964373475.1 uncultured Candidatus Saccharibacteria bacterium
ACGGTGCGGAGCGACTCCCTGATCGTCGGCCCCCGGCGGCGGCGCGCGGCGACGAAGGCCCGGTGCACACGGTCGCGCTCGGGCGGCTCGGCGCCCGGCTTCCCCATGCCCTAGGCCTGCACCGCGAGCGCCAGGAGATTCATATGCGGGGGTTTCGCCGTGATGCGTTCGGCCACCTCTACCTGGACCATTAAGAGTATGTCCCGCGGCGGCGGTGCGGCCTCTAGGAGCCGGCGGATGAGGCGACCGGTGAGGTAGTAGGGGATATTAGCGACGACCCGGTAATGCGGCGGCAGGCCGAGGCGCGCGAAGGGAATTTTTAAGATGTCGCCGCGGATGATGCGGACGCTCGCCATGCCGCGGCGCTTGCATTCGTCCTCCAGCATAGCGGCGAGCCGCTCGTCTTTTTCCACGGCAATGATCCGCGCCCCGCAGTCGGCCATGGCCCGCGTGAGAACGCCGGTGCCCGGGCCTATTTCCAGCACTGTATCCTGGGGGGAAAGTTCGGCGGCGGAGATTATTTTTTTCAGCACCTCCGATGAGATGAGAAAATGCTGGCCCAGACGCTTGGAAGTATGAATCATGAAGCAAGAATCAAGAATTGCGGATCCATTCTCGCGTCTTTTTTATCAGGCCGTTGATGAGTTTGTTCACGATCAAAAGTCGTTCGTGCAGGGCGAGGTCTGGGTCAAGGAAGTAACCGAGGTCTTTGGCAGCGATGAGTTGATTCTCAACCTCTGTGAGTGAGCCGAGTGACATGGAGTAGAATTGTACTTTTTCCTTCAGCGACGAGCGGCTGAATCCCTCGGCGATATTGGAAGTTATGGAGATTCCCGCCCGCCGTAATTGGGCAGTTAAGCCGAATTGCTCTTCTTTTGGAAAGCCGTTGCTTAACCGATAGATCTCCAGTACCAGCGCGTGTGCTTCTTTCCATGCATGGAGGTCAGTGAAGTTTTTTATCTTGTCGTTCTTCATGCTTCTTACTTCTTGCTTCGTGCTTCTTGCTTCATGCTTCATCAACCAGGTACATTTCCGATTCGCCTGGAAGGTAACTGTGTCCGGCGAGGAGTTCTTCCGGAAGTTCTTTCAAAAACCGTGATGGCATATTGACCTCGCGTTCGCCGAAAAGAGTACGGGTGATGGCCCAGGTCAGGTACAGGCGCTCTTTGGCGCGCGTCATGCCGACATAGGCCAGGCGCCGCTCCTCTTCCAGTTCCGCCCGGCTCCCGGTGATGGCCTTGGCGTGCGGGAGCAACCCCTCTTCCAGGCCGGTCATGAATACGACCGAGAATTCCAGGCCCTTGGCGGCGTGGAGCGTCATGAGGCGCACGCGCTCATCCCCGGCTTCGGCCGCATCATCCGCCGCAAGGAGCGCCACCTCTTCCAGAAGGCGGACAATGGCCTCGCGGGGCGCGAGCGCATCGTATTTACGCGCCACTGATACGAGCTCGCGGATGTTCTCAATGCGCGACTCGCCGTCGCGGCTATCGGCCAAGTATTCCTCGTAGCCGACGCTTTTGATGAGCAGGCGGAGGAATTGGGCCAGGGTTTTTTCGGCCATGGCCTCGGTGAGACGCGCGATGAGCGCTTCAAACGCGGCAATGCGCTGCTGGTCCTTTATCGGGAGGTTCTTTGTTTCCTTGGAGAGATACTTCAGAAAGGTCTTGGGCCCGATGCCGCGCGCCGGCACATTGATGATGCGCTTCAAGGCGAGCGCATCGTCGGGATTGGTCAGGTAGCGGAGGTAGGAGATGAGATCCTTTATCTCGCGGCGCGAGAAAAAGCGGATGCCGCCGATAATGGTATAGGGGGTGGCGTATTCTATGAGCGCCTCCTCAATGGCGCGGGACTGGGCGTTGGTGCGGTAGAGCACGGCGCACTCGCGCCACGCCTGGCCCCGTTGGTGGAGCGCAAAAATTTCTCCGGCGATGAATGCGGCTTCGGCCCGCTCATGCTCGTGCGCCCGCACTTCGGGCCGCCTGCCCGAAGGATTTTTCGTCCACAATGATTTCGGCTTTTGCTCCTGATTTTTAGCGATGAGGGTGTTGGCCGCGCTCAATATCTCCGGGGTGGAGCGGTAGTTTTCTTCCAGGAGAATGACTTTTGCCTCCGGCCAGTCGCGCTCAAAGTTTAAAATGTTCCGGTAGTCGGCCTGGCGCCAAGAATAGATGGAATTGTGAACGATGAACCCATTTGCGGAATAGTTATGAGTATTTTCAACGGAGATATCAAAGAGCGGGCCCTCATACGGCACTTCTTCGATAGTTCCTATTCGTTCCTCCCGTATGCCCGAATTGGAGAGTATCGGTACGACCATGCCTGGCCGGAGGTGAGATGCCGGCATGAGATCGAAGTTGCCGCGGTTTCGCGCCAGGCGCGCTTTCTCGTGCACTTCAAGGCTGCCGGCGGCCGCAAGCGTTTGAACGAACTCACGGCATTCAAGGTAGTGCTTCCGTGCGGTTTCAATGCGCCATGATGTACTGGCGGGTTTGGCGCTTCGCACCGACCACTGGCCAGAATTGAGTTTTCTCCGTAAATCCGATGAGGCGCTAATAAGGGCGATCCGATGGTCATGCCAAGGGTAACGCGCTGAGGGCTGGCTGCCCCCGAAGAAACAGACATCAAGAATAGTCCGGTGGCGGGTTGGCGCGTGCGGAAGAGTCCGGGTAACGCCCCGCGGCCGGTGGTGTGGGTGGTCCTTGGAGAGTCGTAAATCGGAGAAAATCCGTTCGGCGTGAGCTCGGCTATCAACTGCCGAGTAGAGGAAATCAATTGATGGCTGGCTGAGCGATATATTGCGGCCTTTGTCGTAAAAGACCGTTGTCGGTATGCCGTATTTGAATGCGTAGAGCTGTTCATGGAGAACCGCCTCTTCCTTGGTGCGCACGGCTTTGAGGATCCATATTTTGTCGGCGGCTTCCTGGTTTGCCCGTATCTGTAGCCCGTTTACCAGCACTCGTGCGCCGTTCCTCGTGCCCCCGCGTACTCCGCGCGTGTGCCCAATGCGGAAGCCCTTATCGCGCCGCTCCATGAGGTACACGTAGAAGAGATCGTGATCAACCGTGAGTTTGGCAAATACGATGTGCCCAGCGGTGAGCATAAGCTGTCTGCCGGATGCGGTGGTGATACGGATGAGCGGTTCGCGCCCCTGCCGGCGGTGTACGCGGATGACGCGTGAGGGTGTGATTTTCCCGAAGCCGGCGCCAGAGAGTACCCGGTCCCCGCTTTGAGTTTGTTCAATAGGCCGCGGTCCGTCCGGGGTATCTATTGATATGCCCGGGGGGAGGCACTGCGCGTCGTCCCCAATGGCAAAGATGTTTTTATGCTCGGCGGCCAGCAGGCGCACGAACTCATACTGGCTGAGGGAGGTATCCTGATACTCGTCCACATGGATGTGCGAGAAACGCGCCTGCCACCGCCGGAGAGCCGCGGGCTGCCCCTGGAGGAGGCGGACGGCGTGGAAGATGAGATCGTCAAAATCCATGGCATTAGAAAAACGCAGGCGCTCCTGGTATGTTTCGTAAATTTTTGCCACGGCCCGGCCAAAGGGCTCGGCGGCATTCCGGCCTTCGTATTCGTCCGGAGCAATGAGGCCCGCCTTCAGGTCCGAAATGAGCGCCGCCGCCGCCGTGGCCGAGATGTGCTTGGGCACCGCGAGTTCCTTCATTATTTCCTTCACGAGCGCCATGCGGTCATCCTCGTCGTAGATAGTGAACTCGCGCCGGTAGCCGATCTGGCCGGCTTCCCGGCGCAGGAGGAACGCGGCAAAACTGTGGAATGTGCCGATGAAGGGCAACTCCGAAGGCGGTAAGTTTATAAGTTTATAAGTTGGTAAGTTTTTACGGTGCGCGTCCGTTGCCTTATCAACTTGCAAACTTAATAACTGACGAACTCTCGTACGCATCTCCTCGGCGGCCTTATTGGTGAAAGTGAGCGCGAGGATGCTCTCTGGCGGGATGCCGGAGGCCAAGAGAAAGGCAATGCGGTGGGTCAGGGCCCTGGTTTTCCCGGACCCCGGTCCGGCGATGACCAAGACCGGCCCGGCGGTGGTGCGGATGGCTTCCCGCTGCCGTTCATTCAGCCCGGCCAGTAGGGTGTTTTGCTTTTTTCCCGTCATGAATGGCCGTATCCTAGCAAAAAAGCCCTTCCCTACCAATCAGCTATGGGCAGGCATCCCGAAAGCCGGTGAGGGTCCTTGTGTACAGTGGCGATTGCCCGGATGCCGTAGGCGGGATATAGTGGGGGAACGGCTGAAAAGGGTTGCCCCTTGCAGCCCAAGATCGGTAAAAAGTCGCATAATACCTTGCCTCTAGGGACTTCCCTATTTTCCTATTGTCCCGGGGGGAACCTGCTATTTCTACCGAACGCCTGCCCGTTCCCCGGGAGTCCTCCGCTTTTCTCTCCGGGGTCCGGGCTCCGAAAACCGGGTCAGATCGACTGAAAACGCTTCTTTCTCTAAAGAAGCTTTTAGCTTTTAAAGAGGGCTTTCTCCTGGGATCGGTTATTTTTCTTACCCTCGGCGCTCTCCTCCTACCCCGCTCCTCGCACGCCGGATTCTTTTCTCTCTTGGCGCGGCTTTTTAATGCCGTCCCCGCTGACATAGAGGACGGCTTGCCGGCGTTCGTGCCGCGCACCGAGACCGCGGCCGCCTCCTCAGCCCTGGACGCGGAAAAGCGGCCGCCCCGCGGGGGCGACGGCGCGGATGACCCCGGGGGCGGTCTTCCCGTCATTCAGGAGAACGCCCTTATGGCGCCGTTGAATCCGGTGGGGACCATTGCGAGTGACGTGGCGCCGGCGGGGCAAATATTCCTCTATACCATCCGGCCCGGCGATACGCTGGCTGGCATTGCCAAGTCCTTTGACGTGTCGGTCAACACTATTCTCTGGGCTAATAGTATTTCCAATGCGCGCGCCCTGAAGGCGGGCGACGAGATCATCATCCTGCCCGTATCGGGCGTGAAGCACGAGGTGAAAAAAGGCGAAACGATCGCCGCCATTGCCAAGAAATATAACGCCGCCATTGACGAAATTTTGCAATTCAACGGATTGGCGCCGGACGAGCGTCTCCTCCCCGGCGCATCCCTCATCATCCCGTCGGGCGAGCTCCGCGAAGCCGCGCCCATTTCCCCTTCCACGCCCACGCCCCGCGCATTCACCAACTTACCCGCATTGGATGGCTATTACCTCCGCCCCATTGTCGGCGGGCGCCGTTCGCGGGGCATCCATGGTTATAACGGCGTGGACCTTGCCAACTCCTGCAAAGAGCCCGTTCTCGCCTCGGCCGACGGCCAGGTTCTCGTGGCGCGTTCCAGCGGCTGGAACGGAGGCTACGGCCGCTACATAGTCATAGCGCACCCCAATAATACCCAGACCCTCTACGCGCATTTAAAGGAACTGGGCGCGGTGCCGGGCCAGAGCGTGCGTCAGGGCGAGACCATCGGCCTTATCGGCTCCTCGGGCAACTCCACCGGCTGCCACGTGCATTTCGAGGTCCGGGGGGCGCGGAACCCCTTTTGAACAAAGAATCAAGAATCAAGAATCAAGAATCATGAATTATGGGCGGCCCTTCGGGCCGTCTTCCGTTTGTCCCTCACCCATGATTCATGCTTCATGATTCATAATTCATGTTTCCATCCGCGGCCGGTACTGCAGGGCTTCCAGAATATGCGGCGGCGCGATCTCCCGCGCATTGGCCAGGTCGGCGATCGTTCGCGCTACGCGGATGGCGCGGTAGTAGGAGCGAACGGACATCCCGAGCCGTTCATAGGCCTGGCGGAGAATATCCCGGGATGCCGCGTCCAGCGGGCAATATGTTTTTAGTTCCCGGAGGGTCATGGCGGCATTGGTAAGAATGCGCTCCTGCCTGAATCGCTCGCGCTGCTGCCGGCGCGCGCGCTCCACGCGTTCCTGAATGCCGGGGGATTCCGCCTCATTCGCGTCTCCGGCGGCATCCAATTTTTCTATAGCCACCGGGCCGACTTCTATCATGAGATCAATGCGGTCCAGGAGCGGTCCCGAAATCCTGCGCCGGTATTTCGTGATGGCGCCGGGCGTGCAGACGCAGGCGGCAAGGGGATTGGAAAGGTTGCCGCAGGGGCAGGGATTCATGGCCGCGACCAGCATAAAATCAGCCGGGAATATCGCGCTCCCCGAGGCCCGCGCCACGCTGATGACTTTGTCCTCCAGGGGTTGGCGGAGGGCGTTTAGCACCTGCGCCGGGAATTCCGGGAATTCATCCAGGAAAAGCACTCCCCGGTGCGCGAGCGTTACCTCGCCGGGGCGAATGGAAGACCCGCCGCCGGCGATGGCCACGGCGGATGCCGTATGGTGCGGGCTGCGAAATGGCCGTTCGCGGATAAGGGCGCTTTTTTGCTTCAGGGCTCCGGACACGCTATAGATGCGCGTCACCTCTATCATTTCATCTGTTGACAGGGAGGGCAGTATGGAGGCCAGCGCCCGTGCCAGGAGCGTTTTCCCGGTGCCGGGCGGCCCGGAGAGGAGCAGATTGTGCCCGCCGGCCGCGGCGATCTCCAGGCAGCGCTTGGCTTGTTCCTGGCCGCGGATGAAAGCGAAGGCGGAGGGCGCTGTCGCTGTCGGCGCTGCCGGCTCCGGAGGACCGACAACGGCGAGTTCCCGCTTGCCTTCCAGGTCCAAAAGGAGTTCGGAAAGATCGGGCGCCTCTTTTATCGTGATGCCCTCAATGAGTGCCGCTTCGGCGCCATTGCCCGAGGGCACGTAGAGCGCCTTGAAACCGGCCAGGCGCCCGGCGATGGCCGCGGGCAGAACGCCGGCAACCGGTTTTAGCGCGCCGTCCAGGCCGAGTTCGCCCAAGAACATTTTTTCGGCCGGATCAAAACGGACCTGGCCCGAGGCGAGGAGAAAGCCGAGGGCAATGGGCAGGTCAAAAGCCGGCCCCTCTTTGGATACATCGGCCGGCGCCAGGTTCACGATGAGCCGCTCTGATTTTCTATGCGGCGGGCGCGCGCCGAGGTTCCGGATGGCCGCGCCAATGCGCTCTCGCGATTCTTGTATGGCGCGTTCCGCCAGGCCGACGATGGAAAAAATATGGAGCCCCGGCGAGAGGTCCACCTCCACGCTGATGATGGTGGCGTCCAGCCCCACGACCTCAGCCGAGTAGAGCGTCACCACGATACCAAAATTAAAAATAAAAAATTAAATATCAAAATTATCGTCGCTGCCTACGGCAGCTTCCTAAATTTTTATTTTTGCTATTTTATCTTTAATTTTATTCCTTGGGTTGGTGCGCCATATCGTAGGCCGCGGCCGGGTTGGCGCGTAGCCGGTTTTCGGGTATTTCCTCCTGGCACGAACGGCAGCGCCCGTAGGTATTTTTTTCAATGCGCTCCAGCGCCTCGCGTATTTCGCGGAGGCGGAGCTCCATGCTGTGCTCCTGGGCAAGTTCACTCTCGTATTCCTCGCGGATGTCGGCCTGCTCTTCCTGGGCCGCATGGGAAAGTGACGCGGTTTCCGTTCCGGCCGGGTAGCGGGTATCCCAGTCGTCCCGCATATTCGGGTCCCTGGCGGCAAATGCGCTAAGCCCCGCCGTGAGGCGCTCGCGTTCGGCGATGAGGAGTTTTTTGAATTCTTCAAGGCGTGTCGGCTCCATATCTATCTCGGAGATGGATTTTGCGAAAAATTTATCGTGCTTCAAAGAGACGGTCAATGACGGCACGGAGCGCTGCCTCGGATGTTGCCATGACCATAAGGCGCTTGGCCGGAAAAAGCAAATAACCGATACCGCGATCGGCGTGGGGGTCAAGTTTGAGAAAACGGAAGCTGATATTTTTAAAGGCGATATCCTGGTAGGGCGCGAAGCTGGTCGCCGGCGGGTTTCCGGCGAAAAGGAACGCGAGGTCTAGCGCGAGCGTGGGTTCGCCGGCGATGAGCGCCGCCAGCGCGCGCGGCGGGCTCCGGCTCTCCATAATGAGTCCAAACTTTGGCCCATCAGGAGAGCGGTAGCGGAAAAATTGCGGCGGGTCGGTAATGGTTTGGACGAACGCGGACGGCAGGCGGCCTCCGGCGAGCGCCAGGAGCCGCTCCATGTCGAGGATTTCCGTTCGTTCCCCTTTTTTGGCGCGAAAAATAAAGCGTCGAAATGATCCGGCCGGGTCCTCTCTGGCGGCATTCAGTGCGCCAAAAAGAGCTGCCCGGGATTCGGCGATGAGCGTGTCCGTGGTGTTTTCGGCAAAGAAAAATGGCGGCGGCGTTACGCTCGGAGCGGACGGCGGCGAGGGGGTAGATCCTGGGCCAAGTTTCCAAAACCCGGCGCCGCCGATCAGGAGAGCAAGTACAATGCCCAAAATGATCCAACGCCACGGATGGTACGCCGGAGCGGGATGGTAGTCCTCCCACTCTGCCTGGCGCGCCAGGAGCGATACCAGGGATGGTTTTGTTGTTTTTAGGAACTCGGAAATATCCGAGCGCATCGTGCGGATAGCCGCCTCCCGCCTTTGGTGATCGTCGTTCGCGGCGGGACGCATTGGCTCGCCGCTCTCCGGTACTGCGTCAGCCATGACCTTCCCAATATGTATCTATAAATACCTATAAACCTAATGTGTATCTATAAAAACGGTCGTTTTTATAGATACACTTTTGATGATAGAAGGATAACGATAGAAGGATAACGATAGAAGGATTAGATCGTTTCTATTACCCGATTTTTAGTAGCGGGGGCGCCCCCGGCCGCGTGGAGGGCGGCCGCCAAATCCTCCCTGCGGCGGGCGGAACCCTTCGCGGCGGGGCATTTCCTGATGCATGGCGCCGGCGGCCTCGGCCCGGCTAATATCCTCGGCCGAATAGCGGCCGGGTACGCTTTTTAAAGAGAGGTTCAGGCGGCCTTGGTCATCAATGTTCCGCACCATGACCGTGATCTCGTCTCCCATATTGACGACGTCCTCCACCCGGCCGACGCGCCAGGGCGCGAGCTCCGAGATATGGATGAGCCCCTCCTGTTTCGGTCCGACCTCGACCATCGCGCCGAAGTCAAAAATGCGCGTCACGGTCCCCTCCAGCATCTCCCCGGGTTTGTATTCGCGGGTGGCCTGCCGGATCAGCGCGAGCGCCTGCTCCATGCTTTCCGGCCGTTCAGAGATGACGAATATGGAGCCGTCATCTTCCACATCAATATCAACATTGGTCGCCGCGATGATGCTATTGATCATTTTTCCGCCGGGGCCGATGAGCGCGCCGATCTTTTCCGGGTCTATTTTCAGTATGGTAATGCGCGGCGCATGCCGCGAGAGTTCCGGCCGCGGCCGCGGCAGCTCACCGCTCATAACGGCCAGGATCTCCCCGCGGGCTTTTTGGGCCTGGCTAAGCGTCTCCGAAAGCATGGGCACGGTGACGCCGTCTATTTTTACGTCCATCTGGAGCGCCGTGACACCGTCCGCGGTTCCCGCGGCCTTGAGGTCCATGTCCCCGTAGTGGTCTTCCGGGCCCTGAATATCCGTCAGCACCCGGTAGCGCTTCTCATCGGCCATCATCAGGCCCATGGCAATGCCGGCGACGGGCTTTTTCATGGGCACGCCGGCATCAAAGAGCGCGAGGGTGGCGCCGCATACCGATGCCATGGAAGAGGAGCCGTTGGAGGAAAGGATCTCCGAGACGATGCGGATGGTATAGGGGAATTCTTCCTTGGGCGGGATGAGCGGAGCCAGCGCCCGCTCGGCCAGGGCCCCATGGCCGATCTCGCGCCGTCCCGGCCCGCGCATGGGTTTTACCTCACCCGTGGAATACGGGGGAAAGTTGTAGTGATGCATGAAGCGCCGCTTGCCGCGGATTTCCATGCCCTCCACGATCTGCTCGTCTCTCGGCCCGCCGAGCGTCAGCGTGGAGAGGGCCTGCGTTTCCCCGCGGATGAAAAGACCGGAGCCGTGCACCCGCGGCAGGATGCCCGCCTGGGCCTGCAGCGGGCGGAGTTCATCATAGGCCCGGCCGTCCGGGCGCTGGCCGGAGTCAATAATGCGGCGGTGCACAATGCCATCGAGCTCGTGCTCCCAGAGGTATTCGGCGTGGGCCGGCGCGGCATCCGGGAATTCGGTCCTGGCTAAAGCCATCCACTCCTCTTTCACGGCCGATAGCTTCTCGTTTCGCGCCGTTTTTTCCCCGGTCCAGAGCGACTCTTCCAGGCGGGCTGAAAATTTTTCTTTCAGGATTTCGGAGAGCGGGCCATCTATGGGAAAGAGTTTCACCGGGACTTTTACCGGCGCGGCCTGGGCGATTATTTCCTGCTGCAGCAGGATGAGTTTTTTTATCTCCGCATGCCCCCGCTCGAGCGCTTCCACCATTAGGGTCTCCGGCAGTTCCCGGGCGCCGGCCTCTATCATATTTATTTTTTGGGCGGTGCCGGATACGACCAGATCCAGTTCGGGGTCCTTTCGTTCCGCGAATCCCGGATTCACGATCCATTGGCCGTCCCTACGGCCGATGCGCACTGCCGCCACCGGCCCGTCCCAGGGGATGTCCGATAGGGAAAGCGCGAGGGACGCCCCGAAGATGGCGGCGATATCCGGGTCATTGGCCTCGTCCAGCGAGAACACCGTGGCCACTATTTGGACCTCATTTCGCATGCGGAGGTCAAAGCGCGGCCGGATGGTGCGGTCAATGAGGCGGGCGGTGAGAATGGCCTCGTCCGACGGTTTGCTCTCGCGTTTGACGAAGCGCGAGCCCAAGATCTTCCCCGCGGCGTAGAATTTTTCCTCGTAGTCCACGGTCAGCGGGAAAAAATCCCCGCCCTCGCGGGGTTTTTTGGACATCACCGCGGTCACGAGAATAGTAGTTTCGCCGTGGCGGATAAGTATGCGGCCGTTGGCCTGTCCGGCAAGAGCCGTCAATTCGGCCGTTAAGGGAGAGGCGCCGATCTCCATAGAGAATGTTTTTCCGGTCATAGGGATTTGCGGCCTCTCCTCCAGACGGCAGACCTTGCGGGATCAAAGGTCTATGAGTCCGAAGGCGAGGCAAATTTATGGATGTATGAGTATTTCGATACTGATTTTTATGAGTCCTCGGCCGACCCGTTGGGGCTTCCCGGGGGCGAGAGCAGGCGCCGGCTCTTCATCAGGAAGCGGCGCGGTTCCTCTTCAATATCCAGGAAATCATCGGCAGCTTCCTTCATCTTTAAGGCCGCGGTGCGCCCAAAGGCGATTACCTCCACCCGGCGGCCGCGCCCTTTCAGGTAGTCGAGCAGCGGCAGAAAGTCGCCATCCCCCGATACGATGACAATGGTATCCACAATATCAGCGGTACGGACGGCGTCAATGGCCATGCCCACGTCCCAGTCGGCTTTTTTTGCGCCGCCGTAGAACTCCTGCAAGTCCTTTACCCGCGTTTCTATCCCCTCTTTTTCCAGCGCCTCAAAGAACGGCTTTTCTTCCCCGGTCTTGGTGCGCACCACGTAGGCAAAGGAGCGGATGAGATGCCGGCCGGCAACGGCGGCCTTGACCACTTCGCGAAAGGAAACGCGGGCATTATGGAGGTTTCGCGCCGAGTGGTACATGTTCTGCACGTCAATGAAGACCGCCACCCGCTGGTCTTTATGCTGCATTTGGGGGTTATGCATTGCCGGAATTCAAAATGCAAAATTCAAAAAGAAAAATTCAGGTAGCCGCCTGTGGCGGCTTCCAGTGTTTTTACTTTTGATTTTTAATTTTTGCATTATCGTTTCAGCCCGACCTTTTTGGCTACCGCGGCGTGGCGCTGGGGGTCTTTGCGGGAGAGATGATCCAAAAGTTTTTTCCGCCGGGCAACCATGCCGAGGAGCCCGCGGCGGGAGTGGACATCCTTGGGATGTTTTTTCAAATGCCCCGCCAGCTGCTTTATCTCCTCTGATATCAGGGCTATTTGGACCTCGGTGGAGCCGGTGTCCTTTTCATGGGATTTGAATTTTTCTATCAGCTTTGTTTTCTCTTTTGCAGATAGCATACGGCGCAATATAACACGGATGCCGCTCCCCTGCAATCATTTGAGATACTTTGCCCGTGCGGCGGCATGCTCCGGGAGTGTGCGGCTGAAAATGGTTTCCCCGTCCCTGCCGGAGAGATAGTAGCGGTAGTCGCTCGGCTCTGAGTATATGGTCGTTTCCACGGCTTCAATGCCGGGGTTGGCAATGGGCCCGGGCGGCAGGCCACGGGAGCGGTAGGTATTGTAGGGGGAATCAATGGCCAGGTCAGCGGCGGACGGCGTTTCCCTCTTTCCAGTAATGTAGTTCACGGTCGCGTCCACTTGGAGCGGGATGCCGAGTTCCAGGCGCTTCCAGAGGATGCCGGCGACGATGCGGCGCTCAGCAGTGCCGGGCACTTCTTTTTCCACCAGTGAAGCAACAGTAATGACGTCGGCGATGGACCTTTCCTGCCGCCGGATCTCTTGGCGCAGTTCGGGCCGCAGTTTTTTGTCTAAATTCTCAAGCATTTTTTGGACGATATCTGCGGCGGATGCATTCCGGAACACCCGATAGGTATCGGGATAGAGGTAGCCCTCCAGCGAAGCGGCGGCCGGCCTCTCGGTAAGCACCGCGGGTAAGCTTTTCATGAGCTCGGGAGGCGGGAAGCGGACCCCGGGGGGGTAGCGGCGTGCCGGCTCGCCGGTAACGGCGTAGAGTTCCCGGGAGGACGCAATGCTATTTTTTTCAAAATAGGCACTGATATCGCGTAGGTCCCACCCTTCCGGAATGGTGATGAAGCGCTCATTGGGGTAGGGTTCGCCCCTGGCGAGGAGCGATACCAGCCCGGGGATCGTGACGCGTCGCTCGAGTGCGTATATGCCCGGCTTGAGATCGGATGCCTTGCCGGTCAGCGCGGCGTAGGTAACGAAAGCCCATTTGGAGCGGATAATGCCCTGGGTTTTCAAAAGATCGCCGATGGCGCGGGATCCTGTTCCGGGCAGGATCTTGATCTCTGCGCTGTCGGGGGGAATTGTTTTCGGAAGCGCCAAAAAGATACCGAGGAGCGCCGCAACGGCCAGGAATATACCCACCAGAGACCGCATCCGCCCGCTCCCCGCTCCCCGCTCCCCGCTTCGTGCTTCTTTCGTAACCAGCGGCACAAAAGCAAACCCAGGGAATTCCTCGGCTTTCCATTCGTCCGGGCCGAGTTTTCGGTAGCGCCAAATGGATGCCTGGATCGGCGCGACCATGACCCCGCCTGTTTTTAGTTGTTGCTTCCAGGCCACGGGGATCTCGGACGCGCTGGCCGCGGCAATGATCTTGTCAAAGGGTGCTGCATCCGGCAGGCCTCCAGTTGCGTCTCCACAATGAAGTTCCGCGGTTCCCTGCTGAATAAATCCGTATTTGGATATATTCGCGCGGGCCAGCCGGCAAAGTTCCGGTATGCGCTCAATGGCGTACACCTTTCCTGACTTTTGACTTTTGACTTTTGCTTGCCCCGCACCGAACTTGTTCTGGTGCGGGGACTCTTGACCTTCCTCTTGGCTCACCACATGCGCCAAGAGCGTTGCCTGCCATCCCGACCCCGCGCCGATATCAAGTATTGTCTCCCCCGGCCGCGGGTCAAGGAGGTCCAGCAGGAAGGCGACGGTAAAGGGCTGGGATATGGTCTGCCCCCCGCCGATGGGCAGGGGGTAGTCGCCATAGGCCTCGTGCTGATGTTCGGCAGGCACGAAGTCCCTGCGGTCGATCGCATGGAATGCCGCCGTCACGAATGGGGATTGCAGCACGCCCGCCCGTTTTAGGTTTTGGATCAGCTCGTCCATTTTATGTCTCGGGTAAGTTCCTCCGTCATTGGCGGTATGCCCTCTGTTGGGGGTACACCCCGGCTAGCAAATACCAGCTATAGCTGGTATTTGCTAGCCGGGGAAACCAAATTGATGTTTTAGATGGATCTCATTATCAACGGCCTTTGCGGTAAGTTGCCGGACAAAAGGACGAAGTTGATAGAGCTCCACGATAAAATCTACCTCATCGGCGCAGGGGTGGGGATGGATAAAAACGCTCTTCTGCAGCTCCTTTAAACCGATCTGGGTGAGATGGGTACGGAGCGCTTCACGGGCTTTTTTCTGGCGCTCAGGAATATCAAAGAGCACCACGCGCCACATTCCATCCCAACGCGGGGGGTTCTTTATTTTCATCGTTTCGATCCGAAAAGCGAGAGCCCGTTTCTTCCCCGCGCGCGCGAGGGTCATGGTTACGGTTCCGTCGGCATTCTGCCGCTCCGAGATCAGCTGTGACTGATACAGGCTGCGGATGGCGCGTTCGAGCGCTTGCCGGTTGATCGCCTTCCATTCCGCGCCGAGCGCGCGGAGAGTCCGAGAAAATTGCCGCGGAGAACCGGACAGGCCGAGCGCGACTCCGCCGAGGAGGAGCGTGAGGATTTTCCGTTGAACGGTACCGAGGCCGCGCGGCATTTTTTTATTGTAGCCGTTCCTGCCAGACAAGCAAATACCAGCTATCGCTGGTATTTGCTTGTCTGCTTGCCGATGGGCTACCCATTCCTATTCCTCATGCGGGGGATGAGAGGATTGAACTCCCGACTGGCGGTTTGGAGCCGCCCGTTATGCCACTTAACTAATCCCCCTCTTGTCTAGGTCTTTTTGGCTTCTTTGTGCTTCGTGTGCAACCGGCACCATTTGCAATACTTTTTCAGCTCAAGCTTGCCCTCGCTAGTGCGGAGGTTCTTTCGCGACCAGTAGTTATAGCGCTTGCAGGCGGCGCACTGGAAGCGGATGAGGTTTGGCTGGGGCATAGGGAGAAGGTAATCAAAGGTTACAAAGGCCGCAAAAGCCGCAAAGGGTACGGCGAGCCCGAGAGAGGGATTGAACCTCCGGCCTACTCCTTACCATGGAGTTGCTCTACCACTGAGCTACTCGGGCGTATGCTCTGTACTCCGAAGCTTTAGCGGAGGAGTGCCCTCGGGAGGACTTGAACCTCCAAGCCTTGCGGCACAGGGTCCTAAACCCTGCGTGTTTGCCATTTCACCACGAGGGCGCCCGGCCAATATAGCCGATGGGGGCCAAAAATTCAAACCGCCCGTTAGCAGAAAATAGTGCCGGCGTTGTCCATGAGAATAGCGATGCCGAGCCAGCCGAGGGCTTTCAGGGAGAGCCATCGGACATGGCGCGTGGTTTCCGGGTCGCCCCAACAGAGGATGAGGTTATAGACGGCCCAGATGAATACTGCGATGGCAACCGCAATCGCGGCTATGGCGATAATATCCAAAATGCCGTGGCCGGAGAGGATAAGAGAGCACATGGGGTTGATCTATGGAATCAGTATAGCTCCTTCCGGAGCGATCGAAAAACAAAACCGGCGGCATGCCGCCGGTTTTGTTTTTTGTCAATTATACGAATTTTCCGCTAATTTGGGCAGGCAGCGAGATTAATGTTT
>CAYJUX010000011.1:0-14568 GCA_964373475.1 uncultured Candidatus Saccharibacteria bacterium
ACTCCTAACACCAAACACCTATAACCTAGTTCGGCGCCGTCACTTCGGGCTGATGCGGCCGACGGCATACTATATCAATACCGCGCGCGGCGAGTTGAATGATGAGACGGCTCTCCTTTGGGCCCTACGGAATCGAAAGATTGCGGGTGCCGCGTTGGATGTGCTTGCCAATGAGGATCCAAAAGGCAAGCATGTTCGTTCGCACCCCTTAGTCCGGTACGCTTGTGTCCACAAAAACCTCATTATTGTTCCGCATCTCGGCGGCGCGACATTTGAGTCCATGGCGAGAACAGAGGAATTTATCGCTCAAAAGATCTTCCGGGCTCTGGCCCGCCCAAGTTTTGCGAGGCAAAAGTTGGGCGGGGAAACGCCCCAGCGCCGCCGCCGGTATTCTTAAAGGAGAGAAGCACTCGCTTTTTCTTTTTACATGGAAACAAAACAGCCCCATGTGCTCATTACCGGTGGCGCCGGATATATCGGTTCCGTTCTGACCGAGCATCTCTTGGATGCCGGGTATCGCGTAACCGTTCTTGATAACCTCTTCTTCCAGCAGAGGAGCTTGATGCATCTTGCCGGTGACCCCCGGTTTGAGTTCGTGTTCGGCGACGCGCGGGACGAGGCGCTTTTAAAAAAACTCCTTAGCGATGCCGATGTCGTGATCCCGCTTGTCGCCGTGGTCGGCGCCCCGGCGTGCGAGCGCGATCCGCATTTGGCGCGTTCGCTCAACCTTGATGCCGTTCGGCTTTTGAACCGCTTGCGGCGTCCGGACCAACTTCTGGTTTTTCCGGCTACGGATTCAAGCTACGGTTCGCGGCCGGGCGTCGTTTGCGCGGAAGATACACCCTTGGAACCGCTCTCCTTGTACGCGAAAACGAAGGTTGAAGCCGAGGCCGGGATATTGAATTCTCCGAACGCCGTCTCCCTGCGCCTGGCCACGGTGTTCGGCGCCTCGCCGCGCATGCGCCTTGACCTTCTGGTCAACCATTTCGTGCACACGGCAGTGAATGAAGGGGCGCTGGTCGTATTTGAAAAGGATTTCCGGCGACAGTTCGTGCATGTGCGCGACGTAGCCGACGCGTTCCGTTTTGCCATTGAGCATGCGCCCCAAATGACCGGCCGCGCCTACAATGTCGGGCGGGATGATATGAACGTTTCGAAGGGAGAGCTGGCGGAGCGGATCAAGCAATTTATCCCCAATCTCCTCGTCCACTTCGCTGATGTCGGCAAGGACCCGGAGGGACGGAATTTTGTGGTCTCGCACGCGCGCATGCGCGCGCTCGGGTTTGAGCCGGCGCGCACGCTCGATTTTGGCATTCAGGAGCTGATTAAATCCTACCGCATGATGCGCGGACATAGTCTTATTCGGAACGCTTAATGTGATGCAAATCTACGAATGCGATGCGAATGATGCGAATGTCAAATGAGCTTATCGGTAGTATTCGTTGCATTCGAATGCATTCGTAGATTTATATTATGCTGCGCAAGCGCAAAACCCAGATCGGTGTCGGCGGTATGGTGGTAACGCCGCTCCATAAACAGCTTGTTGCCCAGGTCCTGGATTCCGGTCGTTTTTCCTACGGCCCCTTTTTGAAGCGCTTTGAGGGCGAATTCGCGCGGCGCCACCAGCGGCGCTTCGCCATATCCACGAATTCCGGGACATCCGCCCTCACCGCCGCGCTGGCGGCTTTAAAAAGAATACATGGCTGGAAAGACGGGGATGAGGTCATTGTGCCGGCGCTCACGTTCATCGCGACTTCCAATGCCGTTTTGCATAACGGCCTTTGGCCGGTGTTCGCCGATGTTGATCCGCGGACATTCCATATTGATTCGGCCGAAATTGAAAAACATATCACCAAGCGCACGCGGGCCATCATGCCGGTGCACCTCTGGGGCGTGTCGGCCGAGATGCAGCCGATCATGAGAATAGCTCGGCGCCACGGCCTCAAGGTGGTGGAGGATTCCTGCCAGGCGCTCGGGGTTAACCACCGCGGAGCTCCGATCGGGTCCCAGGGCGACATCGCCTGCTTTTCAACCTATGTGTCCCATATCGTGACTACGGGCGAGGGCGGAATGCTGTTGACGAACGACCCCAAGGTCGCGGTCCTGGCACGAAGCTTAATAAGCCACGGCCGCGACAACATCTACATGGCCGCGGACGATGATCAGGGGCTTTCCGGCGCGCGCCTGCAGGAGGTCATGGGCCGGCGCTTCCAGTTCGTAACCGTTGGATTCAACTACCGAGCTACTGAAATAGGCGGCGCCTTGGGCGTGGCCGAATTCCAGCGGCTTGATAGGAATCTTCTCACCCGTCAGCAAAATGCCGGCCGCCTTTTAAAAGGGCTTCAGCCGTTCGCCGAATACCTCCAGCTTCCGTGGTGGCCGGCGCATTCGGAACATTCCTTTATGATGTTCCCCATCGCGGTGCGCTCGCGAAAATTTTCGCGGGACGAGCTTACGCATTATCTGGAATCCTGGAATGTGGAGACGCGCCCGATGTATCCGCTCCTCACCCAGCCGGCGTATAGGAAACTTTTTGGCAATATCGCCCGGAACTACCCGGTCGCGACGTTCGCCCAGGAGAATGGCTTTTTCATCGGCTGTCATCCCGAGCTCGGGAAGGACGAACTCGGCTATGTCATCAAGGTATTCCATCGCTTTTTTGAAGGTAAAAAGCTGCCGCTGGGGAGTGCCGCCGGGCGCGCCTAACGGCATATGAAGATCGCCATCATTGTTCGGCGGCTCGACGGCAAGGGCGGCACCCAGCGCCAGGCCCTTATTTTGGCGCGTGAGCTCATTTTGCGCGGGCACGGCGTGAAGCTCCATACGCTCCGCTTTAATTCGGAACGCTGCTATCCGGAGCTTTCATCGGGTCTTGATATCACTGCATTGGATACCGTGCTCACCGGCTTCCCGAAACAGTGGGCCAAGTTTCTCGGCCGTATTTCGGGATTCCTTCAGGAGACCTATCTTGCCAAGCGCCTCTCACTTTTAATTAGTCGCGACACCGAGCTACTGAACCCGCATGATTCAGTGGCCTATCGTACGGCGTACTACTTCAAGAAGCAAAAAGCCCCGCACCAGAACAAGTTCGGTACGGGGCAGGCAAAAAGTAAAAAGCATGTGCCGTCGGTCTGGGTGATGAACGACGTACCGGCGCTCCGCTGGACGTATGAGCGTATCGGCGCGTTTGAGCCGGTGCAGCATTCCCTTTCTCGCCGCCTCATCATTCGCATTCTTGATTGGTATGATCGCCGGAAATTCATCGCCGACCAGGATGTTATCGCCGTACTCGACCATTTTAATCAGGGCCTGGTCCGGAAGTATCTCGGCCGCGAAAGCGTTATCACGCGCCTGGGCATTGATGCCGGCCAGTTTGCCTTTATGCCGCATGAGCCGCCGCCCGCCCCGCGTCTCAAGATGCTCGCCATCGGCATTTTTTTCCCGCACCGCCGCTTCGAGGACGCCATTGAGGCGGTCGCCATCCTCCGGGGGCGGGGATATGATGCCACGCTGACCATCGTTGGCAGCCCAAAGTCCGTACCTCTGTACGCCGAGCGCCTGCAGCGACTTGTCCGCGAGCGGGGACTCGACACGTTCGTCGCTTTCGCGGGCGAGGTATCGGAGGCCGACCTTATCCGTGCCTACCGCGAGCACGATGTCTTTGTCTTCACCAATTGTCTCCAGACCTGGGGCCACGTGCCGCTGGAGGCCATGGCCACGGGCATCCCGGCGATCGTCTCCCGCGGGGCCGGCGTGCACGAGGTACTAACTGATGGCGAGACGGCATTACTGGTTTCGCCGCGCGCGCCGGCCGAGATCGCCGCCGCCGTGGAGCGTCTGCTCACTGACCCCGTCCTCTATTCAAAGCTTGTGCACCAGGGGAGCGCGTTCGTGCGTGAGCATATGACCTGGAGCGGCTATGCCGAATCAATGCTCGCGCTCTTCGAGCGTTCTCTTAAAAATGCGAATCCACGAATATGATGCGAATGCAACAAATGCAATCTACTGTCTGCTATTATTCGTTGCATTCGAATGCCATTCGTAGATTCGCATTACTTTATGGCCATACTCATCACTAGTTTTCATCCTCTTATTTCGCGGAACATCCTTTCCACGCCGCTCGCGAGTTTGCTTGTCAAAGCCGGAGCGCAGGTCGTCCTGGCGGTTCCCGAAAAAAAATCAGCGTTCTTCAATGCCGAATTTGCCGGAGACGGCATTGTCATTACCGGCGTTCCCCGCGATCTCACCTGGCGCGACCGATTCCTCCGGTATGTGGCGCTTGCCGCCGTGGGAACGCGCTCTCTTGCCATCAAGCGCCGCTCTGATATGGGCGGGAGCGGTGCATGGCTCGCCATTTTCATCGCGAATCGGCCGTTCGCCCGGCGCGCCATACGTGCCATTGATGCCCTACTGACCCCCCGCGGCCGTTTCGGGGCCATGCTGTCCCGCGAGCGGCCGGATCTCGTCTTTTCCACGGACGTGCAGAACGAGAGCGATGTGCGGCTCATGCGCGAAGCAAAACGCCGCGGCATTCCCGTTATCGGCATGGTGCGCTCCTGGGACAACCTGACTTCAAAAGGTCTTATCCGTGCCATGCCGGATCATTTGGCAGTTCAGAATGATATCATCCGGCGGGAGGCCATCACGCTCCACGGCATACCGCCGGAACGGATCTCGGTCGTCGGTATTCCACACTATGACCGCTACGTTATCGGGGCGGCGCACGCGCGGGGCGAATTTTTACGCACATTCGGCCTTGACCCGGCCAAGCGCCTGGTGGTCTACGCGCCGATTGGCGACCGCTATGTGGGCGGAAAACCGGTTGACCGCGATATTATCGTGCTCCTTGCATCACTTCTTCCCGCCACGCACCAACTGCTGGTCCGCCTGCCGCCGACGGATAGCGTGAACCTGGAGGGCCTGGGTACGCTGACCAACGTGACGGTTATGCGTCCCGGCCGCCAGCTGGCCCGTAATCCGGCCATGTTCCGTTCCAATGAGCTTGCTCTCGCGGATGATGATGTGCTCCGGGATACGCTTTCCCACGCTGACCTCGTGGTGAGCGGTCCATCCACATTCGCGGTGGACGCGGCTTTGTTCGACAAGCCGGTCATTCTTATCGGCTTTGACGGCAAACAGGCAAACCCCTACGATTCCAGTGTCGTTCGCTACTACGATTACGACCATTTTCAGGCACTCTTGGCCTCGGGCGGCGCGCGGCTCGTCCGAGATGAAGCGGCTCTTTCGGCCGCGCTCAATGCGTATCTTGCCGACCCGTCCCTGGACGCATCCGGCCGTAAGCGGCTCATAAGGGAGCAGTGCGGGCAATGTGATGGACGGGCGACCGAGCGCCTTTCCCGCTTACTTCTTGCCCTGAGCCAAACCGAAGGGCTGGGACTCGACCCTATTGCATGACCTCATCTTCGTTAGCTGCTATGAAATTTTTCAAGCGGCTCGGTTCGATCCTCTACTGGCGCTACCACCGCCTCCGTTCCAGTTGGCCGGTGTGGTATTACTTTTTGAACCGCGAGCCGCGGCGGCGATGGCGTTCGTTCGGTATTCAGCTCGATGAGCGCGAGCGCGACATCGCGCGAGCGCTCCAAGAGGATGGCATTGCGGTGCTTCCCGTTACCGATCTCATGCCAGGATCGTTTTTCGCCGAGCTCGTCCGTGAAGCCGCCGAGCGGACGCGGCGCCTCGCTGGGGGCAGCTTGCGCTCCGAACGGAGTGACGCGCGCGTAGAACTAAAGTCCGGCATCTTCAGCGCGAGCACGAAAAAGTACCAAAAGGACTTTCTCGTTGACGTCTGGGGAGAGGGGAAAATGCCGCCGCTCGATCCGAAAAATCCGTTCCTACGTCTGGCACTCGGCGAGCGGATCCTCCGGGTTATCGGCGCCTACCTCGGCCTCGCCCCGCACTTTCACTACTTCTCGCTCCTCTCCACGGTCATCTTGCCGCCCGATGCCCCGGCCCAGTACTCCCAGCGCTGGCATCGCGACCCCGATGATCGAAAGATGGTGAAGGTTTTCCTCTACCTGACCGATGTTGAGGAAGTCGGCGCAGGGCCGTTCACGTACGTCCGCGGATCGCAGCGCGGGGGGCGCTTCGGAGGACTTTTCCCGCAGCACCCGCCCGTCGGGAGCTACCCGCCGCCGGGCGCCTTGGAGCGCGCCGTGCCGGCCGATGCCATCCGGACGTGCTTCGGCAAAGCCGGGACGCTGATCTTCTGTGACACCACCGGGCTGCATCGCGGCGGTTATTCCACGACCAAGGAGCGTATCATGTTCACCGCGAGCTACGTTTCCAAAGCGTCTCTCCATCCAGTGGGTTATCAAGTACCAACCGATATCGATGTATTGTCCCTTTCTCCGCTCGCACGCTCCGCTCTGGAAATATAATGTGGATCTACGAATATGATGCGAATGCAACGAATAAGTGAAAAGGTACTCTATCCTGAATTGTCGTATGTACTGTGCGGACTTTGCTTTGTAGTTCAGAATCGCCCGGGTAGGTTCAGGAACGAGCGGCAATATGCGGATTTTCTAGAAAAGCTATTTCAGGAGCGGAAGCTAAAGTATGAGCGCGAAGTTGCTCTGTCGCCGTCTTTTCCTGGCGAACACGCAGCGCGGAATAAGCCCGACTTTATCGTGGATGACAAAATCATTCTCGATCTGAAAGCAAAGCGAATTATCACAAAGGAGGACTACTTCCAGATGAGACGTTATCTCGTCTCGGGTAAAAAGCGGCTCGGCCTCATTGTGAACTTGAGAGCAAAGTACGTAAGTATCAAACGCGTGCTCAACCCAACCCATTCGTAGCATTCGCATCAATTCGTAGATTCGGATTATTTTGTGAAAACGATTTTCATCACCAGCTTCCATATCCTCATATCCCGGAACATCCTCGCCATGGGCGTGCCGGCGCGCCTCGCGGCGCGCGGGTTTAAGGTGGTCATCCTCGCGCCCGACTTCAAGGTGTCCTACTTTGAACAGCAGTTCGGCGGGCCTCATGTCGTGGTTGAGGGGGTACCGGCGAACACTGCTTCGCAAACGTTCCTTGGCCTAATATTCAAGCGACTCGCGCAGGTTATGCTGCCCACGACTACGGCGCGGATCCGCACCGCCGAGAAGCTTGTGCTTGAGCATAAGTACTTCTACTTTTTTGGATTCATCCTTCCGGCGCGACTCCTGGGGCGCCTGCGCGCGGGCCGGCGCCTGGTGCGACGGCTCGACCAAGCGCTTTCCCCGCGCCACATGTTTTTCGCGTCGCTTATCGCGCGCTATCGACCCGTTGCCGTGGTTTCAACCGACGTGAACAACGAGAATGACGTAGCCCTCATGCAGGAGGCGCGCCGTGCCGGCGTGACGACGCGGGGTATCGTACGTTCCTGGGATAACCTCACGAGGTTCTTCATGCGCGTGGTGCCGGATGGGGTGGCGGTAGCCAATCCCCGCATGGCCGATGAGGCGGCGCGCTACCATGACATACCGAAAGAACGCATTCGTGTGGTCGGCATCCCGCACTATGACCGCTATCTCAAAGGTCCGACGAAGCCGCGCCGGGAGTTCTTCTCCGAGATCGGGGCCGACCCGGGAAGACCGCTAATCCTTTACGTGCCGGTGGCAGATTACCGAATGGCCAAGAACGACGTGGATGCCTATGTGGTAGGGTTGATATCCAAGCTCGATGTGACGATCTTAGTTCGTTTCCCTCCGACCGCGGCGGTGAGCCTGGACCCGGCGGCGTTCGGCGGTCGGGTCATCGTGGATCGTCCCGGTCATGTGTTCCGTATGCGCCAGGATGCGGAGATCAGGCCGGAGGATGACGAGCGGCTCGTGAATGCTCTCGCGCATTCTAACGTTGTGGTGTCGGGTCCTGGCACGATGAACATTGACGCCGCACTTTTTGACCGGCCGCTGGTGCTGGTGAACTGTTATCCGACTCCGCGACCCTTCTGGGGCACCATCCGGGAGTACCGTTATGATCACATTCAACCCATCCTGGCAAGCGGTGGCGCGCGCATCGTGGCCAGTGCCGAGGAACTCGAGCATGCGATCCGGGCCTACCTCCGTGATCCCCGTCAGGACGCGTTGGGCCGCGCACGGATCCGCGAGGAGCAGTGCTGGCGTTTGGACGGCGCATCCACGGAACGGGTGACCGACTTTATCGCGCGACCGGTAGCATAGGGTATGCCGCGGGTCAGTATCAGTATTCGGCGGCGGGGGCGGATTTACGGTCCCCACCATAAAAAAATTAATGAAAAATATCAACCTGGCGACAATTTGTCTAAAAAAATCGGATACCATTCGGGAAGCGTTACGAAGGATGGCCCGAAATAAACCCCAGCGCACCCGTCTTCCCGCCGGGATCGTGTTAGTGGCGGACGCCGCGGAAAAACTTTTGGGCATCGCGACCGACGGCGATATCCGGCGGGCGTTGTCCCAAGGGGCCGGGCTTGATTCGCCCGTTTCCCTGGTGATGAATAAAAACCCATTTTTGATCATCGGGCCGCACAGCGGTGAGGAAATTTTGGCGCTCATCGCGGATAAGATCAGGCAGGAGAGCTGGCATAAAGACCGGCTGGATAAGATCGTCGTGGTGGACAGGAATAGAAAGGTTTTGAACCTTGTTTCCTTTTACGATCTTTGGCATCAGAGCGACATACGATTCAAGCATATCGGTATGGTCGGTTTGGGGTATGTGGGCTTGACGCTCGGTCTTACCCTGGCCGACTTGGGCTTTCGGGTAAAAGGCGTGGATGCAGATCCAAAAGTACGACGTGCCGTCTCTAGCGGGAAACCGCATTTTTTTGAAGCCGGCCTCGACGCCTTGATCAAAGATCATTTGGGAGGCAATTTTAAGGTCGCTGAAAATTTTAAAGGGGAGAATAACTGCGACATCTATTTTGTCGCGGTCGGCACCCCGCTGGACAGAAGTCAAAAACCGGACTTAGCGCACCTTCGGGCAGCCGCGAAAAATTTGGGGCGTATTCTCAAGCGAGGGGATCTGATAATTTTGCGATCCACCGTGCCGGTAGGCACGACGCGGGACTGCGTCGCGCCGATCTTGGAGAAATATTCCGGCCTCAGGGCGGGCGAAGAGTTTCTTTTGGCGTTTGCTCCCGAGCGGACCGCTGAGGGGCGCGCGCTGGAGGAGCTGAGAAAATTGCCGCAGGTTATCGGCGGCATCAATCACAAGAGCGCGGATATGGCGGCCAGCGTCTTTGGTTTCATGACTCATTCCAATGTTCTGGTAGATACGCTGGAAGAAGCGGAGATGGTGAAACTCGTCAATAATACGTACCGCGACGTCACGTTCGGCTTTGCCAACGAGGTTTCGCTCGTAGCGCAGCATTGGGGTTTGGAGGCAAGGAAGATCATAGAAGCCGCAAATTACGGCTACGAACGGAGCAATGTGCCGATGCCGAGCCCCGGAGTCGGCGGGTATTGCTTGGAGAAGGACCCTTTTATTTTTATTGAGTCGGCCAAAGTTAAAGGGTATAACCCATTGCTTTTTCGCCACGCCCGGGCGATAAACGAGCGTATGGTTGATTTTGTGGCCGGGCAGGTGCTCTCTTTTTTGGAACACCACAAGGCAGGAATAAAGAATCCGAAAATTTTGATCTTCGGCCTGGCGTTTAAGGGGCATCCGATGACTTCCGATCTACGCGGTTCTACCGCTCTGAGCATCGTGACGCGTCTTCAAAAAGCAGGTTTTGGAAACGTATTCGGTTACGATCCCGCCGTAAAGAGAGAAGAGGCAATGGCATACGGAGTCAGGCAGGTGAATAATTTGGAAGTCGGAGCAAGGAACGCCGATGCCATGGTAGTGCTGAACAGCAACCCCCACTTTCAAGAGATAGAAATTCGGAAATACCTTGCTCTTTCCCGAAAACCGACCCTGCTTTTCGATGGCTGGGGAGTTTTTAACCAAGACGATACTGCCAAGATCAAGGGCGTGCACTATAAGCGCTTATGAGTTACCAAGGCAAAAAAGTCCTGGGGCTTGTTTTGGCAAGAGGCGGGTCAAAATCCATCCCCCAAAAGAATATCAAGCTTCTGGGAGGGAAACCCTTAATTGCCTATACCGTTGAAAAAGCTAAGGCCGCAAAGTACATTGATCGCGTAGTGTTATCTACGGATAGCGAAGAGATCGCTGAAGTCGGCAGAGCATACGGGATAGAGACGCCGTTTATGCGGCCCCAGGAACTGGCGGAGGACTCCACGCAGGATTTTCCGGTTTTTGTGCACGCGCTCCAATGGCTGGAAGAACACGAAAGATGGAAGCCGGATGTTATTGTGCACCTCCGACCTACCCATCCCTTCCGCAGGCGAGAGCACATAGATCTGGGGGTAGAGCTGCTGGTGGAAAATCCAAAGGCGGATGCGGTCTGGACCGTGGGGGTTCCACCGGTTACGCCGTATAAAATGTTCAAGATCGGCGCGGATGGTTTTTTAACGCCAGCTCTGGAGATCCCGGGGGAGAGGGAAGCGTTCAATTGGCCGCGGCAGAAACTTCCCCAGGTTTTTAATCACTACGGCCAGGTTGACGTGACACGCTACGAAACCATAATGCAAAAAGGATCCATGTGCGGAGAGAACATTTTACCGATCTTCTTATCAGGCGAAGTTTTTGATATTGATTCTCTTCTGGATTGGGAGTTCGCGGAATTTATGATCAAAAATAAACTGCTTTAGTATGTCAAAAGTTTCAGGAATCATATGTCCGATTTTCCATGGCTAAGAAACTGACCACCCTGATCGCCGAGCCGGATTATTCGCCCAAAGCCATTTCGGCATACCGGAAACTTGGGCCGGTTTGTTTTTGGTTCGGGTCAAAGGCGAACGAGCGCAGAAGATGGTTGGCATCAGCCGAAATTTTTGTGGTGCGCCTGGCTTTGTCGGTGACTAAAGATCTGATGGACCAGATGCCCAAGCTGAAGGTTATTGCCACCTCCACCACCGGCCTGAACCACATTGACACTCCGTATGCGCAAGAGAGGGGCGTAAAAATCATTTCCCTACGCGGGCATACTGGTTTTTTAAAAACCATTCCCTCCACCGCTGAGGAAACTATTGCGTTCATGTTGGCACTCACGCGGAACATCCCCTGGGCCTTTGAAGATGTAAAGAATGGGAGTTGGAGGACGAATAAATGGGCCGGCCGCGAGCTCTCCGGGAAAACTTTGGGTATTGTGGGGTTTGGGCGGTTGGGGAGCATGGTCGCCCGGTACGCCAGCGCGTTTGGCATGAACATCTTGGCTTGCGATCCGTATGTTCCCGCACGGGTCATGCATGCGTTGGGGGTAAAGAAAGTGAGTATGGGGATTCTCCTGAGGAAGTCGGATGTTGTTTCTCTGCATGTATTACTTACGGATGGTACGCATGATCTGGTGCAGGAGAAACATCTTAAGATGATGCAGCCGACGGCGTACGTGATAAACACCGCACGGGCTGAGCTGATAGAACACGGGGCGCTGTATAAAGCTCTTCGGAACAAATGGATCGCCGGCGCGGCAATTGACGTTCTGCGGGATGAGCGTCCGAATGGGAGTCATCTGAGAAAAGATCCCCTGTGGCATTACGCGAGAACCAACAGGAATCTGATCATCGTTCCCCACATCGGCGGCACGACGTACGAGGCGATGGGGATTACCCAGGAATTCATCGCCGAGCTCGTTCTCCAGCATTGTAAACGCGCGAATATCGTATAGGGGGATCTAAAATCCATTATGCCCACGAGCTTTCTTGTCACCAACTTTGCGTACGGCACCGGACCCTATCTGCGGACCACCGAACTGGCGCTGGCATTGAACGATGAGCTTGAACGGCGCGGGGAGGACCGGCTCGGCATTCTTGTGCCGTGGGTCTACGGGGAGAAGCAAAAGGGGATCATGCGGGAAGAGTTTGCCCCGTACGGCGATGAGATTTTTTTAGATGGGGAGCTGGGGAAGATTTTGGGAAGCGTTTTCTATTGGGGCCATACCTATGAGGAAGCGCTTATCCGGTGGTCGGAGAGCGTAAAAAATGTTTCCCAGAAAGCCAACCGGCATCTCTCCGGGGAAAGGATAGAAGCGGTCGGTCTTTCCGGCAAGCCCAAAACCATTGATCCGAAAGGTATAGTTCTGGAGCTGAACCGTTCGCCGCGCGTACGGTATGATATTGCCCCGTCATACTTCACGACGTTCAGCTATATCGCTGATATCCTTGGCGGCGTAAAAGATGTCCCCCCTGACAAGGTTTCCGTCAGAAAGGATCTGTTGGACCAAGGCATTGAAGCGGCACATTGGGTTGAGGCAGACCAAACCATGCACGCCGTGGCGTACCCGGCCACCTTTTCCTGGCGGGCGGACTACCGGCCGCGCTACCAAACCGAAGTGCTCACCCCGCCCATTTCCCGGCTTTACGCACCCAACGGCGAAGACATTGAGCCGGGAATTTTCGTAACCATCACCGGTATTCCGGGGCTCGAGCGGCTGTACGCCGATGCCAAACGCTTGGGCCTGAGGATATATTCCAATGTTCCGAACGCCGTGCCCGGCAGTATCCGGATGCTCCCGCAGGTGATTCCCAATAGGAACATTTTGTTCCAGTTTGCGCGATCCGGGTGGAGTTCGGTCTGGCTTTCCATGATCTCCGGAACGCCATTGGTCGTGCCCGATTTCGATCCGAAGGACGATCCGGAAGTTTATTTTAACAACACTGCGGTTGAGCAGTTGGGGATCGGCGTGGTCTATCGCGGCGAGCCCCTGGAAACGGTTTTGGCGCACGCGCCGGGTATGAAATTAGCCAGTGCGAACATGCGTGACCGGATACTCTCCCGCTGGGGCACGTTGGACGGCAACCAATACTGCGCAAAAATTTTTGCGGAAGATTTTCTTAAAGAAAAAAAGTCCACCGCGCCCCTCGTTCGTTCTATTGCCTAGCTATGGCCAAAATAATTGTTGAGATTTGCCAGAATCACAACGGGGACCGCAATGTGTTGCGGGACATGATTTATAGCGCCAAAGAGAATGGCGCGGATATTATCAAATGCCAGGTTATTTTTTCCGAGGACCTAACGCCCCGGGAACGTTTTGATGAAGGGTACGAAGAGACGAATGGCGTACGGAAGACCATCCAACGGCCTTATGGACCTGAGCTGGCGCGCCTCCGCGGCTTGGATCTGGGCGAAGCCGATTATCATTTTTTCGTGGAAGAGGTACAAAAAATCGGGGCCATTCCCATGCTCACGGTATTTTCCCGCAAGCGGATCCCGTTTGCGGCTGCGTTGCCATTCCGGGGAGAAACGTACGTCAAGGTGGCAAGCTACGACTGCGCCAGTTTTCCCATGGTGAATGAATTAGCTGACCATTTTGATAATTTAATAGTTTCTACCGGAGCCACTTTTGATGATGAGGTGAAAGAAACAGCACGCATTCTTCAGGCGAAGAATAAAAATTTTTCCTTACTGCATTGCGTTACCAGCTATCCGAATACCCTTCCCATGGCCAACCTCTCGCGCATGGAATGGCTCCGGCAATTTTCACCGAAAGTGGGCTGGTCCGATCACACGCTGGTCGCCCGGGACGGCATTAAAGCCGCCCAGGTGGCCCTCATGCTCGGCGCAGATTATGTCGAGCGGCATTTTACTATTTTGCCGCCGGATAAAACCAAAGATGGGCCGATATCGATTGGCCCGCCGTTGCTGAAGGAGCTGGCCCAATTTGCCCAACGGTCCAACGACGAGCAAAAGGAAATTATAGAAAGAGATATCCCCGAATGGCATGTCACCCTCGGGCATCCCACTCGCGAAATGACCCATACGGAGATGCTAAACCGTGACTACTATCGCGGCCGTTTCGCCAGTTTTGTACAAAATGAATGGGTTTACAATTGGGACGATAAGCCCGTTTTGATCTAGTTTCATCTGCGGGAAACGCCATGGAGATGTTCTATGGCTTTGATGAGTTTCTTCCATCCATCAGTCTTGGTCCGGCGAAAAAGCTTATCACCTTCGGGTCGGTCGGTAGCGCGCATCGTCAAGCTTCTTTCGGCGTAAGAAAATACCGCCTCGTGCAATGGCCACTCTTGGGGGCCATTTGATTTTTGTACGATCTCGATCTCGCCATCGCTGGACTTGACTGTCCTTATATATATGCTATCCTCTCGCAGGTGCGTAGTTCTCGATTTCTTGAGGGAGGTGGACGATGGGCGAGGTGGACCAAGAATCCTCAGCGCTATGTGCGTTCTGGGCTCGCTCCTTGCGGGATAGTATTCCGCCCCAGCCGGTCGTACTCTATCTGTTCGGCCAGAAGCCAGAAAACGAAAAGGAGGTCCTGGATCGGGGCGCGGAGTGGGTCCTCTCAGGAAAAGCAGAGCTCGTTTGCATAGCAGAGCAGTTCGGAAGGGGACACCCCCCGCACGCAGAGCCGTGGCGTGCTGGGCTCAGCCAGCGCGACGGAGGGGGCGCACCTCAGAAAGGTTGATCTGAGCGGAAGGATCGTCGAGCGGGTGATCCGCCTTGCCATTCAGAGGGCCGGCCTGTCTCCCTCGGAGATCGACTACATCTGCGCGCACGGGAACTCCA
>CAYJUX010000012.1:0-3149 GCA_964373475.1 uncultured Candidatus Saccharibacteria bacterium
AGGCGTGAAGAAAAACTGGCACACCGAGCGATCCTCCGCATCGCAGTGGGAAATTTTTGCGGGATGCGAGCGCCCTAGCAACCGCCGCTTGACGTCCCGCACTGCAAACAGGTCTTACAGGAGCCCGTCTGCACCATCATGCCGCCGCACAGGCGGCAGACCGAATCAGCGAACACCGTGGCCATGGTCGGCTCTATTTTCGGCACTTCGCGCTGGGCTATGGCTTCAACGGCTCGCGCCTCATGCCCATTCATGCCCAGTTCAGCCAGCTCGTCCCCGGAAAGGAAACGGAGGCCCAGATAGCGGAAAATGTAATCCGTGATGGAAGTGGCTATCTGAATGTCAGGGTTGGTGGTGAACCCGGCGGGCTCAAAGCGCGTATAGATGAACTTCCGGGTCAGCTCCTTTAGGGGCACTCCGTACTGGAGGGCCGTGGAAACCATAATGGCAAATGCGTCCAAAAGCCCGGCCAGGGTAGAACCCTGCTTGGCCATACGGATGAATACTTCGGCCAGCAAGCCGTCCTCGTACATGCCGTAGGTCAGATAGCCCTCATGTCCGGCCACGGAAAACTTATGGGTCTCCGAGCCCCGCGTCGGCGGGAGGTGGCGACGCATCGGGCCCATGGCCAGCGCGCCCTGCCGGGGCTTGGCTTCGCCGCCCTTGCCCGACATGGTCACCAATGGCTGTGCGGCCTTAGAGCCGTCGCGATACACGGCGAATACTTTGATGCCCATTCTCCAGGCCATGAGATAGGACTCCATGATCTCCTCCACCGTGGTCTCGTGCGGCATGTTGAAGGTCTTGGAAATTCCGCCGGAGACAAAGGGCTGTACCGCCGCCACCAGGCGCACATGCCCCTGCCAGGGAATGGCCCGCGTGCCGTTCGTCGGTCTCACCGCGCAATCAAATACGGACATATGTTCATCCCGAAGATGCGGCGCGCCCTCTATCGTGCCCTCTTGTTCAACGAAGCCAATGATGTCGTTGATCTCCAGTTCCGTATAGCCGAGGCGTTTTAAAGCCCGGGGCACGGTGCGGTTGACGATCTTCATCACGCCGCCGCCGACGAGCGTTTTCATTTTTACCAGCGCGAAGTCGGGCTCAATGCCGGTGGTGTCGCAATCCATCATGAAGGAAATAGTGCCGGTCGGCGCGATGAGGGTGGCCTGGGAGTTCCGCACGCCGGCCGCATCGCCGCGGCGCACCGCCTCCTCCCATGCATCAGCCGCGGCATCATAGATGCGGGTATCAAACACCCGCTCGCGTTGAATGCCGGCCATCGCCGCCCGGTGCTTTTTTAGGACGCGCGTCATTGGTTCACGGTTCACGGAGAATCCGTTGAACGGCCCCATGGCCTCGGCCATAACGCCGGAGTAGCGATAGGCCTCGCCTGACATGAGCGCGGTAATGGACGCGGCCGCGGCCAGGGCGGCCTCCGAGTCATATGGCATGCCGAGCGCCATCAGGAGCGCGCCCAAATTAGCGTAGCCCAATCCGAGCTCGCGGAAGTCATGCGCGTTCTTAGTAATCTCTTCAGTGGGGTAGCTGGAACCATTTACCAGGATATCCTGGGCCAGGATCATGATTCGTACGGTGTGGCGGAAGTCCTCCACGGCAAAAGACCCATCCTCGGCCAGGAACTTCAGGAGATTGATGGAGGCGAGGTTACAGGCCGAATTATTGAGGTGAATGTATTCCGCGCATGGATTAGTCGCAGTAATGGGGCCGGTATTGGCCGCCGTATTCCAGTCGTTGATGGTGGTGTCGAACTGCATGCCGGGGTCGCCGCATTCCCAGGCCGCGGTAGCGATCTCCTTTAACAGGTCCCGCGCGCGGTATTCATCAGCGACCTCGCCCGTTTTCACGAAGCGCGTGGCCCACGGGCCGTCCTCCTCCGCCGCGCGCATGAACTCGTCCGGCACGCGCACCGAATTGTTGGCGTTCTGGTATTGGATGGATTTCCAGCCGTCGTTATTGAGATCCGTCATGTCATAGCCCGCGGCCATGAGGGCGCGCACTTTCTTTTCCTCCTCGGCTTTGCAGCGGATGAACGGCATGATATCGGGATGATCCACGCGGAGCACGACCATCTTGGCGGCCCGCCGCGTTGATCCGCCCGAGGCAATGGCGCCGGCCACGGAATCGGCGCCGCGCATAAAAGAAGTCGGCCCCGAGGCGTACCCGCCGGCAGAAAGTTTCTCCCGGGAAGAACGGAGCGGGGAAAGGTCAACGCCCGAACCCGACCCGCCCTTAAAGATCACCCCCTCCGTGTGGTACCAATCCAAAATGGATTCCATCGTGTCCGTGACTTCCAGGATAAAACACGCAGAGCATTGTGGTCTCGCATCCACGCCGACATTGAACCACACCGGGGAATTAAATGCCGCTTTCTGATAGAGGAGGATGTGCGTCAGTTCGTCCGAAAACACATCAGCCGTAGGCGCATCGGGAAAATAGCCGAACTCCAGTCCCCAACCGCGGATGGTTTTGGCCACGCGCCCGATCATCTGTTTGACGGATCGTTCGCGCGCCTCCGATCCCAGCCGCCCGCGGAAATACTTAGAGCCGGCGATATTGGAGGCATTCACCGACCAAAAAACGGGGAATTCGCAATCCTTCTCCTCATTTTTCGTCCCATCCATCGCCTTGGTAATGATGGTGCGCCGCTCCCACTCCACTGCATCAAAGGGATGGCGGCCGGCCACGGTGAAAAAACGATCCAGGGAAAGAGAAAAGTTCTTGCCTTCTTTCTCCGGGGAAAATGTTCGCAGGGCCTGGAGCGCGGCTTCGGGCATACCGGGGAAGGAACCGTTAAGCGATGAGTTCTAAAATTTTAAAAAAGAGAAAGGAAGAGATCCCGGCCACTGCGTCAGGCGATCCCTGGCCTCACGGGGAGATCCGGGAAGAGGCCTAAGTTCGTATTGCTATGTATAGGCGATAACCCCCCGCAGCTCAATACGGGACCATTGGGGATAACCAAGACAAATTCTCCTCCGGCGGACTGGCGCGAGCGGTACCCCAAAACCGAAGTAAAAACTTACGGCCCCTCCTCCGCGAGCGGATGCCGGAGGCCATGCCAAAAAATAAAAAACCCCTTTTGGCAAGGGACTGCCCGTCTTCCCCATCGGCAACGTGAGAATTACTTC
>CAYJUX010000012.1:3249-14397 GCA_964373475.1 uncultured Candidatus Saccharibacteria bacterium
CGTGAGAATTACTTCCGGCGGCGCAGGAACGCCGGAACCGCGTCCCACTCCTCCTCCTCGGCCTCGGGCTTTACCGCTAAGCGCGCCTCAACCTTGGGAGACGCCGTACCCGTCACTGTCTTCTTCAGTGCCGTCTCCACGGGTTTGGGCGTGAGCCCGGAAAAACCCGTCGCGATAACCGTGACTTTCAATTCACCTTTCTTGAGTCGCTCATCCTCCACCGCGCCAAAAATGAGCTTGGCATCCTTATCAATGGAATCGGTGATGACTTTCGCGGCCTCATTTATTTCCCACATGGTCATATCCGGACCGCCGGAAACATTGAACAGCACCCCCCGGGCGCCATCAATGGCAATATCCAGGAGCGGGGAGGATACGGCGGCGCGCGCCGCGGTCACGGCGCGGTCCTCGCCCGTGGCAAGACCCACGCCCATGATGGCCGAGCCGGCATCCTGCATAACGGCGCGCACATCGGCGAAGTCCACGTTCACGAGGCCAGGCATGGTGATGAGATCGGAAATGCCGGCCACCGCTTGGCGGAGGACGTCGTCACAAATGACGAATGCGGAGAGCAGTGAAGTGGACTTATCCACCATGCCCAGGAGGCGATCGTTCGGAATGGTGATGAGCGCATCCACGCGGTCGCGCAGCTTCGCCCATCCCTCCTCGGCAATGCGCACGCGCTGTGCGCCCTCAAAGGCGAAGGGTTTGGTCACCACGCCCACGGTGAGCGCGCCCGATTCTTTGGCCACCTCAGCGATGATCGGCCCCGCTCCCGTGCCTGTTCCCCCGCCGAGGCCATAGGAGATAAATACCATATCCGCCCCTTTGACCGCGTCGGCGATCTCGTCGCGATTTTCCTCCGAGGCCTGGCGGCCCAGTTCCGGATTCATGCCCGCGCCGAGGCCCTTGGTTAAATTTTTCCCGATATGGATCTTGGTGGATGCTTTTGCCTGATGCAGGTCCTGGGCGTCGCAGTTTATGGCAATAAAATCAACGCCGCGGATCTTCTTCTCCACCATGCGCGTGACGGCGTGATTACCCGAACCGCCGATGCCGATGACTTTGATCCGGGCAAATGTTTCCAGTTCCGGTTTTACTTGAGGCACGGTAGTGTCGCCCGAGTTCGCGGGCTATCAAAAGCCCGCATTTTGAGCCGCAATCTTACGAAATAGCCCTCTCCGGGAACGTTTCAGCTTACTTGGGAAGTAACAGAAACGCCCCTGGGGAGCAACTTGCAAAAAAAAATTAGTGTGGTAAAAATTCTTTCCCTCAGGGCACGAACGAACGAAGGATCCCTTTCAAGCGCTCCCGAATGCCGCCCCAGTGCCGCCGGCGGCCCGATGAACCACGGCTTTGTCCGACATGCCACGCTATGAGGCCCGCCGGGATAGCCAGGCGCGAGGGCACGACATCGGTAAATCCGCCGAGTGCTGCGGCCTTGGCCACCTCCACCGGTAATTTTAGCTCGCGGCGGCAAAGGTCCTGTATCCCCGGAATATCGGCCACGCCGCCCGCGAGCACCACGCCGCCCGGCAAGAGGCCGTGGCGGCCGACCCGCTTCAAGGCCTTTGCGGCAAGTTCAAAAATATCGGTGAGGCGCGCGCCGACGATGTCCGTGAGATCGCGCACGAGAAAAACATCTTTGCTCGTATCCGTGAAGTCGGCGAGCGAAATGCTCTCGCGCCGGCCGCGGGATGCTTCGGGCAGCGCCGAGGCGTGGCGCATCTTGATCTGCTCGGCGATGGCCACCTGGGTGCGAAAACCAATGGCGATGTCCGAGGTAATGTGGCTGCCGCCGATGGGGAAGGAGCCGCAGTCCAGCAGCCGCCCTTCTTCAAATACCGCGTAATCCGATGTGCCCGCACCGAGGTCCAGGAGCATCACGCCGAGTTCCTTTTGTCTCTTGGAAAGCAATACTTCCGCCGCGGCCAAGGGCGCGGCTACCCAGTCCTCGATCTCCACGCCGACCAGTTCACAGCACTTCACGATGTTCCCGAGGGCCGGTTTTGACCCGTCCACGACGAGCGCCTCTGCTTCCAGCTTCATCCCGGCCAGGCCCACGGGATCGCCCATGCCGCCCGCGCCGTCTATCTTGAACTCCTGGGGGATCAAATGGATTATTTCGCGGTTGGGATTTCTCGGAATGAGCCCCTCGGCGGCATGCACTGCCCTTTGCACATCATCCTCGGTAATTTCGCCGTCGGCGCGCGATACGGCGATGGCCCCCCGGGTGGCAAATGTCCCGATATGCGTTCCCCCCACGCCGACGACAGCGCTCCGGATAGCGGCGCCGCTCGTCCGCGCCGCCTCCATGACAGAGCGCTTGAGCGCGGCGGCGGCGGCCTCCACATCAACAATGGCGCCTTTGCGTACCCCGGCGCTCGGCCAAGACCCCACGCCAATGATGCGAAATTTACCGTCTTTTTCGGGCTGGGCGACAACGGTCGCGATAGTGGTGGTACCGATATCAATGCCGACGATGGTCCCGCGCATAGGAAATAAAAAAGGCACTATCTATTATTAGTAGTTGTACGCCGCTGCCTGCCACCCACGCAAGCCCGGTAGTGAGAGTAATTCTCTCCTAAGGGGTAAGCCCCAAGTGCCGGCGCAAAGACCGCTCCTGGACTTCAAATCTCCGCGCGCCAAGGGGGGAGTCCTCGTGATGGCGGCCGGAGAGATGCAGGAAACCATGGATGAGGAGCTCATCCAGTAAACGGCCATAGGGTTTCCCGGCCATCCGGGCCTCCCGCCGTATCACGCCCGGGCAGAAAAAAATCTCCCCCTCGCTGCCGTAACGAAAAGAGAGCACATCAGCCGCGCGGTTTTCTTTGAGAAATCTCTTTTTCAGCCGCCGACTCTCCACCGGCGTAATGAAAACCAAGGCAACCGCCGCCAGCGCCGGTTTATGGCCATCGGGGAAAAAATTTATGGCGCGGGTGAGGAGGCGCCGGAGGCGGTGAGGCGGGACCCGGCCGCGCGTCCGATTGACCACCGTTACCTCCATCACCGGGAAAGCTCGCGCCTGATGAGCACACTCACCCGTTCTCCCGTAGCGCGCGTCCCGGCCTTGGACATGACCCAACCCATGAGCTGGCCGAACTCCTGGGGCGATGCGGCCCCCAGCGCTTCCCTCCCTTCCCGGATCAGCGCTAAAAGTTCTCCATCAGAAAGTTCGGCCGGCAGGAGCGATGCAATGATCTTTGCTTCCTCCTGCTCCTGCTGAGCCGCCTCCGCCCGGCCGGCTGCGCCGTAGGCCTCTTTGGCGTCTTTGCGCTTTTTCAGCTCTGAACGCGCTACTTGGATCGCTTCCTCATCCGTCAGAGAAGCGTCCCCCGACTTGGTGCGCTTTTCGATCTCGCGGTTATGGAGCGCGGCCGAAAGCATGCGAAATACCGAAAGCCGGAGCGCATCCCCGCTCCGCATGGCCTGTTTCAATTCGGAGTCGATCTGATCTTTCAGCATGGCTAGCGCCGGTCGCGTTCATTTTCCCGGATCTTGCCGAGCTTGATCAGGCGCGCCCGTTCTTTGCCGGCCTTCAGGCGCCGCAGAGCCCGTTCGCGGATAGCCCGCTTCGTGAGTTTTGATTCAAAAAAGCGGGATTTCCTGGCACGGAGCAAAATGCCGGAGGCCTGTACCCGCCGGGTGAAACGGCGCAGCATGGCGGCAGTGGATTCCCGTTCCTTTCGTTTGACGTAGACCATGGGGAAACTAAAAATTAAAAACCCAAAATTCAAAACTACAAACCAAAAAACCAAAACTCTCCACGGAGTGGAGTTCCAAACTTTTGCGTTTTGCGTTTTGCGTTTTGCATTGACCTAGACGCTGACGTTCCCCTCCTCGGCTTTCTCCCATCCGCCCAACAGGTGCAGGTGGAGATGGTCAACCTCCTGCCCTCCTCCCCGCCCCACATTGAAGATGAGTTTATACCCGGCGAGCCCCTGCTCGGAGGCGATGCGCTTGGCGGCGTAGATAAGTTTTGCGATGGTGTCACTGTGGTCGGCCTCGAGGTGGGCGATCGACTGGATATGCTCCTTTGAAATAATGAGAATGTGTACCGGCGCTTTGGGATGGATGTCGTCAAAGGCCAGCACCGTGTCGTCCTCAAAATGGATGCGCCCCGGTTTTTCTCCGTGCGCGAGTTTACAAAAAATGCAATCCATGGACGTATTCGCGAACATACGAATATCCACATCTACGGAAGGGGAAATTGAGCATCGTGCGCATTCGCCATATTCGTATATTCGCGCCTGATTCGTATATTCGGGATTACTTCTTCAGTTTACGCTTCAGCGTCTCCACCAGCCGATCGCGCAAAATGGTCTCCTGGATACCCGACGACATCTCCCGCACGATGGCCATGCCATCCAGCGCTTCCTTCTGGCCGATGATGAGCGCGTACTCCGCACCCACGCGGTCCGCGATCTTCAGCTGGGAACGGATGGAATCGCGGCCGAGCGACTCGGCCATGCTGATGCCGGCGTGGCGCAGATCCTCCATGATGCCAAAACTCTTTTTCCGGGCAAGATCGCCCAGTTGCACCAGGAACACTTTGGGCTTGGACCCTCCAGGAACTTTGCCTCCGCTCCGCTCCCGGATGAGATGGACCAGGCGCTCCAGCCCCATAGCCCCACCGACCGCCGGCGTGGGCCGGCCGCCGATAAGTTCGATCAAGCCATCATAGCGGCCGCCGGATACCACGGCAAGTCTCTTCGGCGTCTCCTCGACTGCCGGCGCCGGGGGAGGAGTATCCGGTATGGCGGCGCCTGCGTCTGCTGCCGATGCTGGCCTTGGCTGAATGGGAACGGCCGGGAGGAATGTCTCAAATACGGTTCGGGTATAGTAGTCAAGGCCCCGCACCAGGTGCGGATTCAGCACATAGGGTACGCTGGATTCTTCGAGAAATTCAAGCAGGAGTTTGAAGTGGCCGCGGCAGGCCTCGCAGAGACGATCCAGGAACTGCGGGGCGCCTTTTTTCATCATGACGCATTTTTCCTCGGTGCAGTCCAGGAGTCGCAAGGGGTTGTCGCGGAACCGTTCCTTGCAATCGCGGCATAAACTGCGCGCTTTGGCGCGGTAATACTGGGTCAATTGCCCACGGTAGGCCGGGCGGCATGACGGGCAGCCAACACTATTCACCTCCACCATGGCATCCTTTAGCCCCCACTCCTGGAGGAAGAGATAAAAGACATTAATGATATGGGCATCGGCCACCGCGTCCCCGTCCCCAATGATCTCCAGTCCCCACTGGTTGAATTCACGGAAGCGCCCCCGCTGCGGCGACTCGTGACGGAAAAAGGAACCCGCATAGTACAGCTTTACCGGTTGCGGTTCGTTCACCATGCCGTGCTCCACGTAGGCGCGCGCCACCGGCGCGGTGCCTTCCGGCCGCAGGGTTAACGAGTCGCCGCCACGGGTCTTAAAACTATACATCTGCTTGGAGACAATATCCGTAGAACGCCCCACGCCAACGCTGAAAAGATCCGTATCCTCAAAGTGCGGGGTATCGATCCGGCTGAATCCGTAGAATGCCGAAAGCTGCCGGATGGAATGCCGGACCTTTTCCCACAGCGGCTGGTCGGCCGGCAGGATATCATGCGTGCCGCGGGGGCTCGCCAGCGACTTTGATCTTTCCTTGGCTTTAGCCATAGTTTTACGGATTACAGATTGTTACCGATATACGGATCCGTATATCTGTACTGATTCGTGATCCATAAAACTAACCGCCTCACTACCTCGCCTAGACATAGGAGAAAGAATGCTCATGGCTGAGGCAAAATACCGGATTTGTTGATGGGCCAGGCGCGAAAGACGGCGCGGCCGGTGATGAACTTTCGCTCCAGGGTTCCCCAATTCCTTGAATCAGAACTGGCCGGGCGGTTGTCGCCCAGCACCATGTATTCGCCGGCCTCAAGAATAAAACGGACGGTGCCGCCCAATTCCAGGCTCTGCGGCAAATACGATTCTTCCAGGCGAAAACCATCCGGCTCTTGGGCGTTGAATATATATACCTCGCCGGATCTCACCTCCACGGTCTCGCCGGGCAAACCAATGACGCGCTTGATGAAGTATTCCCGCGGATCCAGGGGATAGCGGAATACGACCACTTCGCCGCGCCGGGGCTCGCGGAGGAAATAGGAGAGCTCATCAATGACCAGATACTCGCGGTCGTGGAAATTCGGCTCCATGGAAGCGCCCCGGACGATGAAGGGCTGGGCAATGAAATAGCGGATGGGCAGCGCGATGGCCGCGGCGATAATGGCCAAACGCAAAAATTCTCCGAGCGTTCGGAGGGGCAGGGCGCGCCGGTCGGCCGGTGATTCAGCAGACATAGCGCCATGGTACCGTATTTTTTGCCGCTTGGCAAATCCCGCGGGACCGTTTAGGATGTAGGAATTAGAATTTAGGAATTTCGCCTATGCATCTCTTCATCGGCCTCGGGAATACCGGCGAAAAATTCGCGGGCACGCGCCACAACATCGGCCGCGAAACGCTGCTGGCCGCCCAAAAAAAATTCGGCCTTCCGGCATTTGCCTTGGACAGAAAATTATCCGCGCTGGTTGCGGAGGGTAAGATGGGTAAGCAACGGGCGGCCCTCATCCTGCCCGAAACATTCGTCAATAAGTCCGGCGCCGCCGCCCTGCCGGCCCTGCGGCGCTTCCGGGTAAAGCCGAAGGACGTTATCCTCGTCCATGATGACGTGGACCTGCTCCTCGGAAAAACAAAGCTTTCCTTCGGCCGGAATTCCGGCGGGCATAAGGGCGTGGAGTCCGTCATGCGCGCACTCAGGACCAAAAACTTCTGGCGCATGCGTATCGGCGTCCAAAAGAAGCGGAGAATTCCGGGCGAAGACCTCGTACTGCAAAAATTCCGCGGCGAGGAAAAAACGCTGGCCGGAAAAATCATTCAGAAAAATCTGGAAGCCATGGAAAATATCCTGGCCCATGATCCAAAACAGGCCATGAATGCCTATAACCACTAGCCCGCCCCGATCCATTCTCATTGCCGGCATCACCCCCTATTTCCTGGAGCGGGGCGTTTTATGGTTCCAGGAACACCACGGGGAAATCCAAAAAAAATCCCGCAGGGATGCCTGGTGGGGCGAGCACACGCTGTTCCTTGAAGCCGGCGCCCGCATGGCGCTGTCCGCCCTCATCCGAAAACTCGCCGAGATGGGATATGTAAAAGTCGGGCAGGTAGCGGGGCGGGGAGAATTTGCGGCCAGAGGCGGCATTATTGATATCTCCCCCATTAACCGCGCGGAGCCCATCCGCGCCGAATTTTCCGGCAATGTTATTGAGCGGCTCATTATCCTGCCGCAGGCACTGGCCCAAAAAAAGAAAAAGGCGGCCCCGCCCAAAGACCCGACCGAATACGAACGGCTGTGGCTCTCGGGACTGCGGGAGGGGGACTTCATGGTGCACGTGGATCACGGTATTGGCCTATTTCGCGGATTTATCAAGAACGGAGAAGTTACAGATTACAAGTCACAAATCACAAACGGACCCAAAATTCAACCTTCGAGTCCCGAGCCTCAGGTCGAGGGAAATTCAAAATTCAAAATGGATCTGGAATTTGCCCGCCAGCCTGGACTTCGCCCAGGCGAAGTCGAGCCGGGTGCTTGGGATCTGGAATTTTATGTTCTGGAGTACGCTCCCGCACGGCGGGGCGGCATGCCCGACCGCCTGCTCGTGCCGCGCGCCCAGTCGCCGAAACTTTCGCGCTACATCGGCTTTGAGACGCCGGCCATCCATCGCCTGGGCGCAACCGCTTGGGAGTCCACCCAGCGCCGCGCCCGGGAAGATACCCGAAAATTCGCCGAGGAACTGATGGGGCTTTACCGCAACCGGGCGGCCGCGAGCCGGCCGCCCTATCCGGAGCATGCCGAGGTAGAGCGTCACCTCGCCCACTCCTTTCTCTATGAGGAAACCGAAGACCAAAAACGCGCCATCGCCGATGTACGCCGCGACCTCTCCGGCGAACGGCCTATGGACCGCCTGCTCTTGGGCGATGTCGGGTTTGGGAAAACCGAAGTCGCTCTCCGCGCGGCCGCCCGCGCGGCCATGAGCGGACGGCAGATAGCCGTGCTCGCGCCGACCACCATTCTTGCCGACCAGCACTACGGGACATTTTGCGAGCGGCTCCAGGGGCTGCCCTTTGAAGTCGCCATGCTGACGCGCCTGACGCCGAAACGCGATATCAGGGGCATCATCCACAGGATCGCATCCGGGAAGATAGACATCACCATCGGGACGCACCGCCTGCTTTCGCGAGATCTCCACTGGCGCGACCTGGGGCTGGCCATTATTGACGAGGAACAGCGCTTTGGTGTGCGCCATAAGGAGCACTTCAAAAAATTCCGCGCCGGCGTTGATGTGCTTTCGCTCTCCGCAACCCCTATCCCGCGAACCCTCTCCCTGGCGCTCGCGAAATTCCGGGACGTCTCCCTGATCCGGGAAGCGCCTCGGGGGCGCATGCCCGTGAAAACATTTGTCCTGCCGTTCTCCCGGCGCATTATAGCTGAGGCCATTACCGAAGAGCGAAAACGCGGCGGGCAAATTTTCTATCTCTGGAATCGCATTGAGAACATTGACGTCGTCCGACGCGATATCGAGCGCCTGGCGCGTGGCGCCCGCATCGCCTCGCTCCATGGCCGCATGCCCGAAAAGTCGCTCATCCGGGTCATGCATGAATTCCGTTCCGGCGCCATTGATATTCTCCTCGCCACCACCATTATTGAGAACGGCCTGGATCTCCCCAGCGTGAACACGCTCATTGTGGCCGATGCGGCGCGCCTGGGTCTGGCCCAGGCCTATCAGATCCGCGGCCGCGTCGGCCGCGGCGACCAGCCGGCCTATGCCTACTTCCTCTACCCCATAAGAGGCAGGGCGCCAAAGGCGTCCGCTATTCCGCCCAAGGCGAAACAGGCCTCTGGCGGAGTCCGCCCGGCCCGCGGTCTCTCCGAAAAAGCCGCATTGCGCCTTGAAGCGCTAAAAGAGGCCGAAGCGCTCGGTTCGGGATTCCAGGTAGCGCTCCGGGATCTGGAGATCCGCGGCGCGGGCAATGTGCTCGGGAGGCAGCAATCCGGGACCATGAACCGCGTCGGCCTGAACCTCTATGCCCAGCTCCTCGGCGAGGCGCTCGAGGGGTTGAAGCCGTAATGATCATTTAGGCGGCTTACCCGACTTGCCCCGTAGTAGAGATTTCTCTCACTACGGGGCTTGGAGTACGCTAGAGTTGGAGTGCGCCAGAGAGAGAAACGCGCCAAAGTTCCATCACATCGCTATAAGGAGGGATCCCGCATGTTCCAAACGGCCTTGGGGCCATTCGCCTACTCCGCCGCGCCGGTGGTGGCATTCCTGCTGACCCAGGCTGCCGTTCTTGTCACCTCCATCTACTTCCACCGCGCCCTCGCGCACGGCGCGCTGCGCGTGCATCCCGTGGCCGACGTCGCGTTCCGCCTGCTGCTATGGATCACAACGGGCCAGCGGCGACAGCAGTGGGTGGCCGTCCACCGCAAGCACCACGCCTTCACCGACCGCGAGGGCGATCCGCATAGCCCGCGCCTGCTCGGCTTCTGGCGGGTACAGCTCGGCAACGCCTACTACTACGCGCGTGAAGCCGGAAACCCGGACACCGTGCGAAAGTTCGCGCCCGACCTGCCGGAGGGCCGGCTCGACCGCTATGCGTGTCGGTGGGGATGGGCAGGCCCGATGATCGGCATTTTCCTCCTCTGTCTCCTCCTCGGGTTCGGGCCGGGAATTGCGGCGGCAGTGCTCCACGCCATCCTCTACGTCTTCGTGGCCGCCCCGCTCATCAACGGCCTCGGCCACTGGCGCGGCCAACAGAACTTCTCGGACAACACTGCCTATAACTGGGCGATGCTCTCCTGGGTAACGGGGGGTGAGTCCCTGCACAATAACCACCACGCCCACCCCCGCGCCCCGAAGTTCAGCATGCGGCGCTTGGAGTTTGACCCGTCCTGGCCAGTCATCAAGGTGCTGGCCTGGATCCGGCTCGTAACCGTCACGGGACGAACGGACGCCGTCTCCATGGCCCATCCATGACGGACCATCGTTCCGATCATCGGGCTCACCCGCGTGAGCCCGATTTTTTATTTGTTCGTCTCCGACGGAGCGTCGGAGCTACGAACAAATAACCCTGAGCCGCGTCGAAGGGTTTCGTTCAAGCAGATACCGCGCCGCTCAGAGCGGGAGAGTTCAGTTAAACCCGAATGCGCTTGTATCAATGTATTAATACATTGATACAAGAACCCACGGCCTTCCGCTCTTGCCTGCCCTGCCGGCCGGCAGGCAGGGCAGGCAGATCTCTGGTGCGGTATTTCATTTTCCAAATCCCGCTAAAAAAAGCCCACCGCGCGTTCGGACGCGATGGGCGGAAGGCGTGAAAGGTGTACACCTTTACTTAAAAGGTTTACTTAAAAGGTGCCACCTTTTATTGGTTAGGCGCACCCGTCGCAGGTAGCGAGATGCTGGGCGAGGAGCTTGGGGTAGCGCTCGCACGCGGTGACCATCTCGGCCGTGACCAATTGCCCCCGTTGATAGAACTGGAGGAGCCAGCTCCAGCGGAAGACGGCGAAGAACGGCCGGCCGGCGACATCAGCGCCCTCGGGACTGCCGCGGTCAATGAAGACCATCACCGCCATGACTTTCAGCCCGTTCTTCTCGTAGAGCGCGATGACCTGCTCCTTGGAGCCGCCGGTGGTACGGAGGTCATCAATGATGCCGACGCGCTGGCCCGGCCGCCATGCGCCCAGGATATCCCCGCCAAGACCGTGGGTCTTGGCGCTAAGCCGGGGAGAGACCATGGGGATGCCCGTCCGCTGGGAGAGGACCGCCACGATCGGCGTTGAGGCCACCGGTACGTCGCTGATCAGGTCAAACCCGTGCCAGAGCTCCGGCGTCACCGACACCATGAGGGTGACGACGTCGTTCAGGAGGCGCGGGTAGGAGCGAAGCAGTCGCAAGTCGATGTAGAACGGCGAGCGCGGCGCGGCCGGATGCTGGTCATGGCTCGCGAGCCGGTAACCGCTCTCCGAGAAACGCACTGCGTTGATCTCAAAAAGCCGGCGGGCGACGAAGTCCTGCAGTGGACTTCCCTTCAGTTCCATCATGTCTCCTTTCGTTC
>CAYJUX010000013.1:0-4790 GCA_964373475.1 uncultured Candidatus Saccharibacteria bacterium
AGCCGAGGGGCGAAGCCCCGAGGCAATCCTCTCTGAAAAACGCGGAAGTATTGTTATGTGGACCAAACGGGTCGCTATTGGAATACCTGAAGAGTTTACCGCAAAAAAATGACGAAGTGCCAAGTCGTTTTGTGGGAAAATTGCTCCCACGCGTTCGCCGGTTCCGGCTTCGAAGGCGCCCTCGGGAGGGCTTGAACCTCCAACCTCGCCGATAGAAGCGGCTTGCTCTGTCCGTTGAGCTACGAGGGCATATGCCGCGGGTCAGAATCGAACTGACGACGCCATCGGCTTCGACGATGCGCTCTACCACTGAGCTACCGCGGCACGAACAAACGAAAAGCCGCCCAAAACAACCGCAAGATCATGCGGCTGTTTATGGACGGCTAACTAAATCTGAAGAGTTGCATTGTACTAATAGAGTAGCAGAAGCGCTAGTGGTTAGCAATAGGGCTGAATTTCAGTAGTTTGGAAAGAAATACCTCCGCTCACGAATGAGCAGAGGTACTTCAATTTACGTTTCTGAGAGGACGGCAATCCCTCTATTGAGTCCTGAAGCGCCTTCAAGTCTTAAAAAGTTTGAGTCACTTTGGAGGGCGACAGTTCCTCCGTTCTCATCTCCCAAAAAGGAGGGTCCCGGCAGTCGAACTTCCCGGTGGTAAAGTAACTCAAAAGCCTCAAGTGCGACTTCTCTTTTTCAAGAGTTGCAAGCTGACCGAGCCGTGATAGAACTTTCCAGCGTCAGAAACCCTATAAAAGAACAAGTGGTTGCCCTGGGAGGGACGGCTCTTGAGCTTGACGCCCAAGGGACCCTCATCTCGTCCACCGGTAAAGGCGGGATGGCAGCGAGCCGCTTTTCTGCTCTTCGAGAGCAACCACTTGCTCCTGCCCTAAGGGTAGGGCAGCTGGAAACGACGGTCAAGGGGGCGTTTGTCCGCTCGGACTGAAGCGTTTCAAACCAAAAACCGCAAGCGAGATGCCTGCGGTTTTGAAGTTTCGTTATGGACCCGGGGAGAATCGAACTCCCGTCTACCGGATGCAAACCGGTTGCTTTACCACTGAGCTACGGGCCCGTTCATCTTGGCGAATCCGCCCGGCAGGAGTTGAACCTGCAACCGTCGCCTTAAAAGGGCGCTGCTCTACCAGGTTGAGCTACGGGCGGGCTTGAAGAGCATATCACGAATTTTGCCGAAAATCAACGCGCGCTTTACTTTCCACGAATTTTTTGAGAAAATATATCGCGTATGCCCGGTAGTGAAATTTTGGATGGGCTAGAAATGAACATCGTTCTGCCAGGCGCAGATGAAATATGAAAAGATTCTGTGTATTCATCACCTTGATTCTTTATTCAAAATTCTACTACCGGGTATGCTGTGGCCGCCTATCCTGGCATTGAAAAAAATCATCATCGCGCTCTTCCTGCCGGTCGTGGCGGTTTTTTCTTTTATGCCGGAGAGTACTTTGCCTTCCGTCGCCGCTATTGACGGCATGATCCTCCCGCCTCCGGCGACTCCGCCGGCGAGCGAAGTCCCGCCGCCTGCTCCTCCCCCAACTGGCGGAGCTTCTCCGTCGTCTCCCCCCACTGATCCGACCGATGAACTGAAGCTTATCGCGCTCAAGGACTGCCTGAACCGCGCCGGGGAAAGCGGGAAATGCCTTGATGGTATTTTCCGGGAGTTCTTGAAGACACACACCGCCATCCAGGCCCTTGCGGCTATTCAAAAATATGAGGACGCTGACACTGGCCTCCGCCTCTCCTGCCATCCCGTGGTGCACGCCATCGGCCGCGAAGCATTCCGCCTCAAAGGCACGGTGCAAGGCGCCTTTACCGCCTGCGACCAGACCTGCCACTCCGGCTGTTATCACGGCGCCATGGAGCGCTTCCTCCGGGGCAATGCCGCCGGGGATGATGACGCCGGGCATATCAGTTTGGAAGAATTGCGCGAGAAGGCGAAAACGGCTTGCGATACCAACGAGCCAACGCGCTTCCGCTTTCAATGCCTGCACGGGCTGGGGCACGCCCTCATGTTCTTCTCGGATTACCGGCTGACCGAGGCCCTCGCCTCCTGTGACGTGCTGGCCGATAACTGGAGCCGCAGTTCCTGCTACGGCGGGCTGTTCATGGAAAATGTTTTCTCCGCCACGCCCGAAAAGCGCGATCTCTCCCCTACGGACTACCACTATCCCTGTAATTCCCTCGCTGCGAAGTACCGCTCCGACTGCTACATGATGCAGACCACGCGCATGTCCGAAATGGGGCTGAATACGGCCCAGCTGTTTGACGAGTGCCGGAAAGCCGAGGGGTATCAGCACACCTGCATACAGTCCATTGGCCGCGATCTTTCCAATGACGCCCGCATCGGCGACCCGAAGTTGGTCGCGAAAAAATGCGAACTCGGGACTGATGAGGAACGGCGCGCCTGCACGCGCGGGGTGGCCTACGCGCTCCTGGACAATACCTGGGACGGCCGCTACGCCTTTCCTTTCTGCGCTTCTTTCGAGAGCGGTGATAACCTCAATTATTGCTTTGGCATCAGCCAGGCCTATCTCCAGTCCACCTTCGCCAAAACAAGAAATGAGATGGCTAATGACTGCCGAAAATACGCCGGCAGCTCCGTCCTCTGCACGGAAGTTATACGCTGACCGGAATTACGGCAACTCAAATTGATATACCCGGAAAGCGACCTCGCCCCGGGGGCCTCTTATTTCCTTTGGCCTTAGTCCTTTGGCTTTCAGCTCGTTTTCCATACTATCGCCGTCCGGCGTGGGGAGACGGGTGCGGTCCTGCAACACCGCGCTGGTGGGGTTAATGAAATAAACGCGCTTGATGCCGGATTCCCGAAAAAACTGTTCCGCTCCCCCGCTCCGGAAACTTTCCGCGCTCACTACCGGCCAGCCGTTATAAATAATGCGCCGCAAAAATACCCATAACTGGGCAGAAAGATTGATATTGTCGTTGTAAACAATACCGGCGCTGACGGGTAGGGCACCCTGGGCATGACTCTCGGCCAAAGCGTTATTCAGGATCTCACGCGCGAACGGGAATTGGAACGTAATGGCCGTGTCCGGAGTTTTGCCTTGGAGCTCGCCGTTAAAATATGTGTTCAGCTCATTGAACCCCCAGCTTCCGGCCTGGCGATGGAGATAGGAATAGGCCCACGGCCGCGCGCCAGCCGGGTCAAGCGCGATAACGCTGTTATAGGAGTAGAGGGCTTCAAAAGCGATGAAGAGCGCAAAAACCACAACGGCAAAAACACCCCAACCTATTCTCAAATGCCTTGCCCCGTAGCGAACTCGTTCTGCTGCGGGGTTAAGAATTTGAGAATAGATCTGGCTCGCGAAATAGCCCACCGCAATGGCCAGCCACGGCGTCAGGAGCGCAAGAAAACGATGCGCCGGGCCGATAAAAACGAGGAATGGCAAGAGCCAGGCGAGAATAATGACCAATGGCAAATGACGCCTAAAAAACAACCTTCGGTCGCGGATGCATTGGATCAGGACCAACAGCAAACCGAGAGCCGAGAGGATTAAAAAGTACGGCGAGTTGGCCTCAATGAGGCGGGGTACAAAAGTCCGCACGCGCTCGGGGTAGGAGCCAAGCACTTCCTGGCCCGGCCGCGCCTGCCACGCGGCAACGTCCTGATGGAAAAGCTGTGAGAATTGGAAATCAAAATGCCCGAAGTGCCGGTAGAGTTGAACGTTGTAGGTAATGACGGGGCTGATGATCACAATGAATAGAAGTATCGCCAGCGCGATCCCTTTCCGATATCGGTATCTATAAAAACGGTCGTTTTTATAGATACCGATGTGAAAAAAGGAAAGTGTTAAGAAAATTGGAATGAGGATAAGTGCATGGTATTTTGCGAGGAACGCGAAACCAAGAAATGCGCCGGCCAGCGGGACCCATTTCGGGTTTTCGAGGCCCCTGAGGAAGAAATAGACGCTGGCAAGCATAAGCGCGATGGCAACGGATTCCTGGAGGCCGATGCGCGAGAGCCATACATGGTTCACCGTGAAAGCGAAAAACGCCGCCGCCGCGATAGCCGCCACGCGACTATGCCCCATCCGCGTATCGCCCACTGTTCCGCTTCTTTCTCCCCCAATACTTAAATACTGTAAAGTATTTAAGTATTGGGAACGGGAAAGCTGATGGGAGATCAGGTAGACCAGAAGTACGGCCGCGAGGCCGGCGAGCGCGGAGGGCAGGCGGACGGCAAAGGGCGTCTCGCCGAAGAGCCGCATTGCGTAGTGCTGGAGAAGGAATGCCAGCGGCGGGTGGTCATGGAAGGAAAGTCGCATCCACCCCGGTACTTTCTCTACCCACTGCCAGGGCGTGGGCTGTTCAATGCCAAAATCAAAATCCACCATGCCGATGGCCCGCGCGGCAATGGAGGATTCATCGGTGATGATGTCCGGCCGGTCAAGCTGCCAAAAATAAAAAATCGCTGCGACAATGCCAATAACAGCGATAGCGATGCCATGCGTTGATTCGCGGGTCATAATCTTCTATCCTCAAACCGGGAAGGAGCGGGAGGTCAGTGATGACATGCGAGGAACTTCGTAGGTTCTTGACCGATCCGGACGCACCAGAGCCGACGGACTGGATCGAACAGCTCGGGGCTCACTTTGGCGAATGTATCGCCTGTTGCGATTGGTCCCTTGCAGATACAGAGCTTAGTGAGACGTTGATCCGAATGAGCCCGGAAATCCGAAAGGCGTGGGAGGGCCCAGAGGGCGAAGAGCGACTCCGACGGCTGCGAGAACGGCTAAGATCGGCGTGGCAATAAAAGCCG
>CAYJUX010000013.1:4890-9502 GCA_964373475.1 uncultured Candidatus Saccharibacteria bacterium
AATTTCTCCACCGCCTCTTTTGCTTTCCTGGAGAGATGGCGCGGGGTTGATACCTTGATCTCTACCAAAAGGTCGCCCCGGCCGTAGCCGCGGGCCATGGGCGCGCCTTTGCCGCGCACTTTCAAGATGTCGCCGGATTCCGTCCCTTCGGGAATTTTTATCTTGATGACCCCGTCCGGCGTTTTTACCTCCACCGAATCGCCGAGCACGGCCTGCGTAAATTTTACCGGCAGCTGCATGACCAGGTCATTGCCCTGGCGCCGGAACACCTTATCGGCGCGCACGCGGAGCTTCACATAGAGGTCGCCCGGCACCCCGCCGAACTGCGAGGCCTCGCCCTTGCCCGAGATCTTCAATAGCTCGCCCTCGCTCACTCCTTTGGGCACGAATATCTCTACGGATTCGGCGCGCTTGAGCGCGCCCCGGCCATGGCATTCGCGGCATACCGTTTCCGGAATTTCCCCCCGGCCGTGGCATGCGGAGCAGGCCGTTACCTGCGAGAAGGTCCCGAGGAACGTTTTTTGGGTTTTCTCCACGCGGCCGCGCCCCTGGCAGGTGCCGCATTTCATCATCTTGGTGCCGGGTTCAGCCCCCAGCCCCTGGCAGCGCTCGCAGGTTGAGGTCTTGGTCAGCTCCACGCCATGCCGGCCGCCGAAAATTATCTCCTCAAAGGGGATCTCCAGCTCAATTTGAATGTCGCGGCCCTTTCGGGAATGCCGCTCGCGGGCCCCTCCGCCAAACCCAAACCCGCCGAACACATCTTCAAAAATATCGGAAAAATCAAAATCGCCGCCGCGAAACTCCTCGCTAAAACCCCCCGGCCACTCAAAGCCGCCCTGATGCCCGCGCCCGCCTTCAAATACCGCCCCGAATTGGTCGTATTGGGAGCGCTTGGAATCATCCGAAAGTATCTGGTAGGCCTCGTTTATTTCCTTGAACTTGGCCTCGTTGCCGCCGGATTTGTCGGGATGGAATTGGTGCGCCAGGCGCCGATAGGACTTCTTAATGTCGTCCTTGGAAGCGTTCCGGGGAACACCGAGAACCTGGTAGTAGTCGCGGGCCATAGTTGGTGATCACACTAATAGCACAAATATACACAAATTCACGAATAGCCGTGGAGAATGCGTTTCGGGGCTAAGTATTTCTGGTGAAAATTCACCAAAATTCCCAAGCGCTTTTTACTTGCTTCAAGGTAGCGCATCATTTGGAAATAGTCAGTTTTTTCCAGAAAGCGTTTTGATTTGATTTCAAGAATAATTTTGTCATCAATCAGGAAGTCGACCTTATTCCGGTTCGGCATCTCGCTCCTGAAGCTTACTGGCAGAAACCTTTCGCGCACAAATGGGATTCGGTATTCTGTCAGATATTTTTCAATGAGATCGCCGTACTGTTTCTCATTTCGGTAGCGTCCAAGTTCATTATGAACTGCAAAGAGGATGCCATTCACGTGGTAAGAGAGTTCCCTGTGAATAAGTTCTCGCTTCATTCGTGAATTCGTGTATATTCGTGGATCCGTGTTATCAAAATGTAAGCTTGGTTACCTGGATGGTTTCAGTCCTCTGGTTCAGAAAGCCGGTCGTCAGGAGCAATTTTACCACCAGCCCGACGAGAATCAATGTAACCCAATACACCGGGAGCGTGAAGGTCTTTACGGCAACGAAAAACCCGAACGCGGCCAGGAACGGCAGGTAATCGCGGAACGGGCCGGAAAATTCTTCTATTTGCGCATTGGCGGCGCGATACAGCACATCCACGCTATTTTCATCGCCGCGAAGCTCAATGCCCAACTGCAGGGAGAGCGCCTTCCTCCCCTCGCCAAGGAGCCCGGCGCGCTCGGCCGGGGGGATTTTGGCCGGATCAATGCCGCCGCTGAACTCTCGGGCCGCGAAGGCCAAAATCAGCTGGTCCACCGAGGCGTCCGACCGGAACCCCGGCAAGGCCTCCTGCAGGGGTTTTTCAAAAAGCGGGAGGAGAAAGTCAAAAAACGCGCGGGGCAGAAATGTTTCGGCTGGCGAGGTATTCAATGCGCTGATGGAGGAAAAATAAAACACCGCGAACATGAGCGCTACGGCGGTGAAAAAAATAGGGAGCCCGCTGCGGAGGGTTTTTCGCACGCTGAAATAGTTGGCAGCGGCATACTCATTGGCTATCTGCCCGGACGCATACCAACTGCCGATGCCGGCAAGGGCAATGCCGGGCAGAATGATCGCATGGAAGGGCGTAAAAACAAATCCCGCCACCACTGATACGACCGCGGCGCTGATGCGAAGCGCATGCGCCCGAATAAATGCCGCGGAAAGCGAAAAAAGAACGGCAAAGAGAAAAAGGGCCAGCACCGGCAAAGAATAGAACGTCGCGCTTTTGAACCCGCCGGCAAAAAACGCATCCTGCCAAAGGTAGGCATTGGTAACGCCGCTTGCGACGGTGAGAACTCCTAAAGCCAGCTCCTTGCCGTTCTTCATGTGCATTTGCCGCGGTCTCATCTATTCAAGACGGGGCATCCTGATGCAAAATTCAATGCGAAGATTTGGGATTCTTCCCCTGCGCTTCGCTCCGGGTCAGAATGACGAAGCGGGCCGGGGGCTCGCCGGGCCATTTTTCTCCATCGGGGTCGCGGAGCGACGGGTTGCCAGTCGGCAACCCAGGGCTTTTGCGAGGGGCAAAAGGGCGGTGGGATCCTTAAGCCGACTAAAAAAGGGGCGTGGAGAAAAATGGCCCGCCGAGCCGCCCCCTACTTCTGTTCGCCCTCATCCTTTTTCTCCTCAAACTGGGCATCCTTCACGTTCCCATCCTTTGCTTCATTTGCGGCATTTGTATCCTTTGCAGCCTCGCTCTGCTTATACAATAACTCCCCTATCTTCTGCGAAGCAACGGCCAGTTCCTGGGAGGCCTTTTTCAGCGCCTCCAGGTCGTCGCTGTCCTTCACCTTTTTCAGCGCCTCGGTCTTCTCCTCTATTTCCTTTTTCACATCCGCCGGTATTTTATCGCCCGCCTCGCCCAGCGCTTTCTCGGTCGTGTAGATCATAGCGTCGGCCATATTCCGCGCCTCGATGAGCTCGCGCTTTTTCTTGTCCTCCTCGGCGTGGAGTTCGGCCTCCTTTTTTAGTTTCTCTATCTCGTCCTTGGAGAGACCGGTTGAGGCCTCAATGCGGATGGACTGCTCCTTTGCCGTGGCCTTGTCCTTGGCTTTCACGGATAAGATGCCGTTAGCGTCAATGTCAAAGGTTACCTCGACCTGCGGCACGCCGCGGGGAGAGGGCGGAATGCCGTCCAGAATGAAGCGCCCCAGGGTCTTTGAGTCCGCGGCCATGGGCCGCTCGCCCTGGAGCACATGCACCTCCACCGAGGTCTGGCCATCGGCCGCCGTGGAAAATATCTGCGCCTTGGCGGTCGGGATGGTGGTGTTCTTCTCAATGAGCCGGGTCATGACCCCGCCCAGGGTCTCAATGCCGAGGGAGAGCGGCACGGCATCCAGCAGGAGCACGTCCTTTACATCGCCCTGCAAAATGCCGGCCTCAATGGCCGCGCCCACGGCTACCACCTCGTCCGGATTAATGGTGCGGTTCGGCTCCTTGCCGAAGAGACCCTTCACCGCCGCGACAATGGCCGGCATGCGCGTCTGCCCGCCGACCATGATGACCTCATCAATATCGGCCAGCGCGAAACCGGAGGCCTTGACGGCCCGCTTGGTGATATCCACGGACTTATCAATGTAATCCCGTACCAGCTCTTCCAGCTTGGCCCGCGTCATCTTTATTAAAAGATGCTTGGGGCCGGCATCGGTTGAGGTGATAAAGGGAATATTCATCTCCGTCTCAAAGACCGTGGACAGGTCATGCTTGGCGCGCTCGGCCGCCTCCTTCAGGCGCTGGAGCGCCAGCGTATCCTGGCCCAGATCAATCCCCTCCTCGCGCTTGAATTCGGCTATCAGCCACTGGATGATGCGCTGGTCAAAATCATCGCCGCCCAAATGCATGTCGCCGTCAATGGCTTTGACCTCAATGACATCATCCCCGATCTCCAAGACGGAAAGATCAAACGTTCCGCCGCCGAAGTCATAGACCACTATCTGCTCGCTCTTCCGCTTGTTAAAGCCATAGGCCAGCGCCGCCGCGGTCGGCTCGGGCAGGATGCGGCGCACGGTGAAACCGGCTATCTCGCCCGCGGCTTTGGTCGCGGCGCGCTGGGAATCGTCAAAATAGGCCGGGCAGGTGATGACCGCCTCGGTGATCTTCTCCCCGAGCTTGTCCTCGGCATCGGCCTTGAGCTTGGCCAGCACCATGGCTGAAGTTTCCTCCGGCCGATACGTTTTCTCACCCATCACCACTTCCACGCCGCCCGAGGAGGCCTCTTTCAATTCATAGGGCAGGAGCTTTTTATCCAGCTGAACCTCTTTATCCGAAAAACGGCGGCCGATAAGGCGCTTCACCGAAAAAATGGTGTTTTTGGGATTGGTTACACCCTGGCGCTTGGCAAGCACGCCGACCAGGCGGTCGCCGGACTTGCCCTCCGCGACAATGGAAGGCGTGGTGCGCGCGCCTTCCTTGTTCTCCAGTACCTTCGGCTCGCCGCCCTCAATAATGGCCATGGCCGAGTTGGTCGTTCCGAGATC
>CAYJUX010000013.1:9602-13763 GCA_964373475.1 uncultured Candidatus Saccharibacteria bacterium
TTCACCCGCGCCGGGCGGAGGAGCTTGCCCTGCAAAAGATACCCCGACTGCAAAACTTCGGCCACGACCCCCTCCGCGCCGTCGGCCTCAACTTCGCCCAGGGACTCATGATAGGCCGGGTCAAACTTCTGGCCCAGGGGCTGGAGCGTTTCCAGGCCCCGCCGCCGCAAAATATCCTCCAGTTGGGAACGGATGAGAACGACCCCCTTCTCCACATCCTTCGGCATCTCGTGCTGGAGCGCGAGGTCAAAACTATCAAGCACCCCCACTACTTCGGCAATGATCCCCTCGGCGGCGAATTGCACCAGTTCACCGAACCGCCGCGCCTCGTCCTTTTTGTAATTAATGAGGTCGGCTTTGGCTCTCTGCCATCCTTCCAGATACTCCCGTTTCTCCGCGCCGCACTGTTTCAGCTCTTCGCGGAGCTTTTTTACCCTCAGGGCGGCATCAGCCCCGGCCGTCTCCTCATCCGGAACCATTTCCATATCATCGCCATTTTCTATTTTCTCTTTTTTTTCCATGTTCTAGGCGTTCAATAGTTCCCGAAAATGCCGCAGGAGCGCGATGTCGTGCTCATAATCCATGCGCTTGGGCCCAATGAGGGCGATAATGCTTTCCCGCCGAAAGGGCGTAGCCAGCGAGGATACGATCATACCGTAGTGGCGCGCGATGCGAATGGGGTTTTCGGTGCCGATGAATGTTCGGGGCTCATCCAGCGCCTCAAGATCAAGCCGCCCCATGAGCTCATCCTCAATGGTATCCATCAGCGCGCCGAACTCCTGCATCAGATGGAGGTCGGAAAACTCCGGCTCCTGCATCACCTCATGAATGCCGGAGCGATAGAACAGCTCCTCATCCGGGAAACCGACTACCACGAACTTTCGCGTCAGCTGGGCCAGGAGGCGGCTGGAATATTTCAAGAATTCCGCCGGGTCATTGCATTCCCGCGCTTTCTCCAGTTGCTCCTTCTCCCCTGCCCGTCCGGCTTGCCCCGACATCAAATTTTTTGGCGTGGGGGCGGACCCATCCCCGTCATGGAGATGGTTGATATAGAGGCGGTAGCCCTTGTCCGTCGGAATGCGGCCGGCCGAAGTATGGGGCTGGATGAGAAAACCGGCCTCATCCAAAGCCAAAAGCTCATTTCGCACCGTAGCCGGGCTATAGGGCAGGCGGTACTTCCGGACAAGCTCCGAAGACGCCACCGGCTCGGCCGTGGCCACATACTCCCGGACGAGCGCGCCTAATACGGATTTTTGCCGTTCGCTAAGCTCAAAGGGCATGGTAAGGGCACTATATCCGAATTAGCAGTCAAGCGTCAAGAGTGCTAATGGGAAGTTGCAAATGCTTCAAAGGGGACAAAAGGCGCAAAGGTTTTTTAAAAGCCGTCCGCGGCGGCGCGGACGGTACTGCGAACTAGACGGCGACGAGCTCTTTCCCGGCGGGCTCAGCAGGGACGCCCTCGGCGATGAGCTTGGCAAGCGCGGCGTCGAGCGGATCGGTGAGGAGGCCGGTGGCCACGAGGAGATCGCGGCGCACCCCCGGGTCTTGCATTCTCCAATTGTCGGCCGCCCGCCAGACCTTGCGGGCGATGCTCTTGGGGAGCCCCATCCTTTCGGCTGCCGCCATATACCGGCTAGTGGAGTACAGCCGACCGGTGACCTGCTCGCAGACCTTCGTGAGCGGGCAGCCGCCTTCTTCGAAGCGGATCCACATAGGCACCCGGCCCTTCTTTAAGACCTGCCAGGTGCGCGGCGTCGCGCGGAGTGCCGCGAGGAACTGATCATACGTCATCGGCGGCGGGGCAAGAACCAGACCGCGTATCGCTCTCCAGTAACCCCGGGCGAACTCCATCACCCACCCCATAGCCACTCCTCCTTCTCGTCGGTTGGACTGCGCTCCTGCGCGCCATTTCGCGCCAGTGCGCTTCCTGCTATGATGATACATAAACATCCTCGTTATGCAAACCCTGAAGACCAAAACCCTGGAGTGGCATCACATCCATAAGCCGTCCGGAGCGGACCTGAAATGGCTGGATAACCACTTCCGTCCCCACCCCATTGTATTGGAAGAGCTCGGCCGGGCCACGATGCGGCCAAGGGTTGATCGCTATGACTCCTATCTTTATGTCGTGCTCCACTTCCCCATGTTTAATGAGCGGGAAAAAAAGACCTACCCCCGCGAAGTGGATTTCATCCTGACCAAGGGCGAGCTCATCACGGTCACGTACGAGCCGATCCGTCCGCTGGATGAGTTCTTCAAAAAATGCAGTATTGAACGCTCCTCGGCCGAGGCATTCGCCTCCAGGACCCCGGCCCATCTCTTCTTTTACGCCCTGAAGGAGCTCTATACTTTCGCCCTCCGCGAACTAGACCATATCCAGGAGCACATCAACCGCATTGAGGAACGGGTTTTTTCTAACGAGCACGAGGAGGAAACGCTTATTGAGGAGCTCTCTTTCGTCCGCCGCGACCTGATCGATTTTCGCCGCTCATTAAAGCCCCAGCAAGTGGCGCTCGAAACGCTGGCCGTTCAAGGCAGTATTCTCTATGGTCCCCCAGCCAAGCCGTTTTTCCATGAACTCATCGGCGAATACCAGAAGGTCTGGAACCTGCTGGAGAACTCCAAGGAAGCTATTGATGCGCTCTATGACAACAATGTGACCGTGCTCAACATCAAGCAGAACGAATCCATGCGCATCCTCGCCATCATGGCTTTCGTCACCTTCCCGCTCGTCCTTTTCGCCCAGCTCTTCTCCATGGCTACCGTGGCCACCCCCATTGTCGGCCACCGCTACGATTTCTGGATAATCGTTGCCCTGATGCTCCTGGCCGTGGCCGGCATGTTCATGGTCTTCAAGCGCAAACGATGGCTCTAAATTTTACGGATTACCGATCACTACGGATATACGGATCCGTATATCCGTAAAGATCCGTAATCCGTAAAGCAAATGCTCCGACTCTATAACTACCTCTCAAGAAAGAAGGAGATATTTAAGCCGCTCCGCCCCGGAAGGGCTGGCCTTTATACCTGCGGGCCGACGGTCTATGGCTACGCCCACATCGGGAACCTTCGGACCTACCTCTTCGAGGACATATTGCGCCGCACGCTTGAGCGCGAGGGCTACCGCGTGCGCCACGTCATGAACCTTACCGACGTGGACGACAAGACCATTAAAGGGGCAAAGGCCAAAGGACAAACGCTGAAGACCTTTACGGGATTCTACAGCCGCGAGTTCTTCCGGGACGTGAAACGGCTCGGCATCCTCCCGGCCTGGAAGTATCCCCGCGCAACCGCCCACATCCCCGAGATGGTGCGCCTTATCTCCGCCCTGCTCCAAAAAAAACTCGCCTACCGCGCCGCCGACGGCGTCTATTTCTCCATTGCAAAATTCAAGCCCTACGGAAAACTCTCACAATTGAAAAAACAACAGCTGAAAACAGGCGCGCGCATTGCCGCTGATGAGTACTCCAAGAATGAGGCGCGGGATTTCGCCCTCTGGAAATTAGAGAGACCGGGCGAACCCTCCTGGCCCGCGCCCTTCGGCCGCGGCCGGCCGGGCTGGCACATCGAGTGCTCGGCCATGGCCATGAAATACCTGGGTCCCACTTTTGACATCCATGCCGGCGGCGTGGACCTCCTCTTCCCGCACCACGAGGATGAAATAGCGCAGTCCGAGGGCGCCACAGGCAAGCCCTTTGTCCGCTACTTTATTGAAGGCGAGCACCTGATGGTGGACGGGAAAAAAATGTCAAAGTCCCTTGGCAACTTCCACACGCTTTCCGCTATTGAAAAGCGCGGATTTGACCCGCTTGATTTTCGCTATTTCGTCCTCGGCGCGCACTACCGGACGCAATTGAATTTCACCTGGAAAGCGCTTGCGGCGGCGCGGAAAGGACGCGCCGGCCTCGAAAACACCATGGCGCGCATTGGCCGTGGGCCATATGGCGGCTCGCTGAAGGACGAGGGCGAGACCATGAAAGTCATTGCGCTGGCCGAGAGGCAATTTCGCGCCGCCCTGGCCGATGACTTAAATACCCCAAAGGCGCTGGCCATCTTAAACGAGCTCCTCCATTACGGCAATGCCATGTTTGATCGGAGATTGCTGACCGAGCGCGCGGCAAAAATTATCCGGGCGACCGTTCTCGAGTTTGACCGCGCGCT
>CAYJUX010000014.1:0-1844 GCA_964373475.1 uncultured Candidatus Saccharibacteria bacterium
AGATGGCCGGGCCGTTGACCGCCAGCAGGGAACCGGGCGAGGTCGTCCCGATGCCCAATGCGGCATAGCCCAGGATGTTGCCGGTAGCCTGGAGGGTGGAGGAAGCATAGACCGAGCCGGAAAAGGAGCCGGAGGTGCCGGAGATAGCGCCGGATAGGGAGCCGCCGGAGGTGAGGAGGTAATTGGTGGCGGTGAGAGTGTCGGGGATATCGGCATCGGTGAGATTGAAGGCGTTGTTGCTGTTGGCCACAAAGGTGACGCCGGAGAGCTGGTCAATGGCGTTGGAGTGGGCAAGGGCGGTGAAGCCCGGCTTGCCGTCGAGCGCCGTCCAGAGGTTGGCAATGTCGGTGATGACTTTGGAGAAGCGGGATTCCCAAGCGGTAGAGGTGGCAAAGGGAAAGGGGGAAGGTGACGGGGCGGGGACCTCGCGGATGATCTCCAGGACCACCGGTGCCGGCACTGGCGTTTCTGTGGTTCCGCTCAGCTGGGGCGAAGCCGGGACCGCGGTAATGGCGGGGATGGCCGCGCCGGTCGCGGGGATAGCCGTCGGTGTGCGATCCACTGCGGCGAGCAGTGATGCGGTACCGGCGATGGCAGCGACGAACCCCTCGCGAACCAGCGCGATGATAGCGAGCGGCGAGCGGGCGATACCACTGAGCAGTTGCCGGAACGCCGAGTCGCGGACCGGAGAAAAAACGCGGGTAGGTTCAGTGACATGGATCTCGGGAATAACGGTCAATGCCGCGAAGGACGAGTACACATGGGCGATGACCGGTGCCACGCGGAACGAGAACTCGCGTCGGGGTTTTACGGGCGACGGCGGGACCTGTTGCCACTTCCGGCGCAGCGCCGCGAAAGCGGCGGCGATCACCGGATCACGCTTGAGAGCTTTCGGGCGCGAAATGAAAGGATCTCTGAAATGTATTTCAGGAATTTCAAATTCGGTGGCGAACGACTTCAATGCCGCCTGGCTCCAGAGCGGCAGGAGTACGAAAAACGCGACACAGGCAAAAAACGACCAGAACTTCCGAATATTCGCGGTCACCGCGCGCGGGCCGTTTGACGGCGCTTGCGGGGACGAAGTCCTCGCGAGCGTTGCCGCCGCGGAGCCGCCATCTCCATGGAAAAAGAGATTCGCTTCGGCGAATCGAATAATAAATTCTAAATCCTCCGGCGTGTAGTAGCGCCAGCCCCTGGTGTCCCGCCGAGCTTTCGGGATTTTTCCTGCAGCTTCCCAGCGCAGGAGAGTTGTCTTATCGCGGTCCAGTCGCTTCGTGAGGTCGACCAGGCGATATATCTTTCTTTCTTCCATTAGTGGATCCGCTAAGCGAAAAACAAAAAGACCCCCGGCAATGCCGGGGGTCTTTTATATACTCTGTGGATAACTCTTTGGGGTAGACCTTCCGGGCATAAAATGCCGGTTTTTCCTTCCCCACGCGGTATCCTGCATATGCTGCATATACCGCCTACACCTAGTATAGTCTGCTCGGTGGATAGGTCAATGCCCTATGTGCATAACTCAATTTGAACTGTTAATTGCCTGAGGATAGTATGGAAATAGACTTTCCCGTAGGATTGGTTCCGTGCACTGCGCAAGCTCGCGCCCGAGCGAAACCACCAATCACTTTTCTGCTCGTAAGCTCGTTCAGTACGGTAAGCACCTTTAGTAAAAATCTTTCCCACAGGAAGAGCCTGCGGGGAGGTTCACGCGAGATGCAGGTCGGTTCATTTGAACTCACCACTTGCAGAGCTCGCGGGAGGGCTCTGGAGTGCGGCGTACACGCGTATGCAGGACAACAAGCCCTCTTTTTTTATTTGTTTGTCTGCAAGCTGAAAGCGAGCAG
>CAYJUX010000014.1:1944-13092 GCA_964373475.1 uncultured Candidatus Saccharibacteria bacterium
TCTCATGCTCACCATAAACGACCTCAAGAATAAAATGGTCGTCCTGATGGACGGCGCGCCTTTCCAATTGCTGGAGGTAAAGCACCTGCACATGGGCCGCGGCGGATCATCACTGCAGACGAAGATCAAAAACCTCCTCACCGGCCAGGTGTTTTCCCGGAACTTCAAGCCCTCGGATGCATTCGCCGAAGCCGATGTGGAAAAGCGCGAGCTGACATTTCTCTACGCGCATCCCGTCAGAGGTAAAACTTCTAACGGGGTAAGCCGCAGCGAGTACGTATTCGTAGCGCCACTAAATCCCAGCGAGCGCTTCACGCTCACGGCATCCGCGATCGGCGATGCCGCTAAGTGGCTGAAGCCGCAAACTTCCGTGAGCGCGCTCTTCCTTGGAGGCACGCCGGTAACTATCAGCGTGCCTATCAAAATGGATCTTAAAATTGCCGAAGCTCCGCCAGGCATCAAGGGCGATACCGCGACCGGCGGCACGAAAACCGTTACGCTGGAAACCGGCGCGAAAATCCAAACCCCCCTCTTCGTGAACGAAGGGGACATCATCCGCGTGAATACCGAAACCGGAAAATACGCCGAGCGCGTCGAGAAAGCATAAATACTAATCAATACGAATAGCTTTACGAATAATAAAAATACGGATGCGTATTCGTATTATTCGCCGGACAATTTGTAACGATTCGTGTTAATCAAACCTTATCGTTTCTCCGGGCGCCAGCACCTTGGGCACGCTTTCTTGCGGCTCTCTCGGCGGAGACGGCGGTTCCACTGCCGATGGCTTGGGATCAGCGCGGAGCGATTCTTCCAGAGCCCGGCGGAGTTCGGAAAGATGGGCCTCCTTTCTCTCGGGAGAAGGCGCCGGGCGGGGGGCAGGTGGACGCGGGTTATTTTCGCCCCGACTGCCCGGCCGAAGCGCGTTCAAAGGGATGGAGCGCCCGGCGGGCCGCCCAGGGCGTGCCTCGCCTCCGGCGTGCTGGCCGTGCAAGCCGCGCTCCTGCGGTCCCGGTCTCCCTGGGGCCGGCGGTTCGCTCCGGGGGGCACCCTTGGAGCGAAATTTTATCATATCCATATGCTCCTCGCAGTAGACCGGACGCGAGCCATCCGGCTTGAAGGGAACAAGTATTTTCTTCCCATCCACGGCGCAGACCGCCTCATACATCGGGCGCAGGGAGCGCGCCTCGCCTGCGGCGGGCCGGTTCTGCCCAGCCGCCGGTCGATCGGACGAAACGCCGCCGGACGCGGCTCGCCCATCCTCCGGGGCAACCGCTATTCCGATGGCAGGAGCACTGATCCCCATGGTGAAACTCCGGATATTATCCTCCACCACTGTCCGCGGCGTTCCATAGCGCTCGCGTGATGTTTTGATAATGAGATCCCGGGAGGACTCAGCCGGGCGGGGAAAGGGCGGAATGGTTTCAGCTGAAAAGGGCCTAGAGGTTATGCCGTCTATCATGAGCTTGGTATAGATCTGTTTGAACCCGAGGTTCACGAGGTCCTGCTGGGTGAATTCCGGCATGAATTCTTTTTCCAAAAGTTCGGCATCCTCGCCGCCGACGCGAAAAACGACCATGGTGCCGACGTTGCCGAAAACGGCGTGCTGGACCATCTCCTCCATCTGAAAGACATACTGATGGGCCACCGTGAGGTTCAGGCGGTACTTCCGCGCCTCGGAAAGGATATTGGCGAAGGACTCGGTCGCGAAGTTCTGGAACTCATCCACGTAGAGATAGAAGTCCTTGCGCTCGGGCTCGGGAATGTCCACGCGGCTCATGGCCGTCAGGTAGAGCTTCGTTACCATCATTGCGCCGAGTAGCCGCGAATTTTCCTCGCCGACTCTCCCCTTGGCGAGATTGATGATGAGAATTTTCTCCTCATCCATGATGCGGCGGATATCAAAGGAGGTCTCGGGCTGGCCGATGACGTTCCGGATGAGCGGGTTCCCGGAGAACTGGCCGATTTTGTTCTGGATGGCGGCCACGGCTTCGCGCATGTACTGCTCGGGATACTTGGCAAATTCGTTCTCCCAGAACCCTCTTATGACCGGATCCGTGAGCGCCGAGACAATGCGCTTCCTAAATTCTTTTTCACCGAACATGCGGTTGACGGAAAGAAGCGTTGCGCCGGGAATTTCCAGGAGCGCCAAAATGGCGTTGGCCAGGAGGTACTCCATGCGCGCCGACCACACGTCCGGCCCGAATATCTTTTTGAAAACCCCGAGGAGACCGGAGGAGACGAGGTGGCGCTGATCCTCGCCCACCTTTTCCATGATATTGAAGGCCAGCGGGAACTCGGTATCCGCCGGATTGAAATAGATAACATCGTCCACACGCTCGGGCGGTATGAAGTCGAGCACCTTCTCGGCGTATTCTCCATGCGGGTCCACCACGGCCACGCCCCGGCCGGCCTGGATATCCTGGATGGTCATGTTTTCCAGCACCGTGGACTTCCCCATGCCGGTCTTGCCGATGATGTAGACGTGCTTCCTGCGGTCTTGGCGCTTAATGCCGAATTTCTTTCGCTGGCCGCGAAAGTTGGTCTCGGCGTAAAAGTTGATGTCGTTTTCCCGCGGCAGATCGGCCATCTTGACTAAATATTTAAAAGTATTATAATTCATTCAGGCCACTTGGCCTATAACCCCAAAGAGGAGAACGCATGCGCCTTTCCGGACAAATGCGGTTCCGGATCCTCCTGTGGTTCGCTATCATCGGATTCATCCTCGGCTTCGGCGCAGAGCTTGGCCTGCTCGACTTCGAGGGTCACCGTTTCCTGCCGCCCCGCAGTTCGCTCGGCGGGTCGCCGTAAGCCGACATGCCGCCCGCCTCTTTCGCTCCCCCCGACCACGCAGCACCGGTCGGGGTTTTTCTTTCAGTGAATGTCATCCTGAGGGAGTGAAACGACCGAAAGACCTCGGAGATCCTTTGCGGAGTTTACCCTGAGATCCTTCGCCGCCTCCGGTGGCTCAGAATGACGAAGGGCTCAGGGCGATAGCAAGGAAAGATCTTCCCACTTCGCATTCATGCTTTCGATCAATGCGATCTTCTTTCTTCGAAGCCATCCTTTGACTTTCTTCTCGGCGGCAATGGCTTCAAGCGCAGTGGGAAAGGATGCATAGTATACAAGTTTGTTCACATTGTATCGCGCCGTGAATCCCGGCATTAATTTTTGCTTATGCGCATACATCCGTTTCTCCAAATTATTTGTTACGCCAGTATACAGCACGGTGTTTACCCTATTTGTGGCGATATAGACGTAGTACTGGCGTTCCATGTTGAGATCCTTCCCCTTCGCTACGCTCAGGGTCAGGATGACGGGTGAAAAGCGCTCCTCAGGATAACGCATTTGTCGCCGCACATCGTGGCCGCAGGGACAAATGCGTCACCCCACGGGCAATGTTGATGGCGGTTCGGAGCGCTTGACGTCAATACGCGGGAGAAGCGGGGCTTTGGCCGTGGCGCCGGGGTAATGATAAATGGTGGCCAGTTCCTCGGTGTTCAGAATAATGGGCGTCGACTTCAAGCTCCAGGTATCCACGAATGGCTTTCGGATACGATAGTAATAGTAGAAAAGGAGCATCTTGTGGCGCTTCTTTGCCCGGGTCATGAACTCGGGTAGCCACCATGCCACCGTTGACGAAATAGTCGGCCCGTTGACCTTAAACCCGTTCATGGTGTGCGTATTGTAGGTTTTTAAGGCGCCGACGAAGGAGTTCAGGTGCGAGAAGGAAAAAATATCCCGCCGGGCCATGTACATGAAGCGCACCACGACCTCAAAACCGGGCTTCAAGATATTCCGCTCAATGGCTGTCACGATATCCCTCGTGCCCGGCGAGAGATGCAGCATCATGGACTCCCCCTTGGCTTCCTCTTTCTTCTTCGGCGGGCCCTCCTCGGAGGACAGGCCGAAGAGCGGCTTTACGGCCTCCCCCCAGCCGGTGGTCAGGGGCTCGAGCGGCTCCAATGCCTTGCCAATTTTCCCCTTGGGCGGCGCGACTTTTTTGCCGATGAGCTTATTTACCAGCGCCTCGGCATCCTTGACCCACTTATCAGTCCGCACCGGCCGGATGAGGAGGTGCAGTGCCATGTGCTCCCCCGGCCCGATCCTCCCGAAAAGTTCTATCATGGAGGAGAGCGGGTCTACTTTTTCAAATTCTTCCGCGGCGGCGGTAAAAGAAAGTACCTCGCGGTAGGTGCGGATGGGGTATCCATCCGGTTTTTCCAGCTTGAATTCCAGGCCGAAAAAATTCCACTCCCTATCCGGCGCCCCGGATGGGAGGCGGTTCATGTAATCCTCCACTGCAACTATTTCCACCTCCGGATACTGGGCGTAGATCTGGGATTCTATGAGATTTTTATAAAACACCGGCAATCGGATGTAGAAGCGCGTCTCTCCGGCGAACGAGGCGATCTCAAAAGAGAGATGATCGTGCTGCAGCCCGAGCCAGTATTTTTCCCACGGGTCAAACTCCCAGAACATGGTCTGGAGCCCGGCGAATACCTGCTCCATGGCCTCGGGGGTCTTGGAAATGTCCCGCGGGAGGCGCACTTCCAGCGTCATCCACTCCAGGTTCTTGGAGTAGCGGACTTTGAGATAATATTTCCAAAGATCCCAGCCCGCGATGCCGAGGAGCGGCGGAACCCATAGCCACCAAGTATTGGCGATGAGCGCCCAGAGAATGGCGAACTGATTGGACAGGAGGTCAAAGGCCGACATATCACCAGTGTAGCGCAAAAAACCCTAAATCCTAAGCTCAAAATCCTAGACAAACCATAATGTCCAAAGCCTAAACAACCGCGTCGTTTGGGAAATTGGAACTTGGAACTTGTTTAGAATTTAGGAATTAGGACTTAGGGTTTCCGTTAGGCCAGTTGGTAGCCGTCCTCGGTGCGCTTAAAGAGGTTGCGGTTCTGGAGGTTTAAAAACACGGTGTTCGGCTTCACCAGGCGCGTTTCCAGGACCCGCTTGGCAATGGCTTCCTTGGAGAGGGGCTTTCGAGCCGTTTTTAAGAGCGAGACAATGACATCGGAAACCGTGCCCGGGACATAGCCCCATTCGGCCAATGCGTAGAGCCCCCGCCCCACCAGGACGAAACGGGGGTCCTTGATGAGTTCATTATGCACCGTCTGCGGATGCGCCTTTTTTGAGGACCAGCCGGATCTTGAAATGGTGCTGGCCACTTCACGGAAGTGCATTGGCCTCACGGCACGGCTCAAAACCGCGTAGGCCTTATCCCGCACGCCCCGCGGACGGATAGTCGGCCATGATACCAAGCCGAACTCGCCATAAGGATTCTGCTTGATGAGCTTGGAAATGGAAAGATAGGACTCCAGAAGATCGGGATTAGAGGGAACGGCGCCAAGGACTTCCTTGGCCTCGGCCTTCAATATCCTGAAAAGCTCGGAAGCCGGAACGGGCTTCTTCACATCGGCCAGCTCCCCGGCGGTACGGGCCATGATGGTCTCGGCCGCTTTTACGGCCTCCTCCTTGGTAAACCAGCGATCATGCCAGGTGTCGTCTTCCACGCGCCGGCGAAAGGGCTTGCCGACCGTGAGCAGAAAGTAAATGTGGCTGTGGAAACGCGGCTCGGCCACCGAGGCGAGTAATTTTGACTCCTCAAACACATGGCCGTGATCTTCAAAGTGTTTCTCCAGGGAAGCCAGCACCGGCTGGAGGAGGGCGGCCGCCTCGGGCTTGGCAATGTGCTTTAAGCCATCCTCCTCTATCTGGCGGATGCGCTCGCGCGTGACGCCGAAGGACTGGCCGATGGCTTCCAGCGTTTCCGGTTCTTTCCCCCTCAATCCAAAACGGCGCTCCACGACCTCGCGCAGCCGCGGGGCCGGCAGGAGCTTCAATGCCTTTGCGGCTGCCTCTTTGGGATGGGTGGGAAGGGATAACTTTTTCATGAACTTAAAATGTAAAAATCAAAATGAAAAATTTTAGTATTCCGCGTTGCGGAAAATTTTAGATTTTGATCTGTCATTTTGCATTTTGATATTTACCTTTTGATCTCAGGCTATGCCAGCTCACCAGGAGGGGGCTGGCGATAAAGATAGAGGAGTACGTCCCAATAATGATACCGATGATAAGGGTCAGTGCGAAGACCCGCGTCGTCTCACCCCCGAAGAGGTAGACGCCGAGGAGCGCCAACACCACGGTCAGGGAAGTATTCAGCGAGCGGCCAAAGGTTTGGGTGATGCTGGCATTCACCACGGCTTCAAAATCTTCCCCGAGAACTTGCTTCCGGAGGTTCTCCCGAATGCGGTCAAAGACCACTATGGTATCGTGCACCGAGAAGCCCAATATTGTCAAGAGGGCGGTCACGAAAAGGGTATCTACCTCGTAGCCGGCAAAACGCCCGTAGATCGCAAAAATACCAGCGGGAATGAGGATATCATGGATGAGGGCTACCACGGTAACCAGGCCGTATTTCCAAGAGGCCAGCCCGGCGGGACGCCCGAGGGCGACCGGAGCCGATACTTTCCGAAAAACCCAGGCGATATAGGAAACAATAAGCAGGATAACGAGCCCGATCGCGAGGAGTGACCTTTGGGCAAGCTCCCGGCCAATGGTCGGCCCTACGGTATTAAAGCGCTTCTCGATAGCTCCTCCCCCGAGCGGATCCAGCGCGACCCCTTCGATCCCGCTTCCCGCGGGACTGAGGGCGAGCCCTTCGGCTCGGGACATTCGGCTGAGCTCAGTCGAAGCCCTCAGGGCAAGCAGCACGGCCTGATGTTCGGCCTCAGAAATGTGGCGGAGCCGGATGAGGAGACCCCGCTCGCCGATGGGCTGGAATCGTATTTCGCCAAGATCCAAGGAGCCAGCGGCTCTCTCCAGTTCAGGGACGGTGGGGCGCGAGGCAAGGAACTCCACCTCCAGGAGCGATCCCCCGGTAAAGTCAATGCCGAGCGTTAGCCCCCAGACGGCGATGGCGGCAACGCTTGCGGCAAGCAGGACCGCGGAGAAGATATAGAATATTTTTCGGTGGCGAATAATATTCATGGGAATAAAATCCCAAATCACAAATCACAAATCACAAATGTTGTTTGTGATTTGGTGCTTGAAATTTGGAATTTCATCGAGCGAGGCCGCTTAAAAACAAAGCCCGATACCGCGCCAATCTGGGCGTGGCCGCCGCGAAAAGGAATGTCCGGGAAACCGAGATGGCGGAGAACATGGAAATAATGATGCCGATGCCCAGCGTGAGCGCAAATCCCTTCACCACGCTGGTGCCGAGCCAGTAGAGTATGGCCGCGGTGATGAGGGAGGAAACATTTGAATCGCGGATGGAGGTCCAGGCGCGGGCAAAGCCCTCGGGAATGGCCTCGCCCAGCGCCCGGCCGGCCCGAAGCTCCTCCTTCATGCGCTCAAAGATCAAGACATTGGCATCCACAGCCATGCCGACCGAAAGCACAAAGCCGGCAATGCCCGCCGCACTGAGGGTTACCGGGATCAATTTAAAAATGGAGAGTACCAGCGCGGCATAGATGATAAGCGCGGCCACGGCGAGCAGTCCCGGCAGGCGATACCACGCCACCATGAATACGGCGACCGCGACAAATCCGATGAGCGCGGCCGCCAAGCTCTTGGCCAGGGACTCCTTCCCTAAGGACGCTTCCACCGACTGCTGATTGATAAGGGTTATGGGGACCGGCAGGGCGCCGGAATTGAGGCGCGAAGCGAGCTCGCGGGCCTCGCGGAGGGTGAACTGCCCCGATATTTGGGCCTTGCCCCCTGAAATTTCCTCGTTCACCACGGGCGCGGAGAGGAGCACGCCATCCAGATAAATGCCGAGGGGCTTCCCGATATTCCGACCGGTGATGTCCTCAAAAAGTTTGGCGCCGTCGTCGTTGAAGGTAACGCCGATCAAGGGCGTATTCGTGGTGGGGTCGAACTGCAGCTCGGCATGCTCCAGGTAGCGGCCGGTAAGTTCAGCGGGGGCAAAGTACGGGTCTTCGGCAATGCGCTCGCCCTTTTCTCTCGCGGCCAGGATAGCTTGGGTCTCCTCCGCCGCCCGCGCCTCCCGGAACTCCAGGAACGGCGTCTCGCCGATAAGCTGGATGGCCTGGCGGATATCCTTGATACCGGCCAGCTCCACGATCAGGCGGTATTCATCGCCCGCTGTCTCCACTTGCACCAAGGGCTCGGTAACGCCAAAGAGGTTCACCCGCCGCTCCACAACATCGCGCAGACCCCCCATGGCCTCGCCTTTGGACGCTCCCTGAAAATTTGAAAAATCGGCGCGATAGAGGAGGTGCGTCCCGCCCACGAGATCAAGACCCAGGCGGTAGGGCTGATAGGTCCATCCCAGGCCGGGCATGGCTTTCAATCCCGGGAATTGGCCGGCAAGCGCAAAAAAACCGGCGAACGCGCCGAGGAAAAGTATGAGCACTGCACTGAACCGGATCCGAGTCATGAGGCCGTAAATTGCATTATACCATATCCCGTTCACGCGCCGAACGCAAACGCCCGCCTAAATTTTCCGGAGGAAAACTTAGGCGGGCTCACGATGCGGACCGGAAGGACCCTATATGGGTTCAGGTTCAGAAGGATGGCGGCGGCGTGAAGGTCCCTCCGGCTGGAGGCGTAAATCCGCCGGTCGGCGGAGGCGGCGCAACAAACGCGGGCGGAGGCGGAGGCGAGAAAACTGGCGGAGGCGCAAAAGTGGGGGCCGGTGCGAATGGCTCTTTGGGCGGGCTTGGCTGACTGAATGTTCCGTCGGTTGGCGGCGGGAAAGAGCCACTGGTATTACCCTCCGGTGCGCGGAACGGCTCTATTTTGAGCGGACTTTCCGACGGAAAGGGATGCAAAATGCCTGGCAGCGGCTTCACGCCTTCAAAAGATGGCGCTCCGGTCTCTGGCCGTGCGGGCTCGCGTTTTTCTCCGAACGGGGCGCGGCCCGGGAACGCTTCGGGCGATCTTGCCGGGAACTCATTCGGCCGGCCGGGAAATGGCGCGGGCTCGCCGGAGCCGGTGCGCCCGGGAAATTGCTGCGGCGGCCGGCCGGGAAATTCGCCGGGGCGACCGGGAAGGGTCCCCCGCTCGCCTTCACTTCCTTCACTACTTCCTTCGGGAGGACGCGGCGTCTCGAACTTCTGACGGAATAATTCCCTGCGCTCGCCTGGCGGGAGTTTTTCAAAATTCTCCGGGAATTCACCGGGCTTCACCGCATGGATAAGATCGCGGCGAAGCTGGGGCGTATCCCCCTCCAATGACCCGCCCACTGCCGGGGAAGCATTGCCCTCGTCCGGGCGCCCGCCCGAAGGGCCGAAGCACTCTCCCTTGTGCTCAGCACAGTAGCGAATGCACTCGGCGGGGGAGGCGCACCCGCCAGGACCAATAGTTCCGGATGGAGCGCCCTGGGCTTGCCCGTCGGGCACCCGTATGCCAATAGCCGGCAGCTGGCCGAATCCCCCCGGCTCCTCTGCCGGACCCTTGCCGCGGAATTCCCGCTCCAGCAGTTTGAATTCCTCAAATCGCCTCTGCGTTTGCGCGCCCATGCGGCGGAAGTCCTTGGCCGGCCGGAATTCGCCTTCCGCCTCCAGGCGGCGCTCTGAAAATTCTTTCAATTTTTCCCGCACCTCGGCCTCGGGCAGGCCGCCATGGGCAACGCCAAAGGCAACGCACTCTTCAGCCCGCGCCGCATCCGTACAGTATGCTCGGCATTCCTCCGGGCCCTTGCAGCCGCCGGGGCCGCCGGATCTCGCTATGGTGGACTGGAGTTTCTGCGTGGTCTCAAATTGCCGCGCCTCCTCCGGCCGGATCAAGCCCTTCTCCTTGGCAAAATCAAAGCATTCGCTTTGGCGGGCCGGGTCCTCGCAGTATGTTTTACATTCCTGCCCTTTGCATCCGCCCGGGCCGCCCTCCAGTGATATTTTCTGGAATTTTTTGGCGCGCTCCAATTCTGCGGCCGGGAGCACGCCGGACTGCTCGGCAAAGGCGGTGCACTCATCCACATGTTCTGATGTCTCGCAATACGCCCGGCATGCCTCGCCGCGGCACCCACCCGGCCCGGGTTTTCCGAAAAGGATTCGCGCTCTTCGAACTTCCTCCGAAGACATGAGTCCGTTCTTCTCCCCGAAGCTGATGCATTCCTCCTGGTGGGCGCTATCGGCGCAGTAGGCGCGGCATTCCCCGGGGCCGTTGCATCCGCCCGGACCTTCGGCAATATGCTGTTTCTTAATACGCACTGCCTCCTCGGTGCCCAAAAGGCCATGCGCAACTGCCGAGTCGGCGCATTCGCTCAAATGGGCCGGATCCTGACAGTAGGCGCGGCATGTATCCGGCGTCCTGCAACCGCCCGGGCCGCCTTCCACCCTCAAACTTCGCGACACTTCCAATTCACGCGCGTTGATCAGGCCCTTGCGGTTGGCAAATTCCAGGCACTCTTCCCCATGCGCCGCGTCATCACAATACGCCCGGCACTCATTGGCGCCGCGGCATCCGCCGGGACCGGTCTGGCCCACGAGGCCGCGCGCCTGCGCCGCCTCCTTTTCATCTATGAGGTTATGGGCCTCACCGAATGCGACGCATTCCTCAACATGTAAAATATCCTCACAGTATGCCCGGCACTCCGCCTCACCGCGGCATCCGCCCGGACCGGTCGGCGGCAATTGCGTGACGCGCTCGGCCTCATCGGAGGAAATAAGGCCGTGCCTTTCCCCGAATGCAACGCAAGCGTCCTTATGGCTTAAGTCATCGCAATATTGCTTGCACGCCTCTTTATCCGCGCAGCTATCCAGCTCCGGAATAGGAAATTCAATATCAAAGGGGGAACTTGCCAAAACGAACGCGCCCGGGATAAGTACCCCGGCGAGGGCGAGAGCAGTAATAAAATGGAACCGCATAGTTAAGGGGAACGAAAATCTCCCGGCCGAGGAGCCGGGAAGCCTATTCGAACGGGTTTACTTTAACCTTTTCGTAGGGATTGGCGGGATTCTTTTCAAAGGGATTGGCCGTGGCGGCAAAGGGATTCACCGCTCCGGCCGCTTCTTGAAGCGCGGCCGCCCGCCGCGATCCCTCAGCGGCCTTTTCCCTGACCGCGCCCGCCCGCATCCCATACCAGTATCCGCCGGCCAGGCCGAGGACAAGCGCCACGATGGCCCCGAACATCCATCCCCGTGCTGCAGTGGAAGCATCCATATG
>CAYJUX010000015.1:0-5511 GCA_964373475.1 uncultured Candidatus Saccharibacteria bacterium
TCAGTCGAGGCATGGCAATTCCATTCCCCCAGAAAAATAGTTTGCCATGCCGAGTCCAAATTAGTTTTCAGGATTTTCATCAAAAAATGTTCGAACATCAATCAAAAGCGACCGTTGTGAAAATAAAATCGTCCGGGGTTTTCGCGAATCCCGCGAAAATAAATCGGCAATCTTAAAAACTGGTAGGGATGCAGACCCATCGAAGGTTCGCTTGCCCCGAGCGAAGCCGAGGGGAATCTCGCCGCCGCCACGAAAATAACCGCCTCTCATGCGGCTATTTTCTTTCGCCGTTAGGAACGCTGGAACCAAACAATACAGTTGCTTACAAATATTATCATTCCATGGCATTATTTTATCACGGCGGACGATAAAAAATCGCTCTCTCAACCCCCACGATGTTCAGCGCCGCCCGTCTATTGCAATATATATGCAGTATAGCTAAGATATATACGTCCGTAATACTCGGTAATCGTATACACCATGACTACCCAGGTCATCTTCAAAATCGATAAAAAACTCAAGGAACGCGCGATGAAAAAAGCCGAGAATGAAGGACTACCCTTTTCTTCTGTTCTAAAGTTCGCCACAAAGGCATACGCTGACGGCGAACTCACCATAGGCGTGATTCCGAAGGAGATGTTTAATCCCAAAACCCGCCGCCTGCTGCGACGGGAACTTCGCGATATCAAACTCGGCAAAAACATTTCTCCGCGCTTCACGAGCGCAAAAGACGCCATCGCGTATCTGAAAAATCTTTAAATATGGAAATCGGCTATAAAGTCCGTTTCCAAAAGGATTTCAAGAAGCTGTCTCCGAAAGTAAAAAGTCGTTTTACGATCGCGTATCGCTCTTCCTGCAAAACAAATCCGCCCCAATACTCAATAATCATCCGGTCGAGAAGGCGTTCCCGGGATGTCGAAGCATCAACGTGACCGGAGATTATCGGGCAATTTTCAAAGAAGAACGTGACGTTGTAATTTTTATCACGATTGGCACGCACTCCGATTTGTACCAATGATTTTGCTCGGATGGGCCCGACCCACCGGCCTCAAAATTCTATCTGGGAAAGTAACCCAAAAAGCCTTATACTGCCTCAATGCTGCGGGTACTTAACCCGAGTGGCCCGCCAGTTGGAGGGTTGGCAGAATGGGTCGAACGCGTTTTAATAGCGTTCGACGGGTATTACGAGCATGCGCCGCAGGCGCAGCGCAGTACCATACCCGGGGACATGCGCTGGTCTTGTTCCCGATTTGTCTCGGCGCAGTCCCGCTTTAGCGGACGAGCACAGCGACAAATCGCAATCCCGCTTAAAGCGGAAGCGTGCCGGAGTGGTTGAACGGGGCAGTCCTGAAAACTGCTATGCCCGCAAGGGTATCGGAGGTTCGAATCCTCCCGCTTCCGCTTTGTGCGGGAAAAACAGGTGGGCGAAAGCCCTTGCAGGTTCGAGTCCTGCACCCTCGCCAATTGGAATTTTAAAAATATTTGAACGCCTCACATCCATTCATGGCCGTGGTATAATTCCTGAATGGTCAATCCCATCATTGATCTCCGGAAACTGAAGGAGGAACTGAGGAAACGGATCACGCCCGAAAACGAACTGCCCGCAGTGAGCTTGTCGAACCTGCCTGCGCCGAAGGAGGAGCTATTACTCGAGACCGAGGCAAGCGCTCATCCGGAAGAATTCACGGACGATACGCACCCATCGCTCCTTGAGTGGACCGCCCATGAATTTGACCCGGCCTCGGATAGCTCCCTCCAGTTCCTTATCGGCGGAGTCCTTATTGTGGGCGGCATAGTCGCCCTCTTCTTCGGGAACTTCCTCTTCGCGCTGCTCCTGGCGCTCGCGGGAGGGCTGGTCATGGCGCACGCCTTTCGCATCCCGCGGGAGATGCGCCTCGCCGTTACCGGCCGCGGCGTTGAGGTCGGTAGGCGGCTCTATGGATTTGAGAACATCGCATCATTCTGGATCCATTACGATCCGCCGCTTTTCAAGGAACTGCTCCTGAACTCCAAAAAAGCAATGATGCCGCATATCAAGATACCGCTGGGTGACCTTGACCCCTTGCAATTGCGGAAAGTTCTGCTACGCTTCCTGCCGGAGGAAGAGCAGGAAATATCTTTAATAGACATCCTCTCCAAGCGCCTGGGGTTCTAGCGCGCTTTCTTCCATCATTTGTCATTCGTTCTTTGCTATTCGTTAATTTTGCCCTCGTCGTTCAACGGATAGGACAGAAGCTTGCGGAGCTTCAGATAGGGGTTCGATTCCTCTCGAGGGCGTTCGCAGACATTGGCGGGTGAAAGTCCTGTCGGGCGCGCCGATCAGAAAAACATCGGCTCGCTTGCCCATCCATACCCTTAGCGAAGAAGGGAACCATATTTTAATTTCGGAGAAAGAAAAACTTTTTAATCATAATATGGGTATCTATAAAAACGACCGTTTTTATAGATACACTATTTGGTGCTATCATGAAAAAGCCCCTAATTTATTGAAGTTCAATAGTATAGTTCGGGGATCCATAATGCCTCGAGGGCTCGGCACAACTCAACAAAAAATCCTTCTCGCGCTTGCGGCCGGCTTTCTCCTGGCGCTCTCCCGATCGCCACGATCACCCTTCAGGATCTTATCCGCGGCTAGGCGCCAGTGGTCGAATATCAACAAGAGAGCGCTGCGGAATTCCATCAGGAAGCTCTACGAGGCAAAACTCATCACCACGAAGGATAATGCGGACGGGTCAGTAACCATGACGCTGAGCCAAAGCGGACGACAGAAAGTGTTAGCGTATAAACTCGACGATATGAAAATCGCGCCGCCGCGTTCATGGGATAAAAAATGGCGCGTTGTGCTATTTGATATACCGGAGAAGCGGCACAAAGCCCGCGATGCTCTCCGCCATCATCTGCGGCAACTCGGCTGCCATGAACTGCAAAAAAGCGTGCTGGTGCATCCCTTTGAATGCCGCAACGAGGTTGATTATCTTGTTGAATTCTTCCAGCTCCGGCCTTTCGTTCGGTTCATCACCGCCGAATCCATTGATAACGAGCTACACCTAAAACAGAAATGGCATCTATAAAAACGGTCGTTTTTATAGATGCATATTTTACGGGTGCATGGATATGCAATTGGAGCAGCCGGTAGGATCCGTCCTTCGCCTCACGCCGCGGCAGCGCTCGGCTTTGGCCAAGCTTGGCATCAAGACCATCCGCGGCATGCTCTTTCATTTTCCCTCGCGCTATGAGGAAGTGGGAGAGCAAAAAAATATTGGAGAACTCCGTGAAGGCGAGAAAGCGGCCGTTATTGCTGAAGTGATACATCTGAAGGCCGAAAAAACGTGGAAGAAGAAACTCCGCATTGCCGAAGGCGTGGTTCAAGACGATACCGGAGCTCTTAGCGTCGTCTGGTTCAACCAGCCCTATATCGCCGGCATGCTGAGGCCCGGCATGCGGGTACGGCTGTCGGGCAAAGTTACGCGCGGGAAAAACGGACTTACTATGGCAAACCCGCTTTTTGAGCCCATGGGAGACGCTGAGCCCCTGCGCCTTGCGAAAGGCGGCCTCCTGCCGGTCTATCCTGAGACCTACGGCATTACCTCGCGCTGGTTCCGCTATCAGATCGAGCGCGCGCTGAAAAATTCCGGTGCCCTTCCGGAAACCCTGCCCGCAGAAATCCTCGGGAAATACCATTTGCCGGCATTTAATCGGGCGCTGCGCGCCATCCATTTCCCGAAGTCATCCGGCGAGACCGAAGCGGCAAGGAAGCGCTTCGCCTTTGAGGAGATTTTTTTGATCCAGTTGAACCGCCAGCGCGAGCGCAAACGGCATGAGCAGGAGCGTGCCATCAGAATAAAGACCGATGCGGAACTCCTGCAGCGGTTCACGGGAACGCTCCCCTTCCCGCTGACCAACGCCCAGCGAAAAGCCATCTGGCAGATCCTCGAGGATTTCAAAAAGCCCCATCCCATGGCGCGCCTTCTTGAAGGCGACGTGGGATCAGGGAAAACGCTGGTAGCTGCGGCCGCTGCGCTGGATGTCGTCGCCGCGGGCTACCAGGTCGCCTATATGGCCCCGACCGAGATACTGGCGCGCCAGCACTTTGAGGAATTCATCACGCGCCTGAAACCCTTCAAGATCCGTATCGGCCTCCTCACCGGTTCGGAGGGGAGAAAATTCCCTTCCAAGGTCAACCCGAAGTCGCACGCCCATATCTCGCGCGCTCAACTCCTCCGTTGGTGCCTGAGTGGCGATATACAAATCCTCATCGGCACGCACGCGCTCATTGAGGAGCGCGTGAAATTCAAAAAGCTCGCCTTCGCCGTCGTGGACGAACAGCACCGCTTCGGCATACGGCAGCGAGCTATGCTCGCTACCCGCGGATTTACCGAGAATAAAACGCAGCGTACATCTCTGCCGGTGCGGCCGCATTTTTTGAGCATGAGCGCGACGCCTATCCCGCGAACCCTCGCCCTCACCCTCTACGGCGACCTTGACCTGACCGTGCTGGACGAGATGCCGCCCGGACGCCAACCCGTCGAGACGCGCGTTATCCCGCCCCGCGAGCGCGAAAAGACGTACGGATTCATTCGCGAAGAGGTTCGGCGCGGCGGGCAGGTGTTTGTGATATGCCCGAGGATTGAGGATGCAAATGCCGCAAAGGCGGCAAAGGTTTCCGGTGATCTTTTGTCCCCTCGTCCCTTAAACCAGCAGAAACTTGAATGGAGCGAAGTAAGATCCGTGAAAGCCGAATATAAAAAACTCTCCAAAGATATTTTCCCCGACCTCCGCGTCGGCATGGTGCATGGTAAGCTCCTGCCAAAAGAAAAAGAAACGGTCATGCGGAAATTCAGGAACCACGAACTGGATATCCTGGTCTCCACATCAGTCATTGAGGTCGGCGTGGATGTGCCGAACGCCTCCATCATGATGATAGAGGGCGGAGAGCGCTTTGGCCTGGCACAGCTCCACCAATTCCGGGGCCGGGTGGGCCGCGGCCCAAGAAAATCCTATTGCTTTGTATTCACCACCGGTCAGGACAACGCCAATAACCGGCGCCTGAAAGCGCTGGAGGAGGTAAAGACCGGCTTTGCGCTTGCCGAATATGACCTCCAGTTCCGCGGGCCGGGCGAGCTTTCGGGCACTCGGCAATGGGGCATTTCAGATGTTGGCATGGAGGCGCTAAAAAACATCAAAATGGTGGAGGCCGCGCGGACCGAGGCGCAGGGATTGATCCAACAGGATCCCGAACTTAAAAAATTCCCCGAACTTCGCGAACGGATAGAGCGCATTGGTACTGCGGTGCATTTTGAATGACTAATCTGCCGCTTGTGGTTCTATCGCCGGCGCGTTCAGCTCAAGGCCTTTTCGATACTTGGGCGTGAACCAAAAATTTGCCCCCTCGGCAAATTCCGGGGCGAAATCAGGCCAAGACATTGGCCTGTCTTTCGCCCGTTTTTGGTTCCCGCCGATACTTGGGCGTGAACCAAAAATTTGCCCCCTCGGCAAATTCCGGGGCGAAAT
>CAYJUX010000015.1:5611-12308 GCA_964373475.1 uncultured Candidatus Saccharibacteria bacterium
GGCCTGTCTTTCGCCCGTTTTTGGTTCCCGCCGATACTTGGGCGTGAACCAAAAACCCATGTATTTCCCGAGCATGAGGCGTGTCTGCGCTTCGAGACCGGGGAAAGAACCGAAGAGCATGATGGTAACCGGCAGGAGCAGCCACTGGAGCAGCATCCAGGCATATTGCCGTATGGAACGGCCGGCCGGCCGCGGCGGCAGGAGCCGCCAGGAAATATAGGCCGAGGTAATAAGCCCGACCATGGAGAGCGTCATGATCCAGCGCGTCACCCGGGGGAGGTTATAGGCCAGGAGGGACGTATTGAATTCGCTTGAGCCGACGATGACCGGCAGCCAGCCGAGGAAAAATATGATCATCGCATTCGTCGCCCAGGACCAAAACCCGTCCAGCTGGTTGAGGGAGAAATAAAGCTTGCGGCGAAGCGGTATCCGCGGATTTTTTAAAAACCCAAAAAGGAGATAGGGCACATTCTCCACGCCCCAGCCCCAGCGCCGTTGCTGCTTGTATACGTTTCTTGCCGTCTGCCACAGGGTCGGGGCAACGTTGGCATCCATATATACGGGGTAATAGAGCGGAATGGTGCGATAATCCCCATCGTAAAAAAGGAGCGCCTGCCAGAATATGCGCGAATCCTCGGAGACCAGATTCACCGGCCAGTAATCCATTTCCACCAGCGCTTTTAACGGCATGGAGTGGGACGAAAACGTGGCCAGGCGCTCGGGCCGCGCCTGCTGCATGGTCTGCCAGAAGGTGCCGGATACCGCGACCACGCGCGAGAACGCCGGCGTCTCCCAAATGTTGTTGTTATATACCGGGATGGGCTGGTAGGAGGAACGGAGGGGATGAGCCGCGGTGAGATAATGGTAGGTCAGGATGGCAAAATATTGCGGCGGCACGATGGTATCGCTGTCAAAAGACGATACGATGACGTGCTCATGCAAAATGCCGGCCGCGTCAATAAATTCGGCCACGGCTTTTCGCGTAGCGAACGTCTCATTGGACCCTTTACCCGGCAATTCTCCGGGGATATCGGCCGGGTGTACGATGGTGATGAATTTGGCAAACACGCTCCCAAACTCCTGTTCAAGGCGGCTCGCGGCCGCTATTGCCTCCTCACCGGCGCGCTCCTCGCAGCCGAGCACGAGCATCATCCGATCCCTGGGATAGGTATTGGCGGAGATTGCCTCCAGGCCGAGGCGCATCACTTCGTAGGATTCCTTATAAAAGGGCAGGATAATGAGGTGGTGGATGTCCTCCCAGTTGTTAGCGTTAAGTTCTAAGTTATAAGTTTTAAGGTTATGGAGCCGCGCCATCCAGTCGGCCTTGAGGTGGCGCTGCATCATGCCATAGCCGGCACGAAGGTGCAGGGAGAGGAACACCGTCTTGAAAAACCAATAGATGTCAAAAGCGATGACGAAGAAACTTGCGAACACGGGTGCATAGCGGCTGGCGATAAATATGCCGATAATGGTTGCCCAGGCGAGCGCGCCCGGGAGCACTTCAAATGCCCGATACAAAAGCCGACCGCCGGGGGTCGGAATGTCGCTCGCGCGCGAGGCCTTGAGATACGCGGACTTAGCCAGCATAGGACGTAGCTATGGTATCGGAAAAAACAGCCTGCGGCAACAGTACTTTCATGCCACATGCCTCGAAATTCCTCCCGCATGCCTCGAAATTCCTCGAACTGCTGCTACCGCAAATAGCAGCGATCGCTGCTATTTGCGGTAGCAGCGCATCTCCCACGGACCCGGCAACGGTAGCGGCAGAGATCAGAGGAGATCGAAATGCCGGCGTGCCTTTCCTTCGGCCGTGCCAAGCGTATGTGCCGCAATGCAGTGAACATGGCGATCAATATCGAGAAATTGCGCCAGAAAATCTATTTCATCCTCGCAGGGATACGGATAGATACACACGCTCTTCTGGAGAGTAAGAAATCCAATCTCCTGGAGCTTATCATGGAAGATCGATCGCTGCCGTTTCTTCGTCTCGGGAATATCAAATATTACGATGCGCCACCTGCGGTCCCACCGCCGTGGCTCCGGCGGCAGAGTAATAGCGTTAAATTCGAATTTTCTCAACCGCTGCTTTCCGTATTCCGTAACCACGATATAGGTCTCCGACCCCTTCTGCTCAAAACGCACGTACCGCTGTTTATGCAACCGCGCGAGCGCTTCCCGCACCCGCCGACGCTCCCAATCGCGCCGCTCTCTAGGGGTGCTCCTGAGGAACGGCTTTAGCACCTGCCCGATGTTGGGCGCAATAAAAAGAGATGCCAGCACGGCTCCATATCCGATAACTTGCAGGAGATCATAGGCGAGCGAACGCCGATGGATGCTCCGTCCCATGGCTCTATTATACTGGCACGCGCCACTGTCGCAAATAGCAGCGACCGCCGCTATTTGCGACAATTTATAATTTATACACCTTCCTGGATTCGAATCCCTCACCAGAGCAGAGCTCGGTGCGGGACAAGCCAGGAATCGCTACAGTGAAATTTTCTCCTGTCGGCCCGGAGGGATTCGAACCCCCAACCAATCGCATATAAGGCGACTGCTCTGCCGTTGAGCTACGGGCCGGTACCTCCTATACACAATGTTTTGATGACTCCGCCGCGAATCATCTTCTAAAAGATGACCACGGCGTTTCCGTTGGCGATCTAAGCGTGGGCTACGGCCGAGTTTACGCTCTCCCGTAATCGTCTTCCAGGCGCTCGATGTCGTTCTGGTCGCACTCGCCTTGCCAGATCTCGAGGAGCTTCAATTCCGCATCGGGCGGGGCGGTGTAGCGATGGAGCGCGCCCAGGGGCACCATGAACATTTCGCCGTGCGCGGCGGCCACTTCGGCCTCCCCAATGCGGAGCGTGCCGCCTTTCTCCGAAAGCACGGTCCAGGATTCGCTCCGCCGGGCGTGACGCTGTAAGCTATTCCTCTGGCCGGGGCGGACGGTAATGAGCTTTACCCGCGTCCTCGCCCCCTGAAAAATTATTTCCTCCCGCCCCCAGGGAAGTTCGCGCACGGTAAGCACTTCCATACTTCTCTTTCCTACGCCGCCACCATCATGGTTTCAAACTCCTCGCGCTCAATGGTTTCCTTTTCCATCAGGCGCTTGGCCAGGGCTTCCAGCTTGGCGCGCCGCTTAGTGATAATGTCCCGCGCGCGCTTCAAGCCCGCGTTGAGAATGCCCCGCACTTCGCGGTCAATCAGCTGGGCTACTTCTTCGGAGTAGTTTTTTTCCGAGCCGATCTCCTTCCCGAGGAAGATGAGTTCCTGGCGTTCGCCGAAGACCGCCGGCCCGAGCTTGTCAGACATGCCGTAGCGCGTCACCAGATCCCGCGCGATGTCCGACGCGCGCTCCAGGTCGTTATGCGGCCCGGTCGTTATCTCGCTGAAGATAAGTTTCTCGGCCGCGTAGCCGCCCATCATCATGGCTATCTCGTCGAGAAAATAGGAACGCGAGAAGAGATGGCGGTCCTCGGAGGGAAGTTTCCAGGTGTGGCCGCCGGTGCGCCCGCGCGCCACGATGGATATTTTATGCACCGGGTCGGTGTGCTTCAGCGACGCGGCCACGAGCGCGTGCCCGGCCTCATGGTAGGCCACTATCTCCTTTTCCTTGGGCGTGAGGATGTGGCTTTTGCGCTCCGGGCCGAGCATTACCTTTTCAATGGAGGAAACAAGGTCCGGCTGGGCAATGGTCTTTCTCCCGGCCCGGGCGGCGAAAATGGCGGCCTCATTGATGATGTTGGCAAGATCCGCGCCCGAGAACCCCGGCGTGCGCTCGGCAATAACGCGAAGATCCGCGTCCCGTTCCATGATCTTGTTATGGGCGTGTATCTTCAAAATTTCCTCGCGGTCGTTAATGTCCGGGAGGTCCAGCACCACGCGGCGGTCAAAACGCCCCGGCCGGAGGAGCGCCGGGTCGAGCACGTCCGGCCGATTGGTCGCGGCGATGATGATGACCGATTCATTGGTCTCAAACCCATCCATCTCCACCAGGATCTGGTTCAAGGTTTGCTCGCGCTCATCATGCCCGCCGCCGAGCCCCGCGCCGCGGTGGCGGCCCACGGCGTCGATCTCATCAATAAAGATAATGGCCGGGGCGGATTTTTTGGCCATCTTGAAAAGATCGCGCACGCGGGAGGCCCCGATGCCGACGAAGAGCTCCACGAACTCCGAGCCGGAAATATGGAAGAAGGGCGCGTTGGCCTCGCCGGCCACGGCCCGGGCGAGCATGGTTTTTCCGGTGCCCGGCACGCCCATCAAAAGCACGCCCCGCGGGATGCGCGCGCCGATGTCAAAGAATTTTTTCGGGTTTTTCAGGAAATCAATTATTTCCCGAAGCTCGTCCTTGGCTTCGCGCACGCCGGCCACATCCTTGAAGAGCACGCGCTGGCGGCTGTTCTCCGGGGTAATGAGCCGCGCGCGCGACTGGCCAAAGGTAAAGGCCTGCATCGAGCCGCGCTGAACTTGCCGGGCCGTCCACCAGATGAAAAACCCGATCAAAAGGATCGGCGCCAAAAACGGCAAAAGCACCCCAAACCAGTACGCGGCCCCGCCGAGCGCTTTCATTTCTATCGTCACATCCTTTAACTTCGCGGGTTCCACGCCGTAGTTCTTCAGCGTTTCGGAAAGTCCGGCTTCAACTTCCTTGCGGGAGCTGGCGTCGGTGCCGTCCTTCAGGCGCACGGTGAGCGTGTCATCCTCCACGCTGATCTTCTCCACTTTGCCGTCGTTGATATTGGCGACGAGTTCGGAAAGCGAAAGCTCCCGCCGCTGGACAAACTGCCCGGCCAGGAGCGCCCACAGCCCGGAGATAATGACGAAGACGATGAGGGCGTAGATGAAGGTTTTGGAAAAATTCCCCATAGCGAGATTTCTATCGTATCAGATAAGGCAAAAAATATCAATAAAAAAGGGGGCGGTGCCGAGCATCGCCCCCATTGACGGCAGGACTACTGCCCCACCGCCCTGAACTGCTGAACCTCCCTGTGCTCTCGAGAGAAAGCACAGCGCCAGTCGTCCCACTGGTCATCGAGACCGCGGACGAGACAACGCTGAACCTCCTGATCACTGAGGGCAGTCACGGTCACTGCCGCTGGAGAGGTCAACGAACCGTTGAAGATATCCTGGGTCGCGTGCTGGAAGAACCAGATGTCATCCGGCCCTTCCTGACTGACCAGAACATCCCACGAGACTGCCGGCTGGCCGCGGTGGCCGAGATCACCAACACGGACCTGTGCCGCCACGAACTCCATCTTGAACTTCACCAGACGGTGGTGTTTCCGCCGGTGAATCCGGACATGACCGTCGGAACGCCGTACCGCCACGACGACGACATTGGGGTAAGCGTGGGTCAGCGCGGAATGGATACGGATCGAATCCGAGCTGATCGTGGCAACCCGCACTGGGACGCCACTGATGGTGACCTCCCCCACCAGGCCCTGCTGAACATCCTTGAGCGCTCCGAGGAACATGTCCTGATAGGTAAGCTCTGCCCGGATGGCATCTTCGAGCCACGACACGAGCCACTGCCGCACAAGCCGACCCATCGTTGCTGGGCTACGGCCCCACTGCTGCTGCCAGAGTGGTGCGAAGCGCACCAGACGCTCGGCACGATGCTGGAACATCTTGGCAAGCACCACGGCACACCAGAGTAGCCCGAACGGTACGAGCTCTGACTCCTCGTTCAGCTCTTCGAGTCTGGCCTGCACTCCTTTGCAGGCCTCATCCGAAAACTTCTTCCTGGCCCGCTCCCAAGCATGGCGGATGCACTCGAGGATCTCGGATGGCTCCACGCCCACATCGCGCGTAACCCCCGCCTCGGACATGATCGCCGCCTCGATGAGCAGGCGCGCCCAGTGCTCGATCCGCCATGCGTCGTAGCGATAGACGTGGCGCATGCGCTCGACCAGCCGTCCGAACTTGAACATCCCTTTTTCCTGGCCGTAGGCATCCACTGCCAGAATGTGCTTCTGGAGCGGTCCGAGCTCGGGCAGATCGGCGATGCCGAGGCGCTTGGTGACAAGGGTCAGCTCGCACTCCCGCGGCTTACCCTTCTCGGGCGGAGCTGCCTTGTGCTCATCGTAGATGCTACCCTCGCGGCCGATGTGGATCTGACCGTCCTCGCCCGCTTCGTCGGGCATGACTTCGAGTGGGCCGTATCTCTCGCGAACAAAAGCCGCGGCGACATCAGAAGCGTGCGGCGCCTGGTGAGACACGATAGGTGGTACGCACACTTTTGCGGCTCGCAGTACGACTCGCAGTTGGACCTGATCCCCAGGGGCGTCTTGTGCCTTCACTGGGATCCTCCTTTGGATTGACCGGGTGAATAAAAGTTCGTTGACAAAGAACTCCCTTCTCCGAAACTGCCCCTACCTTAAGTTACGGCGGGACAATTCCGCAAGCTGGTTCTTAGTATGCATAAAATATTAAAAATGTCAATAGTTCGCATAAATTTCTCTAGGACATTTGAATGTCCTAGAGAAAATACGCGCTAAAAGCGCGGATTTTCTCATTTATCGGGCCGCTGGGAATTGAACCCAGTCTACGTGCTCCCAAAGCACGCGTACTACCGGTATACGACAGCCCGAAGCCACTTCAAATTACGCTACTTTTCGGCTAGAATCAAACCGCATTAAGCCCCCGTAGCTCAATGGATAGAGCAGTGCTCTTCTAAGGCATTGATGTAGGTTCGATTCCT
>CAYJUX010000016.1:0-6750 GCA_964373475.1 uncultured Candidatus Saccharibacteria bacterium
GGACTTTTCCAGCATGAGTTTGACCGCGGGGAGCAGTTCGTGAGGGCTGTACGCGGACTGCACTAATTTCGATTTGACAGTTTCCATGCCTGCTGGTAGAATACGGCTAGGATGAGAATCGCAGCACTTCACCAACTCGGGCTCTAGTAAACGGACGGGGGGAGAACGACATGGGAAACCTGCTCCGCTTTTTCAGTGCGATGGGCGCCATTCTGCTCGGCGCGGGCCTGGTAATCATCATGGCAGCGCCGTTCCTGCCCCGGCAGAACGGGTTGGCAAGGAGACAGCGATGAGCGACCCAACGCCAGAAATCACTTTCGCTCCCTGCCTCCGCTGTGACCTGGAGGGCTTCGAGGCCTTCGTCCTCGGCATCCGCGGCGGCCAGCCGCTCGTGCAAGTGGACTACGGCGAACCGTTCACTGCGGCGATCGAGCGGTTCAAGCCGCACGACCAGCAGTGGATCCGTGAGCGAATGGCTGCTGCCCAGCACTGACGGGGCGAACCCAAGGGTTCCGGTTCCGTACAGCTCGATCGCAGGGGGACTGAACACCCCCTGCTTTTCATTTCTGCTACAATAATGCCATGCGCCGTCACCTGGATTATCCACTACTGGCCATTACGCTCGTCCTCCTCGTGGCGGGGCTCGCGGTCGTATCTTCGGCATCCATTGTCATCTCGGAGAGAAATTTCGGGACGCCTTACTATTATTTTTTTCGGCATGCCCTGTACGCGCTCGTCGGGCTGGGTGCTCTTTTTGTCTGTCAGGCGGTGCCCTATAAGCTCTGGAAGAAGCTTTCCCTGCCCCTGCTCGGCGCCTCGCTCCTGCTGGTGGCGGCAGTTTTTATCCCCGAGCTCGGCCTGAAATTGGGGGGCGCGTCCCGATGGCTCAGCATAGGCCCGCTATCGGTTCAGCCCTCGGAAATCCTCAAATTATCCCTTATACTGTATCTGGCCAGCTGGCTGGATAAGAAGAAAGGGCAGGCAAAGAGTTTTACCACGGCGTTCGTGCCGTTTCTGGTCATCATGGGGGTGGTCGGCGCGCTCCTGGTGCTCCAGCCGGATATCGGGACGCTCCTGGTCACCGCGGGCGGAGCGGTTATCCTCTACTTTCTCGGCGGAGGGCGATTCCCGCAATTAGCGGCTTTCGGCGTGCTTGCCGCCGCGGCGCTCGCGGCCGTGGTACAGGTAGCGCCGTATCGGTTGAACCGCTTTCTCGTTTTTCTGAAGCCGGACCTTGACCCGCAGGGCATCGGCTACCACATCTCGCAGGCGCTGATCGCCATCGGGAGCGGCGGGTTTTGGGGCCGGGGGTTCGGGCAGTCCATCCAAAAATTCAACTACCTCCCCGAGCCGATCAGCGATTCCGTCTTTGCCATCATTGTGGAGGAGTTTGGATTTTTCGGCGGGATCGCGCTGGGGTCTCTCTTTTTTCTCTTTCTCCTCCGCGCCATCACTATCGCCCGGCGGGCCCCCGACTTCTTCGGCAAACTGCTCGTCGCCGGCATAGCGTCCACCATTGTACTGCAGGCGTTCATCAATATGGCGGCCATTTCCGGTCTCATGCCGCTGACCGGCATCCCACTGCCGCTCATTTCCTACGGCGGGACGGCGCTGGTGGTAACGCTGGCCATGGTCGGGATCATGTTGAATGTGTCCAAACACACCTAATGCGAAATCAAAAATCAAAAATCAAAAATAAAAATTATGGAAGCCCCGACGTTGCGTCGGGGCAACCAAAATTTTTCTTTTTTATTTTTTCTATTTGATATGCGTATAGCATTTACCGGCGGGGGCAGTGGCGGCCATCTCTATCCCATCATCGCCGTGGCGCGGGAAGTGAAGCGCATCGCCGAGGAGGAGCGCCTGCTTGGCCTGGAACTTTATTATTTCGGTCCCGATGCCATTGGCGCTGATGTGGCAGCGGCCGAGGAGCTTATCAGCGCGCGCGTCAGCGCGGGCAAGTTCCGCCGCTATGTTTCTTTTTTGAACTTTTTTGATGCCGTGAAGATCGCCTTCGGCATCGGGGAGGCGTTCTGGAAAATGCTCCTCGTCATGCCGGATGTCGTTTTTTGCAAAGGGGGATTCGGCAGTTTCCCGGTAACGCTCGCCAGCCGTCTGTACCGCATTCCCGTGGTAGTGCATGAGTCCGATTCCATCCCCGGGTTGGTGAACCGCTGGGCTGGGAGATGGGCCCGGCGGGTTGCCATATCATTTGCCGGCGCGGCCAAATATTTCCCCCCGGCCCGTACCGCGCTCATTGGCGTGCCAGTGCGAAACCGCATTATCGGCGGCAACCGGGAGTCGGCGCGCGAGGTATTCGGGGTTTTCTCCAACCGGCCGGTCCTATTCGTCACCGGCGGTTCACAGGGCGCGGATATCCTGAACCGCACCCTGCTCGAGGTTTTGAAACCTCTGGCGGAAGAATTTGAGGTCATCCATTCCGCCGGTCCGAAGAACATTGCAGAGGTGCGCCTGGAGACCGCGCCTATTCTGGAGGGTGGGGGAGCGCCTTACTATCATCCCTTCGGCCTCATGAGCGAGGACGAGATGCGCGGGGCGTTTTCTTTGGCCGATATCGTAGTATCCCGGGCCGGTGCGACCGCGATCTATGAGGTCGCGGCCAACGCCAAGCCCGCCATCCTCATCCCGCTTAAGATCGCCGCCCAGGACCACCAAAAAGCCAACGCCTACGAATATGCCGGGCGGGGAGCGGCGATCGTTATTGAGGAGGATAACCTCACGCCCTCGGTGCTGTTCCATGAAATAAAAAAGCTGAATGCGGATACGGCGCGCCGCGCAAGGATGGCCGAGGCCGCGCGCTCCTTCGCCCGGCCCGAAGCGGCCGCGATCCTGGCCCGAGAGCTCCTCACGCTCGGCCTTCACTGACCGCCATGACTGCTATCCGCACGCGCATTGCTCCGTCGCCCACCGGCGCTCTCCATATCGGGACCGCCAGAACGGCCTTGTTCAATTTTTTGTTCGCCCGCAAGCACGGCGGCGCATTCGTGCTGCGCATTGAGGACACGGACCTTGAGCGCTCCGACCCAAAGTACGAAGAGGATATTTTTGATGGCCTTCAATGGCTGGGCATTCTCCCGGACGAGGGCCCGCAAGAGGGCGGCGCATTCGGTCCGTATCGCCAGTCCGAACGGAGCGCCTCCTATCGGCCGTATCTGGAACAGCTTATCGCCTCTGGACAGGCCTATTACTGTCCGCATAGCGAGGACGAATTAGAGGCGGAGAAAAAGGACTTAATGGCTGACGGCCGGAATCCGGTACATACATGCCAGTATCGCCAGGGCGGGGCTGCGCCGTCAGCCGGAGGCATTATCCGCTTCAAGACGCCGGCCGGGCGTGCGCTTACCTTCAACGACCTCATTCGCGGCGATATCTCGTTCGCATCCGATCTGGTCGGAGATTTTTCCATCGCCAAGGACCTTAGCACCCCGCTCTATAATTTCGCGGTGGTCGTGGATGACCATGAGATGCGGATATCGCACGTAATCCGCGGCGAGGACCACATTGCCAACACGCCCAAGCAAATGCTCCTGGCCGAGGCCCTGGGGTTCGGGGCGCCGATCTTCGCCCACCTCCCGCTTATTCTCGGTACGGACCGCGCCAAGCTTTCCAAGCGCCATGGCGCAACTTCGGTGAATGAATTTAAGGAAGAGGGGTATCTTAGCGAGGCGCTCGTGAATTTCATGGCGCTCCTTGGCTGGAACCCGGGAGGCGAGCGCGAAATTTTCTCCATGGATGAACTTATTCGTACGTTTGACCTCGGGCATATCCAGAAAGCCGGCGCGATCTTTAATGCGGAAAAACTCGACTGGATGAACGGCGAATATATTCGGCAGAAATCAACGGCCGAGCTTCGCGAGCTCGCCCTGCCGTACCTTGCGGAATTTCTGGAGGGTGCGGATGCAGAGGCGGGCATCCCGCCCCCGGACATCGAAAAGATCATCCTCCTGGAGCAGCCGCGCTTGAAAAAGCTCTCCGAACTCAAAGAGCGGGTAGAATACTTTTTTCGCGAACCGGATTATCCGCCTGAACTCCTCGTATGGAAAAATATGTCCGATCAGGAGGTGCGAAATTCCCTGGCGCGCTCCCAAAAAATGCTCGCGGATACGGCTCCGGAGGATTTTGGGCCGGAGGATCTTCAGAATAATTTTCTTCTGGCCATAGGAGTAGGGGATAAGGGCGCGCTCCTCTGGCCGCTCCGCGCCGCCCTCACCGGCAGGAAGGCCTCTCCGGGACCATTTGAAATTTTGGCCATTCTGGGGAAAGACCGGAGCCTCCGGCGCATCGCGCACGCGCTTTCCAAAGTCCCCGCCTAAAAGAGGGGAGCCATCGCGGCCGCCCGGTAGGCACATGGTATCATTGGTCTTGCCATGAGTTTTCGCCCTATTTCGCCAGCGCTATTTTCGCTCCTGCTTGCCGCGGGAGCATTGATTTTTATCTCCGTTGATGCAACGGCACAAGAAGGAGCGCCGTCCGAGCCGACCGACATCCGCGGGCGGATAGAGGAGAAAAATCAGGAGATCAAGCGCCTGGAGACCGAGGCCGCAAAGCATCGGACGACGCTGGACGAGATCGGCCGCGCCGCCAATACCCTGCAGTCCCAGGTGGCCAGTATTGAGAAGGCCATTAAGGGCCTGGATGCCGACATTCGCGTCACGAACGCAAAAATAACCCGCACCAATCTTGAAATTCAAGCCCTCGGCGCCGGTATCCGGGAAAAAGAAAATTCCATCAATGTCCAGCGCGTCGGGATCGGCGGACTGGTCGGGGCGCTGGCCGCCAAGGACCGGGAAACGCCGCTGGAGATCCTGATGAAAAACGACGCGCTGTCGGATTTTTTTTCCTCAATGGATGCGCTCCGCGATATCCAGCAGGGTCTCGTGGGGCTGCTGGCCGAGCTTCGGAGAGCCCGCCAGGACCTGCAGGAGCGTAAGGGCACTGCGGAGTCAAAACGCCTGGAGCTGGCAGCGCTCAGAGAGGATCTGGCGGATCAGAAAGCGCTGCAGGTTGAGGCGCACAAAGAGAGGAATCAGCTGCTCCAGGAGACCAAAAATCAGGAGCGGCGCTATCAGGAACTGCTCGGCGAGGTGGAGCGCAAGCGCGATGCCCTGCAGCAGGAGATCAACACCATGGAGTCGGGCCTGAGCGCTTCCTTTGACCGCGCTCTCCTGCCGGCCCCGGGCAAGGGCATTCTCGGTTGGCCCCTGCCAAGCCCCATTTTCATCACCCAATACTTCGGGAATACCTCCTTTGCCCGCGCCGGCGGCTATAGCGGCAAGGGCCATAACGGCGTTGATTTTCGCGCCGCGGCCGGAACGCCGCTCTTCGCCGCGGAGCAGGGGACGGTGCGGGCGAGCGGCGATACCGATACGGCATGCCGCCGCGCTTCCTACGGTCGCTGGGTACTTATTGACCATCCCTCCAATCTCACGACCCTCTATGCGCACCTGTCGCTTATCAAGGTGCGGCCGGGGGAGAGCGTGAATCGGGGAGAGCTTATCGGCTACTCCGGCCGGACCGGATATGCCACGGGTCCGCACTTGCACCTCTCGGTGTTCGCGCGCCAAGCGGTCAATGTGGGGCAACTCGTCAGCCGCGTATGCGGCCGCGTGATGACCCTGCCGCTCTCCCCGTTCGGCGGATATTTAAATCCTATGGATTACCTCTAGATTAGATCATGCTCCTCGGATTTTTTCGTTTGCTGGTCCTTTTTATTGCCGCCGTTGCCGCGGGCGAACTCGTCGGTAGGTTCTATCGTGGGCCCGTGCTCGTCGAACCCCTGCCCACGGTGGAGATCCGCGATATTGAATTGCCTACCCCGCCTCGGGCGGGTCCGCCTCCACCCTCGCCCGCCCAACTTTCTGAAGGAAAGTTGGGCGGGCAAGCCACCCCTCCTCCCCCGCTACCGCCGCCTCCGCCATCGCCGAGGCCGGCTCCCGCGCCGGCGCCTCCTTTGCCATCGCCCCCTCCCTTGCCACCGCCGCCGCCACCGCCGCAGGCCCCGCCGGCGCTGAAGGAGGCAGAGTTTTACGCGCGCTACGCGCCGGCAGTGGTGCAGATATTCTGCCGTACCGCAGAGGAAATTTTTGCCGCTTCCGGCGTCATCATCAGCGAGCGCGGGCTTATCATGACCAATGCGCATGTGGGCAAGGTCGTAAAAGAGAGCGGCGAGGAAAACTGCCAGGCCCGCCACGGCAATCCGGCCTGGCGATTTGCCGGTATCCAAATAGTTTTTATCGCCGATACGGCGCTGAAAGTCCCCGAGACCAATGTTCCCCAGCGCGATGTGGCTTTTTTGCGTTTGGTGGAGCCAGGGGAGCCCTTTCTCGTGGCCCCCATAGGCCTGACTTTCGTTGAGCGGGGGACTACCCTTCTCACGCTGGGCTATCCCAGTGAGTTCCTGGAAGGCATTACCACCACGTCAAATTCTAATCTTGTTTTTTCATCGCTCCGCGTGGATGAGTATGCCGACCTTGATGATAACGAGACCACTGCGGAGGCCTATACTTCCCGGGGCGGGATCGCGCTCCAGCAGGGGAGCTCGGGAACAGCCCTTTTCCAGTCCAGCGGGCATATCGTGGGTCTTATTTTTGCGACCACCAAAGGCGCCACGACCCAAGACCGCCAGGGCATCGCCCTTACCACGCCGTATATAGATAAAATTTTGCGGCTGGAAACGGGGGAGGGATTGGTGGAATTCATAGCCGGGCATTGACGGCAATATTTTACGAC
>CAYJUX010000016.1:6850-12285 GCA_964373475.1 uncultured Candidatus Saccharibacteria bacterium
AATGAAAAAGGCCGGGGCTATCCCCGGCCGTGGCCTAGGCGCACCGTACCACCGTACGGCATGCCCATTCAGCGTGGCTCTTCTATTGGATCCGCACGGGAACGATCGTACGGTAAATGCGCTCGAAGAGCGTAGCGTCGCCGCTGTCGGCGCCGAACATCCTGGCAAGGGCGTAGACCAGAGCGATGATGAGTCCGAGGCCACCACCGACTTCAATCAGCACCATCGGCGACAACCATCGCCCGAGCTGACCACGCTTGGTCGGCGGAGGCGAAGCGCTCCTGATAAGCCGGAGCGGTGCTTGCCCCGGCTCATTCGGTCGCGGCAAGCCGTCCCATTTCGTGACTGCCATGGCGCCACCTCCTATTAGCAACCATTGCGATATTGTCTCTGCCTCCAGCGTGCTCTAGAATCAAAAAAATATCATCCACAGCCCCGTCTACGCCCATGCGCACCTCCTACTCGGCCCTCGAGACCTTCAAGCTCTGCCCGCAGAAGTTCAAGTTCCAGGCCATTGATCGTATCCCGGCCAAAATTTCCAAGGCCGCGCTTTTCGGCACGCACATCCACTCGGTGCTCCGCTATATGTTCTCCCCGGAGCCCCTCTTCCCCACCATTGACCAGGTGGTCTCCTATTTTCGCGAGAATTTTCCCGCGCCCGACCAGTTTGGCGCCGCGCCGGAGGAAAAGGAACTGTATCTGGCCGAGGGCGCGCGGATGCTGAAAAACTTCTACGCGAAAAATGCGCCCTGGAATTTCACCGTGGCCGGGCTGGAGTCGCATTTTGAGGTCCTCCTGGAAGACCCGCGGCGCCGCGAAACGCATGTGCTGGCCGGCCGCATTGACCGCATTGATAAAACGGATGCCGGCTATGAAGTCGTTGATTACAAGACATCGCGGCGCATACCGTCGCAAGCTGATGTGGACAGGGACCTCCAGATGTCCATTTATTCCCTGGGGCTCCAGAAGCGCTGGCCGCACGTGAAACCGGAGGAAATAACCCTGTCGCTCTATTTTCTCAAGCACGGCGAAAAACTCTCTACCCAGCGCGACCAGGCGGCAACGGAGGCAACAGCCCATGATGTGCTGAAAACCATCTCGGACATTCAAGGCCGGCTGTCAACCGGCGCGTATTTCGAGCCAGTGCCCGGGCCGTACTGCGCCTCCTGCCCTTATCGGGAGATCTGTCCGGCTTGGCGACACCTCTACAGGAAGCAGGAAGCAGGGAGCATGCAGCCGGACGAAGTTGATGCGGCGTTGAAGGAGTACTTCGAGCTTTTGAGATCACAGCGCGGATCCGAGGCGCGCCTGGCCGTTTTGAAGGCGAAGATAAAAAGCTATATGGAGGCCGGCGGGTATGACCGGGTATTCGGGGCGGACGGGTATCTGGCCCGTTCCGTTCAAAAGCGCTTTTCCTATGACTTTGAAAAAGTCCGGGCGGTATTGGCGCCGCTCGGCAAATGGGACGATATTCTTTCCGCCGATGAAAAGAAATTGAAGGTTATGGTAAAAGGCCTGCCGCTTGAGGTCCAGGGCGCCATTAGAGAGGCGCGCGTGCTCACGCGCGAGTTCACGGTTATCACCGCGAGCACGAAGAAGATCCCGCCGCCAAGCGACTCCCCTTCTCCGCTCTCTGAAACCTAGGCGCGTCAGGGGGAGAAAAAGAAAAGCCCAGGAACGCCTCGGTCCTGGGCTTCTTCGATCCGAATTGGTCCACGCACGCTCCGAGTTTCCCCAGCCATATTTCGTAGACGATATGCCAGTTCTCGGTCGCCCCTGCGGCGGGCTGTATCCATTTCCACTCGGTCACATGGCACATCTGGAGCGAGGGGTCCCCACTGGCACTAACGGCGAGTGTGGTCAGCACCGTTGCTATCCGCGGTGCTCCATCCAATGGGGGCGCGAAGACGACGAGATGCCGCTCGGCGATGAGCGCGGAAACGGCAAAGAGCCGGGCGAGTCCAGTCCGGTCGAGCGCCTCCCAGAGTTGGGAGATGTAGAACGGCTGGAGGGACGGAATGTCCTTCCCGGCGTATGCCCGGTAGAACGTCTCGTAGCGATGCATAAGCCCAACCTCTGTCTGGCTCGGTGTATTCGCGGCTGGCGGCTGTTTCGGCGCCGGCTTGGTCGTGATGTCGGCTGAGACAGACGACACGCCAAGCCAGCAGATGCACGCGATGGCGAGCGCTACCATGCCGATGCGATCGTTGCGATGAGGCCGATGATACCGGCGATCGCGGCGAGGTTGGCCATCGTGGGGTAGGCCCACCGGAAGGCGATGCGCTTCATGTTCCGGCGCCGTGTGCGTCGGTGTTTCCGTGGCCATGGCATATTCCCTCCTTTCCCTGCGGCGCTAGATTTTGCGGACGCCGGCTATCTACCGCCGTTTTATCATGACCTCCGGACTGGCGCAACCCGCGGCTGGCTACCGCTTGATATTTCGCCCTGTTTATGAAAAGCTAGGAACGGCAAAGAATAGAACTTGTTATCAGAACGCGAGGTGTACGATGGTCATCGCGAGGTTACGTTGGCGGATCGTGGGGAAGGCCTTTGCTTGGCCCGTCGCAACGTATTTCACGTTCGCCGTAGCCTACCTTCTCGGAGGCGCGCTACAGGGGGCGATGGCCGAGCCCGGCCTTGCCCTGCTCGTGGCAACGATCAGCACCGGTGTCATCATTGCGCTCACCTTCGGGAGCCCCTGGGGTTTCGCGTCGGCCGGCCTGATCGGCTTCGGCACGCTTCTCCTATTGGCCCTCGGGCTATCCAGCTATGTCGCGCCGTTCGGCATCGGCAACTACGGCATCGTTGGCATTCTCGTGGCGGCGCCGACCGTGGTGGGCGTGAACATCGCCAACGGCCTCATTGCTTGCCGCAGGTCTTTGCGGCGGCGCGGCCGCCCGGTGCTGCTCCATACCGCTCCCTGACGCAGGGGGCGGGTTTTTATTACCGCCCGCGCCGAATACCCCGCCGCTTGCGGCGGGGATGCATGGAGCAACAAACAATAAACCGCTCATTGCCGGACTGCATCATTTTTCGACGGTCGTCAAAAAATGATGCAACCAGACCACCGAATACTTCCCGCTTGCAGTAGTGCGGATGAATGGCAGCGACGAATAAATAACCCGCCAGGGCTTGCGCATAGGCGGGTTATCCATGAGATCATCCTCCCTGATTATTGCGCCTCGGCTGCGGTAACAAATCGCATGAGGATGGCGTTCCCCTTTGGGTCTTGGAGCGGCAGGTCCTTGGTGTGATCAAACTGCCGGTCGCCGTCATCGCTGTGGAGCATGGCAAAATATACCTTTCCCTCCTCGGTCGGGCGGAGCAGTTCCACGTTGCCCGATTGGTTCATGCCGGCGTCAAAGCGCCGGGCGCCGAGCATGCGCCCCGGTTTCCCATTTTCCCCCTCGTGGATGACCACCCAGCCATTCATGGCCAGGGTGACCATGCCTAGGGCAACGCTTGTTCCCGGCGGCTGGTCATTAAGGAGGACGGCGTTGCCGCCGAGAGACGCGGTTCCCAAGTTCAAGGGCGTGAGTAGTTCGCCCGATGGCGGAGGCAATGTCGCCTGTCCTGAGTTTATCGAAGGGGGCGTTGATCGCGGCGCAGCGGTTCCTCCTTCCCTCATGCCTCCCCCCAGCCAAAATCCCCCGCTAAGCCCGATGATAATGAGTACGGCCGCGAGAATCGTTTTTTGGTATATATCCATGGGCGTATTCATAAAAAAGTGAATGAGAAGTATCCTCTGGATATTTTAGCAATCAGTCGGAGAAAAGAACAGGGAGCTCTGCCTAGCAGGGCTGTGCGGTATTATGGCGGCAAGCAGATACCGGCGACCGCCGGTATTTGCTTGCCTCCTGGCTATACATTTCCGCCGGAATAAAAAGCACCGATCGCTCTCGCGATCGGTGCGCTGCCGGTACCCGCGGTTTCCCGCGGCCCGCCGCCGTTCCAGCGGCGGTGGCCCCGGATCTCTCCGAGGATGGCGCCGAGCGTGGCGTCATAGGCCGCGTGGCTGGCCAGGAACAGGTTTGCCTGGCCAAGCGGAGAGACATCAAAAGTGAGGGCGAGCGCGAGGGTGAATCCTTCGCGCTCCACGGCGACCGTCACAATGAAGTGCGTCTGTCGGCCCTTGGGCGTCTCCATGGCGGTGACGTGCCAGCGGCCCCGGGCGGCGCGGCTGCCGCCGTGTTCCCACCAACTCTTGACCATGCCTTCGTATTCCTTGAGGAATACCTGGAAGCGGGGGCTGGCCTCCGCCGGCGGGTGGAATACGAGCCCCGGTGCGTTCCCATCCCCTATTGCCGGCGCGGGCGCCAGGATGCAGAGGGAAGTTAAGGCCAGGATTGCGGCGGCCATTCTCATGGCTGTACCTCCTCTGGAGATAGATCCATTTTCCGATCTTTTGCGAGCCTAGCACAATGCGGCCAAAAGAAAAAACGAGTGCAGCTTCGAGCGGCACTCGTTCGGACCAGCCAGGGCTCATGGCAGGAGTTCGGCGACCCTGGGTCCGACATCGTCCCAGGAGATGGGCTTGATGAACACTGCGTCGGCCCCGGCGGCCACTGCATGCTCTCGGACTTTTTGGTCGTCCTCCGCCGTAACGAGGATGAGCTTCACCTCCGGGTGCCCACGCCTCACATGGCCGATGAGTTCAATGCCGTTCATGTTCGGCATCCTGAAGTCCGTGATGACGAGCCCGATGTCGGGATGAGCGACGAGCTGCAAGCACGCGATCTTGCCATCAGCGGCTGTTGCCGTTTCGTAGCCGTCCATCTGTATCAGGTCCGCGATGGCGTCTAAGATATCGGGCGTGTCGTCCACGATAAGGACGCGCCGCCTGTTCATCGTTTGCGCTCCTCTCCTTTTGCCGTGCCCACGGCCTGCCCTTTGAGGAACTCAATGGCCGCGGCCGCCGCGAGCGCCGCACCCGGTTCGACGAGGCGCTCAGACAGCGGGTAGATCATGAAGACCTCCTGGGACATATACCCGGTGCTGGGGTGGGCTCCCGGCGTGGCGCTAAGCCTCTCGACCCCCACCGAGATCCCCTTCTGGCCTTTCTTTTGGCCGATCTGGTTCACCTCCACGCGCCACCGCTGCGTTAGCGGTATCTGGCGGCTCCCGTCGCGCTGCCACCAGGCGTGGAGATTCACCTTGAAGCGGTGGGCGAAGTCAACGTAAGCCGGGCCCACGCCGGGCTCGCCGGAGACGATCTCCAGCCGCGGCTCGTCGGCCGGCCATGCAACTGCCACGGGCGCGGCAACGCAGGCCAAAAGGGCCACCAGGCTAATCAGTATCGGTCTTGGCAGGGTCATCTCCTACCTCCATGCCCGACTACTGCTGATGTGGTTTATTTATGTGCCTCGGCTGTGAGAAGTCATAGCAAAAAAGAGCGATACCGTCAAGCTCGCTCTGCTTCAGCAGGTTGGATCGCC
>CAYJUX010000017.1:0-12139 GCA_964373475.1 uncultured Candidatus Saccharibacteria bacterium
TGACGACCGTCACGAAATTGTTGACATGAGTTTCGAAAAGAAAAACGGGCAAGGTTGGCTACCCTGCCCGAAAGCGTTCCGGGTCTACGCCGCGCGCCAAGCAATACTGCGTGATGGCGTCTTCGACGACCCCGGGGAGCGATCGCCCCGTTGCGATGGCTATCTTGTCTAGCGGACAGAGGTACGGAATCGGGATGGACGCCCGATAGATGACATCTTCCCGCAGGAACTCCCCCACTGGTGGCCGTTCGTGGTACGGTTCGCAACCGCAGAAAGCGCCCATGCTCCACCTCCTACCGTTTCGCCATGATGGAGCGTTTGTACACGTCAAGATGTTCCAGCGCGATTCCCGTGCCTTTGGCCACGCAGAGGAGCGGTTCGTCGGCGATGTGCGCCGGGACGCCGGTTTCCTGTTCCACCAGCTGGTCAATGTTCCGGAGGAGCGAGGTGCCGCCGGACATGACTATCCCCCGCTCCATGATATCGGCGGCCAGTTCAGGCGGGGTATCGGAGAGCACGCGCTTGATGGCCAGCACGATCTCATGCAGGGGATCGGCAATGGCCTCGGTTATCTCGGAGGAATAAATGGCAATGTTCCGCGGGAGGCCGGTCAGGAGATCCCGCCCTTTTATCTGCATGGAAAGATCATCCCCCAGCGCCACGGCCGACCCGATCTTTATCTTGATGTCCTCGGCAGTGCGGTCTCCGATGGCCAGGTTATAGTGCTTTTTGATATAGTCGGCAATGGCTTGGTCCAATTTATTCCCGGCCACTTTCACCGAGTTGGAGGCCACGATGCCGCCGAGCGAGATGACGGCGATGTCGGCCGTACCGCCGCCGATGTCCACCACCATATGTCCGGCCGGCTCATTGATGGGAATGGAGGCGCCGATAGCCGCCAGCACCGGTTCCTTGACCACATAGGCGGCCTTGGCTCCGGCTTTGGTTGCGGCTTCAATGACCGCCCGCCGCTCGGTGGAGGTTACGCTGGCCGGCACGCTGATCATCACCTCCGGTTTTATCAGGCGGATGCGCCCGGCGGTCTTATCAATGAAGTAGCGGAGCATGGCCTCGGTAACGCGGTAGTCGGCGATGACGCCGTCCTTCAAGGGCCGGTAGGCGGTGATGGTTTCGGGTGTGCGCCCGATCATATCACGGGCCTCATTGCCCACGGCCAAAATTCGGTTGTCCACTACGGACACCGCGACTACGGACGGTTCGTTCACCACCACGCCCTTGGACGGAACGAAGACCAACGTATTTGCCGTACCCAGGTCTATACCGATTTTTCTGATGAACATATCAAAAATTAAAAATCAAAATGAAAAATTTTCGAAGCCCGCCGTAGGCGGGATACCGTATTTTTTATTCTTTCTCTTTGATATTTTCATTCACTCTCTGTATATCCGCTCCCAGCGCCCGGATCCGCTCATCAATGCGCTCGTAGCCCCGGTCTATCTCTCCTACGCCCGCGATCTCGGATACGCCCTCGGCAATGAGCGCGGCAATGATATGGGCCATGCCGGCGCGGATGTCCCGCATTTGGATGGTCGCGGCCGAGAGCGGGGTCGCTCCCCGGACGAGCGCGGTGTGGTTATACAGTTTGCCGCTGAAACGGCAGGGAATGCTCCCGAGGCACTGTGGGATGAGGGTAACACTGGCGCCCATCCGCCTCAAGTCCTCGGTATAGCCGAAGCGGTCGTCGTAGACCGTCTCGTGGATTATGGATTCGCCCGGGGCCTGGGTCAGCAGTACGGCAAAGGGCTGCTGCCAGTCGGTCATGAAGCCGGGGTGGGTATCGGTCTCAATGTGGAGCGGCTTGAGCGCGCTGGCGCGGAAAAAACGGATGCCATCGGGTAGTATCTCATACTCTCCGCCGACGCGGCGCACCGCATTGAGAAAGGTTATCAGATGCTCCTGCAGGGCTTCCTCCACGATGACCTCCCCGCCGGCGGCCAGGGCCATAGTCGCGAAGGAAGCGGCTTCAATGCGGTCCGGGATGAGGCGATGGGTTACGCCTTTCAGCTCGCTGACACCCTCAATGTAGATAGCGCGATCGGAGCCGAGTTCTATAATGGCGCCCATTTTTTGGAGCATCTTTACCATGTCCACGATCTCGGGTTCAATGGCGGCATTGGAGATGACGGTGTTGCCCCGGGCGCGGACCGCGGCCAGGATGGTATTTTCCGTCGCGCCGACGCTGGGGTAGGGCAGGGTGATCGCGGCGCCGTGCAGGCCGTCGCTACGCGCCCGGTAGAGCGAGTCGGTGACCTCAATGGTGGCGCCAAGCTTCTCTAGAGCCGCGATATGGAAGTTCACCGGCCGATGGCCGAGGTAGTCGCCGCCAAGCGCGGGCACTTCGGCCATGCCGCCGCGGACCAGAAGCGGCCCCAAGGCGAGGATGGGGATGCGGTTTTTCCGCGAGAGCTCCGGCACGCGGGGGTTTTTTATCTCCGGCGTTACGATGCGGATGGTGTGCCCGGAGTATTCCACATGACTGCCAATGCTCCGGCAAAGCTCCACGACGATGTCCGTTTCACCGTTTAAGGGTGCATTTTCAAGAATGACCGGCTCCTCAGTGAGGAGCGCGGCGACGAGGAGCTTATTGATGGAGTTTTTGGCCCCGGCGAGACGGACGCGGCCGTTAAGCGGCCCCCCGCCCCGGATGAGAAATTTTTCCATGGCAAAGCCATGGTAGCGCATGGCCTCGTCGGGTGATATTGACATTTTTGAGGTACTGTATAATAATAGAGATCAACGCTCTTCCCCCTCGCATCGGCGGGCTTCTCTTTGTCGGTAAAATACGATACAACTAAAGTGCTTTTTACTGATGCCCGCGAATGCTGAAATGCTTCACCTATGAGCGCGCTCGATAAATCCACCCGGCGGAAAATTTTTTACGGCATGGCCCTCTTGTTTGCCGTGGTCGCTCCGGTTGCCCTCCTCTATTCCCGCGGGTATGTGTTTGATCTGGAGCGCCGCGGCCTCGTGGCCACCGGCGGCATATTCGTGAAAACGGTTCAGTCCGGGGCGCGGGTATTCATTGACTCCGAATTTTCAAAGGAAACGTCCTTCATCGCGCACGGCGCGCTGATCACGGATCTCATCCCCAAGCGCTATACGGTGCGCGTGGAGAAAGATGGCTATCAGCCCTGGGCCAAGACCGTTCGCGTTGCCAATGAGGAAGTGCTGGAGTTCCGGAATATCCTTTTGCCGCCCGTAGCCATCAGTCCCCAGCCGCTCTTTCGCCGCAGTGCCGGCAGGCGCGTATTCGGGCTCAATGGGCGGCGCGAGCTCGCCGTAGAGAGCGGCGATCCGGCAAGAGCGGTATCCCTCTCATTCGTCCATGCCGATACCGGCGCGGTCGCGGGGCAGTTGAATAGCGTTAGAGAGTGGCAGTGGGATGCGCAGAGCGAAACCCTCGTGATCGGCCGGAACGCGGGGGGGCGCATGCGCTGGTCTCGCGCGGCTTTTTTGCCCGCCGGCATTCGCGAGGAGCCGATCGTATTTCGCGGCCTCCCGGAGGGCTTCTCGGCCGATCGCGTTATCCCCCACCCCTCTCGGTCCGACGAGGTATACTTTTCGGCCGGCGGGGCCCTCTTTTTGCAGGGGCGGGCAACCGTCCCGGTTGCCATTGCCGAGCAGGTGCATTCCTTTGGCCTCGGCAATGAGCATTTATACTTCATCAGCAGGAACGGATTTTTTGCCGAGTCGGATCTCCTCGGCGGCAATACCAAGCTCCTCGGGAGAAAGGGCCTGCTGCTGGATGAAAAAACTCCGGCGAAGATCACTATCAGCCAAGCCGGGGACGTGGCCGTGGTTGACGCCGCCAACGGGCTCTTTCTCTATCGCCCCGGCCGCGCGGCGGAACTGGAATTGGTGGCCAGCGGGGTGTTGGGGATAGATTTTTCCGCCTCGGGCGACCGCTTGCTCTTTTGGGATGAGCGCCATCTCGGGGTTTTCTGGCTGAAGGATAACCCCTTCCAGCCCTTTGATATCGCCGGGACGAAGAAACAGATATTTTTTTCGGATGACCCCATCCGTCAGGCCTATCTCAATGAAGCCGGCACGCATATTTTCTACGCCATGGATAGCGCCGTCCGGATGGTGGAAGTGGATGACCGGGCGAACACCAACAACTACGATCTCGTTAGTGCGCGCGTGAGCTCGTTCGTCGTGGATCGCCGGGATCTCACCCTCTTTTGGCTAGAGAGCCCGATGCTCTATCGGGCGCTGTTCCGGCCCAAGGATGGTACGTAAGGCCTGTCGGGATTCAGGTGCATCAATTTTTGACGACCGTCAAAAATTGATGCACGCGGACGATGCGGCGGCAAAATTGGTGAGGGGTATTGTTTCGTTGCTGCCATTCACCCGCCCCGCAAGCGGGGCGGTATTCTGGCAGACGAAACAATAAAAAAGGTCCCGATCGGATCGCACATGGCGGTCGGATCGGGACCGGGTTACTTCGCAGGTTCAGCAGGTTCGGCGGCCGGGGCGGGGTCGGCTTTCGCCTTTGCCGCGGCCGCTTGTGCCCGTTTCGCCTCCTGTTCCTTGAGCTGGCGCGTACTGTCCTCCCGCCATTTGCGCCAGTACTCTTCCCTCTCTTGGGGCGAGAGGGAGACATAGTACGCCGACCATATTCCGAAAACGAACAACTCAGCGATGCATCCGGTCGTAGTCAGCGACACGAATGCGGCGAGCAAGAATGTGCTCGCGATCTTTCTGACTCGGCGCATCGCGCACCTCCTTTCTATTCCTACCGCATATCATAACATGCGGTATATTTTAAGTCAAGGGCTTGGGCTCTCGTGCGATCCCGGTGAGCGGTCCGAGCGGGATGAATCCTCCAGCTCCTGGTCTATGTCGCCGTACATTTCCTCCAGGGGCTTTCTCGTCGCGCCTTCACGGCGCGATATCCGCCAACGATAAATGGCCAATCCCATTGCGGGAGGGAGAGCTATGGAAGCCGCTATAATGAGGAGGTCCCCTGCCATATGGCAATAGTATAGCGCGGTGGGAGAACTTATGCAAACATGGGCTGTCCCGCCGATTGGCAATGGCGCATTATGCCGTTATGGTTAGCTCACGCTATGCAGAGCACCTGGTGGAAAACGGTCCTCATAATCCTGTTCCTCAGCTATATTTTTGCTTCCGGCCTTCCTCCGCAATGGCGCCCATTCAGGAACATTGCGCTCTTCCCCTGGGGACAGTGGACGATGTTCGTCAGCGGAAAACCGTCGCATTCAGAGCTCATCGCCCGCGGGCAAACTGCCGCGGGCGCGGTTATAGATATTGATCTCTATCGCCTCTTTCCCGCGGCAGGCCACTGGGTGTACGAAGGGCATCCGCTCCGCTGGGGCCTGCGGAACTTTGCCATTCGCAGTCCGGGTCTGCGCAATGCATTTTGCGCCTGGGCGCTTGAACGCGCGCCTAGCGATGGCGTGGACGCTAGTGAAAAAATAATCGCCGTTACGCTCTCGGATGGCCAATGGGGCCTGCCGCCGGACATAACCCTCCCGCCGCTCCGCACCCGCGATATCGCCTCATGCCGCTATGTTCCAAGATAATAGGATGATCAGGGCCGGCCGGGCATGGGGGGGACGGTGGAATGATTATTGGTTTGAACCGGAGCCGGTTATCGGCCTTGCGCTCTTTCGTATTTGCTTTGGCGCATTAGCCCTCCTGTATCACCTGCCGCGCCTGCCGTATATTCCGGCGCTCTATACTTCGTCCGGATTTTTATGGCCCATCCAGCCGGCTTCCTGGTTGCCCATTATAGCGCCCCTGCCGCTGCCGCTCGCATATTTTCTTTCCCTCCTGCTCATCATCGCGCTGGCCGCGGTTACGCTCGGATACCGCACCCGTTCCGCCGCGCTCATTGCCTTTTGCATCCACACCTATCTCGCGCTCCTGGAAAGTTTTGCCACCAACAGCATCCGGCGCGTCATTGCCATATATCTTTTTTTTCTCATCTTCTCAAAAGCCGGCGCTTATTTTTCCTGGGAAGCGAAGCGATTAACCGGCAGATGGGCGCCGGTCCTCGTGCCCCGGGGTCCGGCGACCATGCGGCGCCTTATGGTGTGGCAGCTTGCCGCGCTCTATATGCTGAACGCTGCCATGAAAGTTACCTATGGCTTTCGGCCGTGGCTCCGGGGGGACACGATCATTTGGGCGCTGAAGGACATTACCTGGAGTCAGCCCTGGGCATCCCGCTTGGCCTTTCGCGCCGAACTTGCCATGCGGGTCATGACGGCTCTTGGTTTTCTCGGCTATTTAACTCTTGGCCCGGCGCTTCTCTGGAAAAAAACCATGGCCTTTGCCATTGTTTTCGGGCTTTCCTGGCACTTTGTCACGCTCATTATGACCACGATATCGCCGGCCTGGCTGGCCTGGGTCAGCATTTTTATCCTCGTGCCCGACCCCCGCTGGTGGGAGCGGCAGTGGGAGTTTTTCCGCAAGCGTCAAATATCCCGGCCGCGCCTGGCGCTGGCCGCCGCGGTAGTAGTGGCGTTCGTGCTGGGAGCGGTTATGGGCCGTTGATCTGGGTTAAGCGCTTATTCGTCGCCTACGCCGCCTGCGCCGCCTTCGCCAAGGCCGCCGTCAGTGGCGCCGGGAGTGCTGCCGGTGTCGCCGGAGCCAGGCGTTGTAGTTGTATCCGCAGGCGTTGTTGCTTCGGGTCCAGTAGGAATGGTGCCGTGAGGCGTTGTTTCTCCGAATTCGAGGCCCTGCGGAGTGACGTCCGAATCATCATCCGCTATAATGCCAATCCCGGGAGTGATGCCCTCCTCTCCCTTTCCCTCCTCGCCTTTTCCGAAGCCGAATATGCCGGAAAAGAAATTACCGATAGCCCGGCCAACGGCGGTTACAGCCTCCCCGAGATTCGCCAGGCCGGGAATACCGCTCATATCGAAGCCGAAAAAATTCGCAACAGCAACCGCAATTCCAATAACTACACCTATTCCAAGTCCTATTGGCCCAGCTGCGCCAAGAGCAAGACCGCCGAATAAGGCAACAGCGCTTGCGCCTCGTCCGGCGTTTACGGCCGGTGATGTGGGAGCCGTATTGCCGGTAAATCCATCGATAACGCCGCCGACGACTGATCCTGTTACGGCGCCGCCAAGACCGTCCGGAGAGGTGGCGGATGTTCCAGGCGTTGCCCCCGGCGCCGCGCCGGGGACGGCTCCTTGGCTCAAAGCGCCGAAATCCCCTTCGCTTATGCCTACCGGCCCGTCAATAGCCGCAGTAAGAAGAGGAATGAATAAAATTAAAACCGCGAGCAGAGATGCGGTCCCGCGTCGGCCATAGGTCATGAACAGGCGTGCCATGTGTTCCCCAAGTGTAACTGCCCCCCGGCGAGTTGGCAACGCGCGTTACCCACTTTTCCGGGTTCGCCCCGAAGAAAACACCGCCCTATGGGGCGGTGTTTTCTCCTGCGGATTTTTTCTCGTAGCGTTCCTTATCTCTCCCGTAGCACTTGTCCATTACCCGTCCCCATCCCTCATCGAGGTCAATTTTCAGGGAGTTGGCCAGGCAGGTGAGGGTAAAAATAATATCACCCATCTCCTCGCCGAGGTGCTTTTCCTTTTCGGTTGCCTTTTTCTTCTTAGGGCCGAAGAGATGGTTGACCTCACGGCTAAGTTCCCCCACTTCCTCCATGAGCCGGGCGAGGATCTCATGCGGCCGCCAATAGGGGACCTTGAACTGCTGGGCCCATTCGTCTACCTGCTTTTGGATATCGTTCATGAATACGGCCTAGCGCTTAGCCCACTGCTTGCGCGCGGGCTCATAACTTCGCACGCGCTCCCCAGAAACCGTGGGTTTCTGGGGCTCGCTTCGCTCACTGGTTCCCTCCACGGGGAACCGTTTGGATGGTTCCCCGACCCCCTCCTTCCGCAATGGGCTCGCTACCGCTTTGCCCACTGCGGGGCTCTTCGGGCGCCTTTCAGGCCGAACTTTTTTCGTTCCTTCATGCGGGAGTCGCGGGTAAGGAAGCCGGCCTTTTTCAAGCGCTTCCGGAAGTCGGGATTAAAAAGGATGAGCGCGCGGGCAGTGCCGTGGCGGATGGCATCGGCTTGGGCATTGAGGCCGCCGCCCGACACCTTCACCGAAGTGCGGAAGTGGCCTTGGGAATTCATGGTTTCAAGGGCCTCGGTGGCCCTTTGCTGGAGAAAGGGGTAGGGGAAGTAAGTGGAAAGCGGCTTCTCGTTCACCCATACGCCCTTATCGCCCTTGGTGAAGAGCCGTACGCGGGCCACCGCGGTTTTGCGCCGCCCCACGGCCTCCCAGTAGCGCTCCGTTCCCGGCTCGCGCTCAATAGCCGCGGCCTCCTCAACCGGCTTGGCCTCCAAAATAGGCGCCGGCTTGGGCACGGCCTTGGCGCGAGCCGCTTTTTTTACCTCCGGCTTTCGGGCCGGGCTCTTACGCGGCGCTGATTTTTTTACCGGTTTTCTCATAAGCAAGTTAAGTGAATTAAGCGAGTTAAGCAAGTTAAGTCAATCCGATATAAGCTTACTTCACTTAATTTACTTAACTCGCTTAACCAGCTTTACTCTGGCGCCTTACCCTTATACACGGTCAGCCGCTTATCCAGCACGCGGCGGAGCTTGTTTTTGGGTAGCATGCCAAGCACGGCCTCGCGCACCAGGCGGCGGGAATCGCGGTCCCTCATTTTTTCCGCGGTGAACTTTCTCAGGTGGCCAATGTAACCGGAATGACGGTAATATATTTTATCCTGCATTTTCCGGCCGGTGAGCACCACCCGGTCGCTTTCGGTGACCACCACGCGTATGGGCTGTTTTTGGTGCTTCACAAAGTCGGGGCGATGCTTACCCATTAAGAAAACCGCGGCCTTGGTCGCGAGGCGGCCCAGCGGCTCTTTGGATGCGTCCAGGGTGTGCGTTTCCATGTAAATTCAAAAGTTAAAATGCAAAATGCAAAATTGCGGTTGCCCCGACGGAACGTCGGGGCTTCCATAATTTTTATTTTTGATATTTGATTTTTTCATTATACAAACTCAATGATCGCCATGCGGGCCGAATCCGACCTCCGGGGCCCAAGTTTGATGATGCGCGTGTATCCGCCGGGACGGGCGGCCATGCGGGGCGCAATGGCTTTTATCAGCTTTGCGACAGCCGGCTCCGCGAGGTCGCGTCCCAACCTCCGCCGTGCGGCGAGCGTCGGGCTCTTGGCGCGGGTGATCATTTTTTCCACCAGCGGGCGCAGTTCCTTGGCCTTGGCCTCGCCGGTCCGGATGCGCTCATGGATCACCAGCTGGGAGGCCAGGATGTTCAGGAGGGCCCTCCTTTGATCCGCGGTGCGTCCGAATTTTCGTCCTTTTTTTAAGTGGCGCATTGAGTAGCTTTTCGCTTCTTAGGATTTTAGGAAATTAGGCCGCTAAAAAGCTAACGTCCGAAAAGCTAATTTCCCTATCTCGTTCATTGCTTCAGTGTCAGCCCCAGGTTCCCCAGGGCCTTTTTTATTTCCACGATGCCCTTATCCCCCAGGCCCTCCACGGCGCGGAGTTTTTTCTCGGATTTTTTGGCTAAAGCCCCGACATTCTTGAGGCCGCCGTTCAGGAGCGCGTTCATGGTGCGGGTGGAGAGCTCCAGGTCCTCCACGCGCTTTTTTTGGACCTGTTCCTCCAGGGTCTCCTCGCTTGCCGCCTCGGCCACTGGCTCGGCTTCTCCGACCGGGGCCGGCGTCTCCGGGCCCAGGGCTTCCGCTTTCCGGGCGAACACCCCGGCGAGCACCGTAAACTGCTCCTGGAGGATCTTGGCCGCCTGGGAGAATGCCTCGCGCGGGGAAATACTGCCGTCGGTCTCAATATGGAAACGCACCAGATTAAAGTCGGTACGGTCGCCGACGCGCATGTTCTCCACTTCGTAATTCACCAGGCGGAGCGGGGGGAAAATAGCATCCAGGGCAATGGTGCCTACCTCCACTTTTTCCTTTTGGCGGGATTCTACCGGCTGATAGCCGATACCCTTCTCCACCGTGAGGTCCATGATGAGCGCCGCCTTTTTATCGGTCAGGGTGGCGATATACTGCTCCGGATTTACCACCTCGAGCTGGGAGGGCGCCCTGATATCCCCGGCTGTCACGCGCTTATCGCCCTTCACGGAAAGCGTGGCCGTATAGGGGCCGGCGCCATGCATACGGAACCGGACGCGCTTGAGGTTGAGCGTGAACTCTACCATATCCTCCAGTACCCCGGGCAACGTGGAGAACTCGTGCTGTACCCCTTCTATTTTTATCATCGTAATGGCGGCGCCTTCCAGTGAGGATAGGAGCACGCGCCGGATGGCATTGCCGATGGTCTGGCCGTATCCGGGCCAGAGCGCCTCCAGCTCAAAAATAGCGCGATTGCCTTCTTCCAGAACGATCTTGGGCTGCTGGGGGAGTGGGATCATATCGTAGCTTGTAGCTTTTTAGGATTTTAGGAAATTAGATTACTCCTAAAAAGCTAACGTCCTAAAAGCTAATTTCTCTATCTTGAATAGAACTCAATGACCTTTGGTAAGTTGTAGGAAATAAGATTATCGCTTTCCACGGGCAGGCGCATTACCTCACCCTCCTGGCTCTCGGCGCCAACGGAGAGCCACTCCGGCGGCTGGTATTTTTTTAACCGGATGGCCAGTCCCGCAAAGAGGGGCATCCCCTTGCTCGCTTCCCGTATTTGCATGCGATCGCCCGGCCGGAGGGCCCGGGAAGGGATGGTCGCGCGCCGCCCATTCACCAGGATATGGCCGTGGCCTACCATCTGGCGCGCGATGCGCCGGGAGGCCGCAAGACCAAGGCGATGGACCACGTTATCCAGGCGGCACTCCAGCAATCCCAAGAGCGCGGCGGTCTTGGTTTTATTGCGCCCGGCCATGCGGGTGGCCTCACGGACATACGACCCGAGCGCCGTATTCGTGATGCCGTACAAATAGCGGACCTTTTGCTTCTCGGCGAGCTCCAGGGAAAACTCCGAACCGGTGCGGCGCCGCTTTTTCCCGTGCATGCCCGGCGGGTAGGGCCGCCGGATCATGGCTGATTTTTGCGTCGCGTCCCGCTCGGCCTTGAGGAAAAGCCGTTCACCGAGCCGGCGCTGGATTCGGGATGTAGAGTATAACTTCATGGCGTATTAAGCGAGTTAAGCAAGTTAAGTGAATCAAGTGAATCAAGCCGTGGCGAGCGTTGCGTAACTTGCTTAATTTACTGAATTCATTTAATCGGCTCGATCAGACCCTTCTTACTTTTTTTGGCCGCGGCCCGTTATGCGGCAGGGGCGTCACGTCCTTGATAAGGGTGATGTTCAGTCCGCGATTGGCCAGCGCCCGGATGGCCGATTCCCGCCCGGAACCAACGCCTTTTACCAGCACGACCACCTCCTCCAGGCCAATTTTACGGACTTTTTCACTGACCGTCTCGGCAACGCGCGCGGCGGCGAAGGGAGTGGCCTTTTTGGTACCCTTGAAGCCCAGCGTTCCGGCCGAAGACCAGGCGAGCACGTCCCCCCGCTCATCGGTCACGGTGATCATGGTGTTGTTGTAGGTAGCCAGCACATGCGCCACGCCCCGCCGCACGCCCGCGGGCATCCGAACTCCGCGCTCGGCTTCGGCGCGTTTTGCCATAAGGGCTTCCCCCTCCTTGGCCATTTCCTCCTCGGTCTGTTTAATGACGCGTTTCTTGCCCATTGAGTAGCTTTTCGCTTCTTAGGATTTTAGGAAATTAGGCCGCTAAAAAGCTAACATCCTAAAAGCTAACTTCTCTTTTTATGTTGGTGATGCCGCTGGCTTGCGGCCCGAACCCATGGTCTTCCGGATATTGCCGCGGCGGGTGCGGGAATTGGTCTTTGTCCGCTGACCGCGCACCGGCAGGCCGCGGATGTGCCGCAGGCCGCGGTACGCGCTGGTATCCCGCAGGCGCTTAATATTCATCATGATCTCGCGCCGCAGTTCCCCCTCAATACGATAGTTCTTCTCAATGAACTCACGGAGGCGCCCGATCTCGTCCGGCGTCAGGTCTTTGGCGCGTTTTTCAGAGGAAATTTTTACGCGGGAAACGATTTCCCGCGCGGCGGGGATGCCAATGCCGTAAATATACGCCAGCGCGTACTCGATCTTCTTATTGTCGGGAATGTTGGTGCCAACGATTC
>CAYJUX010000018.1:0-12014 GCA_964373475.1 uncultured Candidatus Saccharibacteria bacterium
CGCGTACAGCCCTCACGAACTGCTCCCCGCGGTCAAACTCATGCTGGAAAAGTCCAAAGCTCGCCGCGCCCGGCGAGAGCAGGACCACGTCCCCCCGCTTCGCGTTCTTATACGCGCTCGTCACCGCCTCCCGCATTGACCGCACCATTCGCACCGCTCGAGTATCCGCATCACTTACATACTGTAAAGTATTTAAGTATCGGCGGGGTGCGGGGCGGCGTCGTGGGCGCGATAACGCTTTTTCCATTTTCCGCGTGGCGCTGCCGGGAAGCAGGATGACGCTTCTTGCCTGCCGGCGCAGTGCCTCCGTAAAACCGGCGAGCGGGAGCCCTTTGTCATACCCGCCGGCGATGACATGCAGGCCATGGCGGCCGATGCGGCGTTTGGTCGCAATGACCGCCTGCCGGGCGGCCTCGGGATTCGTCGCCGTGGTGTCATTGACGAAGGAAATACCGCCAAGGGTGCGGATATACTGCATCCGATCGGGTATGCCGCGAAAACGACTAAGGACCTTTTTGACCGCCGCCGCCCCTACCCCGAAATGCCGCGCCACGGCAACGGCCGCGGCGATATTGGGCAGATGGAAATCCGGGACATGCGCCGGAATATCTTTCCGGTAGCGCGCAAGGACTTTTTGCGGGTCAAAACGGATGACGCGTGATCTCGCGTGCGCCGCGATGCGGTTGAGTACGGCATCTTTCGCGTTGATAAAAAGGTAGTCCCCGGGCTTTTGGAATTTAAAAATGCCGGCTTTGGACGCGGCATATGCCGCCATGGAAGAATACCGATTCAGATGGTCAGGGAAAATATTCGTAATAATAGCGGCCTGCGGGCTTTTGCGGCTCGCTTTCAAGGAGTCCAGTTGGAAGCTGGCAAGCTCCAGCACGACCAGGTCGTTTTCCTTTACCCGGCCAACAAGATCAAGCACCGACGAATTCCGGATATTGCCGCCGACCCATACGCGCCTCTTAAGCCCGCGGGCTAAAAGTTGCCCCAGGAGCCAAGTGGTCGTGGACTTTCCCTTGGTGCCGGTGATGCCGATGATGGGCGCCGGGCAGGAGAGAAAAAATATCTCAATGTTCGACAATATCGGAACGCCGGCTCGGCGCGCCATCTTGAGGAATGGGGAATTTTCGGGGACTCCCGGCCCCTTGAGGACATGATCGGCGGACCTAAAATCCCCCGGCCGGTGCCCGCCGAGGTGATAGGTAATATTCCGGTACCGCCGGAGTTTGGCCAGGGACGGCGCGAGGTCTTTTCTGGATTTGAGGTCAGTAACCGTAACGCGGCTGCCGAGGCGGGCAAAAAATTCGGCCGAGCCCACTCCCCCGCCGTTCAGCCCCAGCCCCATGATGAGGACTTTTTTATTTTTAAAATCAAATAGCCGCATGTTCCAAAACCGCATCCCGTACAAGGGGGAGCTCGGTGAGCCCATCACTGCCGCTCATGTGCCCCTTCCCGGGCTCAATAATTATCTCGGCGTCGAGCTGCCTACGAAACACTTCGGCGTCAGCAAGGGGAACAAATGGATCATTGTCGGAAAATATTGCCGTGAAGCGGCTGGCATGCGCTCGTACTTTTGCCCAGTCAATGGGCGTCTGGAGCCACGGCTTCGCGATCTCCGCATCGCCCTCCCCTTCATATGCGGCGGGGAGAAGGGTTACCCAGCCCGCCACAAAAACTGCCCCGCCGACTGTCGAGGTGATCCGTTCCAGATATCGAATTACTGCTTGCGCGCCAATGGAATGGCCGATAAGAAAAGTCCCTTTATCCGGCGCGCCCACGGCTTCCGATATTTTCGCGATCCATGGGGAGATAGTTGGATGATCAGTATCCGGCATATCTAAAGCGGCTACAGAGAATCCCTGTGCCTCCAGTTCGCGTTTCAGCCATGGGAATCCTCCCTCCGTAGGGGAACCGCCCCAGCCGTGAACGATAAAGGCCCGCTTGATCATCAGTTCTTTCTCAAGACCTCTCCTGCCGCCGTGCCGGTCAGCTGGCCGTTCTCTAGCGCGAGCTTGCCGTTCACCATGACCGCCTCAATGCCGGCCGAATGCGCGTAGGGGTTCTGGTAGGTGGAGCGGTCGCGCAGTGCATCGGGGTTGAAAATAACCATATCCGCGGCGAACTTCTGGGCAATTCTCCCGCGTCCTTTGAAGCCAACCCGTTCTGCCGGGAAGGAGGTTATTTTCCGAATCCCCTCCTCCCAGGGGACCGTTTCTTTCTCACGCACGAACCTATGGAGGAAATGCGGGAAGCAGCCGGTGGAACGGGGGTGCACCAGCGTACCTGAAGGATCCATATCCTTTAACACGCCGTTCCCGTCCGAGGCGATAACGCCCTGGGGGTGGGCGATGCCGCTCAGGATATTCCGGTAGGAGAGCGTCCTCCCGAAAACCGTTACCCGCCCCTCCGAACTGGAAAGCAGGTCGAGAACGGTTTCCTCCGGAGAAATTCCGGCGTGTGCCGCCACCTCGGCGAGCGTGCGGCCGTTGGCGTTGGGCGTTGCTGAGCTGGCAATGATGTAGCGCTCGTAATGGAGCGTTTGCGCCTTCAGTTCTCCGATGATGGCGGTACGGTTTGCCGTATCCTGGATACGCTTCAGCATGGCGGCAAATCCGCCTTCGCGCGCCCATGCGGGCAAAAGAAGATACAGGAACGAACCGGTGCGCTCGTAGGGTGAGATGTCAAAATGCACCGACGCACCGCTCTCCCCGGCGTGCTCCATCATTTGAAGCGCTCGGCCGAAGAGCGGCCAGGCCTTCCGGCCGATGGCCTTGAGGTGAGAAATAATGACCGGCACTTTTGACTCCCGGCCGATCTGCACCATTTCATTCATGGCCGGAATGAGATTTGCCCCCTCGCTCCGGAGATGCGCCTTCAGGATGCCGCCGCCGTGCGCCAGAACCTTGCCCAAGGCAATAAGCTCTTCCGGCGTAGCCGCGGCTTCATGGCTATAGATGAGTCCGACCGAAAGGCCGAATGCCCCTTCCTCGAGGCCGCGGCTGATAAGCGAGGAGACCTCCGATATTTCCTCCAGCGTGAACGGGCGGGATCCGCCTTTGGTAATACCGCGCCGAATGGTGCCGTGTCCCATGAGAGTGCCCACATTCACGCCCAACGGGTGCCGGGCAAGTTCAGCGAGATACGCGGCTATGGAGAGCCAATTGATGTTTATCTCCGCCCCGCCGCTCCATTTACGAAAAGACGCCGCCGCCTCGCGCGAAGCCAGCGGCGCCAGGGAGGAGCCGCAATTGCCGGTAAGGATGGTGGTTACGCCCTGGGTCAAAAGATAGTCCTGCCGGGGGTTGAGAAACAAAGAACCGTTGGCGTCGGCATGGCTGGTAATGTCTACGAAGCCGGGGCTGACGAACTTCCCCGTGGCGTCAATGATCTTCGGCGCTGCCCCGCCTTCCAGCACCGGGCCGACCGCCGCGATGGCTCCTCCGCTAACGCCGATGTCGCCCCGAAAACGCGGCCTGCCCGAGCCATCAAGGATAGTGCCGTTTTTGATCAGCAGGTCGAAGGCCATGTTCTTTTAGCGTAGCAAAAACATCCGGCGGGGGCTACAGACAAAAAAAGCCGCCCGACTACTGTCGAACGGCGGGCGCTCGTGCGGCCTGCCCTACCTATCCCGCCGTCGGAGCGCTTTCAGCTCGTCGGGTGACAGATCGCGCTGGTCCACAACGGGACGCTCCTCACAGAGAAGATCACTGAACTCTCCGCGGTCGCTCTTCCGGATGATGATGATGTAACTCCCCATGGGTTCGACCGAAATCCGGAGTCCTGCGATGAGCTCGGTCGCGGCATAGAACGTCGCTTGATCCGGGAATCGCAGCGCGGTCAGCTGATCCGTGGGAATGCCCCTCAAGCTCAGCATCCATGTCTCCTCTCCCGTTGGCGGTACGATCGGCGTATAGCGAATAGGGCTACCCCATGCCCACCATAGCAAAATGCGGCACCAGAGAAAACCGCCCGGGCCTAGTCAGGCGCGGGCGGAAGCGTATTCGTTCTGTCGAAGCTCCCGGAGGCGATCCCGGAACGGCGGGAGGAAACGCGCCTCTCCTTCACAGAAGTTTACGCTCGCTCCGAGCGCGGCTTTCATGAGCGCCGGCACGGTGCCGAGCGTCGCGCGCCAGTCAACCGATTCGCCGTGTCCCTGGCGCTCCTGGAAGTCGGTGAGAACTTCCAGAGCACCCATGAGCGCGGCAAATGTCCCCGCAAGGTCATCAGCGGCGGCTTCGCCGTGATGGTTGGCCCAGTCGCCGATGGTAGTGATACTGCCGTCTCCTTGATCCGCCAGCAGAACATCAGCGGCCGATGTCCCGAATGTCCGGCAGAGCCGCAAAGAGTGCTCGATCAGGCGCCCGGAAATCTCATCGAAGAACTCCCGAAGGAAGCCTTCGCCGTACGAGTCGACCGACCAGCCCCGCCGCTGGGCCCGTGCGAGCGCCCGAAATACGGCCTTGGTGAGGTGGAGCGTAGTGTGATGAGCCGTTGGCGCGCCGGGCGGGTGCTGCCAGTTCGTCCCATCCCAAGCCCGAAGAATCTCTTCTGCTTCCTGTAATGAGCGCATCGCGCTCACCTCCTTTCAACGACTGCCAGGATGATAGCGCTATCGGCCGACAAGCGCAACTACCATCCCGATAATAGCAAACACCACGCCGATGACCCAAAAGCGCATGGTGACCTTGGAGGATGGCCAGCCGATGGCTTCAAAGTGATGGTGGAGCGGCGCGACTTGGAATACCTTTTTCCCGCGCCAACGCTTGGATGCGAGCTGGATAATGACCGAGCCCGCCTCCACCGCCGGCACCAGGGCAATGATGGGCAGGATGATAACCGAATTGGTAAGGAAAGCGATGACCGTCAGCGTAGTCGTGAGGCCGAGAATGCCGGTCTCGCCCATGTAGAACCGGGCGGGCGGGATATTGAACCAGAGAAAGGCCAAGAGCGCACCCAAAAGCACCGCTGAAAAAGCCGCGAGATCAACCTGTCCCCGGAAAAAGGCAATGCCGCCGTAGGCGGCAAAAATAGCCGCAAATACCCCTCCGGCCAGGCCATCCAGCCCGTCGGTGACGGCCGTGGAAAATGTAGCCAGCATAGTGAGCACGAAAAGCGGAATGAACCAAAGCCCGATGACCACGTCCCCAAGGCCGGGGATATAGATGGCGTTCTCGCCCAGGCGGTAATAGAACCAGTAGGCGCCGATACAGGCGATCAGGAAAACTACCGCAATACGGATGCGGAACTTCAAGCCGCCCGCAATGTATGTCCCGCGCTGGTATATCTGCAGAAGGTCATCAATGAGGCCGAGGAGCGATGCCGCAACAAGGGTGAAAAGCGGAAGCCAGGTTTGGTTGCGTGAAAGAAAATTCAGCTTATCCAGGAGGCCGCTATCGGTGACTTTGGCGAGGAGCCAAAATCCGAAAATAACGACGAGCGTGGTCAGCCAAATGAGGAGCCCGCCCAGGCGCGGGGTCGAAACCTCGCGCTCCTTATGCAGGGCGGCAAATATCGGCGTCCCCTCGCCATCGGGCGCATGCGTCCGCACCGCCTTTCGCCACATCTTGTATTTGAAGAGGTAGTGCGTCAGGAGCGGCGTCCAGGCCACTGCAAAAAAGAAAGCCAGGGCCGAAAGGCCGAAGACCTTGAGCACGTTCAGGATGAGCTCACCCTCCTGCATGTTACGGCGATTCTAGCATGAAGTTTGACTCCAGCCACTGGATAGCCGCCCGGCCGTCCCCGAAGCGATCCCCCGAGCGGAGGAGCACGATGGCGACCGGCTCATCGGGTGCGAGGCGGTACACCATAACAAGCGCCCCTCGCGCGTTATCACTGAAACCGGTTTTTGAGCCATATATGGCCGGGAACTCTTCCAAGAGAGGGTTGGTATTCACAAAGCTATATCGCCGCCCGCCCGCGCCAAAGGCAAAGCCCTCTCGGGTACGCGACGCGGCCCAAAGTTCAGGCCGAACGCGGGTAACATATCCTGCCAGCCGGGCAAGATCCCGAGCGGTGGAAATATTTTCGGACTCCTCGCTCCCGCTCGGATTGCGGTAATGCGTTCGGGCAAGCTCCAGCTCCTCGGCGCGCTGACCCATAAAACCCACAAACGCGGCAATACGTTCCCCGAACGGCGCGCTGTCCAACTCCGGTTGCTGGCGAAGGGACACATGTTCCGCGGCCGCGAACGCCGCATCGCTGTCCGACGCCGACAGCAGGAGCGCAAGCACATCCTCGGCTTTGAGTTGTTCCCCGGCAGGGACAGAACTCCGTTTGTCATCGGGTTGCCCGGCCCCTTTGGCGCCGGCCGAAAAAATAACGGGCTCAACGGGATCGGCCTCCTCGGCAAAAAGAAGCGCGGTCATGAGCTTGGTCAAGCTGGCGATGGGTAACGGTGCATCGGCATTTCGCTCGTAGAGTGTCTCGCCGTTCCGGAGCCGTTGGATAAGCGCGGCTTCGGCCGCGATAGCAGGCATTTCATTGCCGCGGCGTACCAGGCGCGGCACATCTGACTCGGCAGGTTCGAGCCGAAAGAATGGCTGGCTGCTCAACCCGGCAAAACCGATCAGAACGCCGCTAAGAATAACCAAAGTTGCCAGTGTGCGCCTCCAGGTCATGGGGTATTTACATCTCCCGCCTTTTCCGGCAGGGAGGGCAGCTCAAGCTCTTTCTTACGGAATGCCTCGTACTGGGGCAGTTCTTCGGGCCGAGCCAGGCCGAGGTATTTTAAAAAGTCCATTGAGATGCAGTAAAGATACGCTCTCCGGTCAGAGGGACTTTCCTCCCGGCTGACCAGCCCGCGGATAAGGAGATTCCGGAGGGTGAAGGATGAATTGACCCCGCGGATATATTCTATTGCCGCCCGGCTCATCGGGCCTTTGTAAGCAATAATGGAAAGCACCTCTCGGGAAGCGCGGGAAAGGTCTTCGGAGAGTTCGGCCGTGATAAGTTTTTCTACCACGCCTTTATTGGCCGGATGCGTGGCAAACTGCCATTCCTCGCCGTTCTCCAGGAGTTGGATCCCCCGCTCGCGGTATTCTCCGGCCAGTTCCCGGAGCGCGCCAAGCACTTCGGCCGGCTTCCGGCCGGTTATCTTCGTAATGCGCGAGACCGTCAGCGGCTCGCCCGCAACGAAAAGAACGCTCTCAATAACCGTTTTTAAATTCATGCGCATTGCAGATACGTGCTCCGGGGTAATACTTAAATACTGTATAGTATTTAAGTATTACCCCGGGAAAAAGACTTACGGAGATCCCGGTACAATTTCGTTTTATGGTCAAAGTTATCAATGATGGCAAGCAGTTTCGCGCGTTGACGCTCCGTCGCGATGCGCGAAATTTCTTGTACCAACAGTTGCGGCCAATAGTAGGCGGGGTACTTTCGCTGCAGGGGAGAGCGGATGCCTACCGGCTCTTTCCCCGCGCGCCGCGCCCGTTCATGGAGCAACCGGAAACCCTCCCCCGCCTGCTGGAGCCAAGCGCTTACACGGGCAATGGTCGGTGCGCTGACTTTCATGTGCCGTCTGATCTCATCATAGGTCTTATCCTCGATGAGCAGGGTGGCGATTTTGAGTCGTTTGGCGATCATTTCGAGTTCCGGTCGGGAAACAAGATCTCCGAATACTTTCGCCGCCTCTTCCGTGCCGCGCATCGTACCCAGACCCCGGAAGAACTCGAACAGCAGCTGATCGCGCTCCTTTCGGGATAACTTCTCGCTAAACTTTGCCATATACTTAAATACTTTACAGTATTTTAGTATCGCCGGGAATGTGCACTACGGACTGCGGCGAATGGTTATGTCGCCGAAGAGCTTTTTTTGCTCCACCGAAACGAGCTTCTGTTTGGTGAGTTCCAGGAGCGCTAAAAAGCTCACGATGATCTCAACTTTTTCCTTGGCCCCGGAAACAAGCTCCGAGAAGGCGCGCTCCACCCGCTCTTGGAGGAAGGACTGCAATTCCCGGATCTTCTCTTCCAGCGAGATGACCCGCTTCAGCTTCTCTTCTACCAGCTTTTCTATCTTCGGGAGCGCCTGCAAAATGCCCTCAAATGCCTGGGCGAGCATGGCTGTGCCAAAGCGCTTGGGCGGGTAGAACGCCACGGCACTCCCGGCATAGGCCTCGCGGGAAAACGCCTGGGGGCCGCCTTTCCCCAGCCGCCCCAGTTCCTCGGAAAGCGCTTTGAGGCGCTGATATTCGGCGAGACGCTTTTCCAGTTCAGCAATTGATCCTTCCTCCTCGGGACTGGCCTGGAATTGCGGCAGTAAACTGCGCGACTTGATGAGGAGGAGCGTTGCCGCCACCACTAAAAACTCCGCCAATAGTTCCTGATCAGCCGCGCCGTCGGCCCCGAGTTTTTTGAGATATTGGATAAATTCGTCGGTAACGCGGGCGAGCGAAATTTCGTTAATGGAAAGTTTCTGCTCCTGGATGAGCTCCAGGAGCAGATCTAGGGGGCCCTCAAATTTTTCCTGCTTGACGGTGTAGGGCATTACTTCGGGGGTTTCTTGAGCGCGAGGCCAAGTTCGGCCAGTTGCTGGGCATCCGCCTCGGACGGAGCATCCATCACGGCCGTCTTCCCGCCGGATGATGCCGGGAAGGCGATGACTTCCCGCACGCTCGCCTCACCGAGCGCGGCCATGAGAAAGCGATCAATGCCCGGAGCGATGCCGCCGTGCGGCGGCACGCCGTAGGTGAAGGCGTCCAAAAGGTGCGCGAATTGGCGCTTCCGCTCGTTACCAAGCCCAATGAGGTCAAAAACTTTTTCCTGCACATCGGCCCGATGGATGCGCACGCTCCCCCCGCCGACTTCAAATCCATTCAGCACCAGGTCATGCTGCAAGCCGCGCACCTGGATGGGATCAGTATCCAGGAGCGAAATATCATCCGGATGCGGCGCGGTGAACATATGATGCGAAGGCGCGAATGCCGCAAAACCGGAACCGTGAAAAAAGTCGGTTGTTTTTTGCTCGCTGAATAGCGGAAAATCAAGCACCCAGGCAAACGCAAGCTCATTCGGGTCCTGCGGATCCTGCCGGAGGTCGGGCTTATCGGTGCCGTACTTTTCCATTACCGCGCGGTGCGATAGCCGCGGCCAAGGGACCGCCGTGACCCGCTTCTCGGGGAATACGGCGCCCACGAGTTCCATAAAAAGATCTTCGGTAAGCCGGAGAATATCCTCTTGCGCCACGAACGACATTTCTATATCCAGCTGAGCGAATTCGCCGTAGGCGCGATCAGAGCGCGGATCCTCATCGCGGAAACAGCGCGCGATCTGAAAATAACGCTCAAACCCGGCCGCCATGAGGAGCTGCTTATACTGCTGCGGGGATTGCGGCAAGGCGTAAAATTTTCCCGGCTGCAGCCGGGAAGGCACCAGGAAGTCGCGCGCGCCCTCGGGCGTGGTTTTTGTCAGCACCGGCGTTTCTATTTCCACGAAACGCTCGCGCCAGAGATATTGGCGGATACACTGCAGCATCGCGTGGCGCAGCCGGATATTCCTTTGCATCCGCGGCCGGCGAAGATCGAGATAGCGGTATTGCAGGCGCAGTTCCTCATCAATATCAAGCCCGGACGTATCCAGCGGAAAGGGCGGGGTCTTGGCCTCATTCAATACCTCCAGCCGGTCGGCCGCGAGCTCCATGCCTCCGGTGGGGAGGTCGGCATTCTCCATGCCCTTGGGCCGCTCGCGAAGCGCACCCTCCACGCGGATAACCCATTCCGGACGGAGCTTTTCTGCCTCGCTATAGAGCGTTCCCTCGCCGGGCTTGAATACCACTTGCAAGAGCCCCGAGGAGTCCCGGAGATCAATGAAAATTAATTTGCCATGGTCGCGCCGCACCGAAACCCAGCCCGCCACCCGCACTCGCTCCCCTGCTTTTATCGCGGTCTCGGCAATGGATATGCGCTGCATTCTTCAACTCTAGCATGCCCAGTAGAGGAATTTCGAGCAATAGTTCTTAACCTATCGTAAAACCAGAATACTGCCGCAATTGGATAGGCCGTTTTAATGAGGCGATGATTTGACATTCCATTCGAAATTCTCTTACTGGGCATGGCTCGGCCAATGAAAAAACCGTGGAATGTCCGCGGGAATACTAGAGCGCGAGCGGCAAGCGGAGCCAAAATGTACTGCCATGCCCCAGGCCGGCTGATTCGGCCCCCACTTCGCCGCCATGCTCCTCAATTATTTTTTTCACCGTGTAGAGCCCGAGGCCCAGGCCATCCGGCCGGATGCGCCGCGCTTCTTCCGTGCGGCTAAATTTAGAAAAAAGGCCCTTGATATCGGCGGACTGAACGCCAATGCCCGTGTCCATGACATTCAATCGCAGCCACGGGCGGGACCCGACGGTTTCGGGCGCGAGTTCCACCTGCACCCGGCCGCGAGCAGTATAGCAAAGCGCGTTATCAATAAGATGGTATACGGCCTGGCCGAGCTTTGCGGCATCGGCCATGACGGCGCGGCGGCCGCCGGTGCGGTTCTGGAAATTCAGCGTAATGTGCTTGGCCTTGGCAACGGCTGCAAGTCCCCGCAGGGCATCGGCCACAATAGCATCCACGGCAATGTCCCGCATCGCATAGGCGCCCCGCCCCTCCTCCAGCCGGGAGAATTCAAAAAGGCCAGTGACGATGCCGAGTAAGTGTTCGGTGGCGGCGTGCATTTTTTCCATGGATTGGCGCCCGAGCGCCGACGAGGGGCCGAACGCTCCCTCCAAAAAAAGCGCGGCATAATCGCGGATGACCGCAAGCGGCGCCCGGAGCTGGTGGGCAATAATGGCAATGGCCTCCGACTTGGCCGCATCAGGCCCTTCGGTCCGGCCCCGCAGGCGCATGAGCTCGTCCGAAAGTTCTCGGATCTTTCTCTCCGCCTGCGCTGCTCTCTTGACTAAACGGATCCAGAGCACGGCGAGGAGCACGGCCGTGAGGAGGATAATAAGGCGGGTAAGCGTCCCGGGCATGGTAAACCCCGTTTGATCCCCGCCCTAAAGGGCGGAGCGTTTGTTTATACCTCAAAGATTCTCCCTTCACCCCGGATTGAAAGTAGGAGCGTTCGGGATCTAACGGGGTAAATCCAGTATGCCACGGATAGGGGCGCATGAAAAAGCCGGACAGGCGCGGGACCTGTCCGGATCGACCTTGCCCGCTAGCGGCACTCCGGCTGGAGGCCGTAGGGGGTCTTGACGTACCTCCCTGTTGGCTGGCAGGACTCGGCGGCCGGCGGCGGGGACGGTGTGGGCGGGGTATTCGGGATCCAGACCCACTGGTTCACGTGGAACTCATGGCGGCCGTGCGGGTAGTAGACCGTCTGCGGCGGCAGTGGGGTCGGCATCGGCGCGGCTACCACAACCGCTGGCTGGTGGTAATACGGCTGGGGGTAATACACCACCGGCGGCGCGTACGCCCGATCATAGACAACCGTCCGGTAGCGATCATACAGGAACGGGCCCATCATCACCTGGTTGAACACCGCGAATGAAGCCAGTCCGAGCGCGATGTCGGCGCTCGCATGGCCGTGGTGGCGGCGGCCGCCGCCGGCTTCGGCGGGCGCGGCCAGTCCCACTACGAGCAGGATGGCGGTGAGTCCGGCCATGGCCAAACGTCGCATGGCGTCACCTCCTCTCAAGGGATTGCTTTCTAGAAGGCATCCTTGCATAGTTTGCCGGCGGAGTCAAGACCGCGGTACACTGAAACCAATTAGCCATTAAACTCCAAACCATGGCCAAAGATGCACCCAAGATGAAGGGTTGGCGGCCGCGGGTTCAGGCCTCGGGCCGCCTGCGGAAAAAACGGAGCGATACCAAAGTGGGGACCGTGGAGCGAAAATACGGCCGCAATATTTCCACTAACTCGCGCCTCCAGCTCGGCACGCTCTTGAAGCGCCGCCACAAGAAGTCGCTGAAGTCGCTCTTGAAATAAGCTACTGCCCCGCCCTTGCCCCGCGAGGGCAGGGCAGTTTTCTCGCATATATTTTACCGTGGTAGGTAGTGTATCAATGTATTAATACATTGATACA
>CAYJUX010000019.1:0-7304 GCA_964373475.1 uncultured Candidatus Saccharibacteria bacterium
AATTTTCGACGAGGCGGACCGGAAGAACATGGCCGCCGGCCAGTCATCACTCTTTGGCTAATTCGATATGAATTTTAGTTTTCTCAAGTTCAACCAGGTCATCCTGGTAATCATCTTCGCTCAGTTCATTTTCACTATGGCCGTAAGCTTGTCGGGCCCGCTCTTTGCGCTCTTCATTGTCCGGGACATTGGCGCTGCGGCGGCCGCGGTCGGGTTCGTATCAGCGATTTACTGGGCGGCAAAATCCGTCCTCCAACTGCCGCTCGCGCGCTGGATTGACAAGAATCATGGTGAGATCGACGACTACTACTCGCTTCTCATCGGTACGGCCGTTACCACCGTCGGCGTCTTCCTTTTCTATTTTGCCGATGAGCTCTGGCACGTCTTCGCCATCCAGTTTTTGATCGCGATTGGCGATGCATTCGCCGTGCCGCCGCTCTACGCCATCTTCATCCGCCATGTTGATCGGGATTCCGAAGGGTTTGAGTGGGCGCTCCAGTCGAGCTTTTCGTTCGGGGCGGGCTCGGCCATCGGCGGGGTGCTCTCCGGCGTCCTCGTCGGCATCCTCGGCATCCGGCCGCTCTTCCTCCTGAACGGCACGCTCATGTTTGTTGGGCTCATCATTCTTTTGTTTCTCAAGCCCTACATCCGGCCGAAGGCGCCCACGCCGGTGGAGCGGGTGTTTATTGAGCAGAAAAGGGTTTGATACCTATAGCGATTTGATGTATGATTTCGAGGTATGGCGGGAAATCTCCAAACAAAGACGATAACTAGGCGCGAACTCCCCAAACTTCGGCAACCACTGCCGCGGGCGTTGAGCGAAGCCGCAGGGATGTTGAAGGGAAAACGACGGGTTCATCCGCTCCGGTACCAGCGCCAGATACGCCGGGAGTGGGAGAAACGACTTCAAAAACTCTACCGCAGCTCGCGTCCGTGACTCTCGATACCAATATTCTCATCGCCTACCTCAATGGCGAGGCGAGCGCGCTTAGGGCGGTGTCCGACTGGAGCAGGGAAGGTCGGGCGCTTTTCATCTCATCGGTTTCGGTCGCAGAAGTACTCGCCCAGCCCGGGCTTGGGTCGTCCGAGCTCGACCGCGTCCGTAGGTTCCTCAAGGTTTTCATCTCCATTCCTTTCGATGATGCGCTCGCCGAGCAGGCGGCGTTCCTCCGGCGGATTTACCGTTTGGGCCTCCCCGACGCGGCCATCGCCGCCACCGCGCTCACGCGCGGCGTTCCGCTGGTCACGTGGGACCGCCAGTTCCGAAGGGTGCGCGAGATCACGGTCGTCGCGGTTTAACCGAGCCCTATATCCGGCCCAAAGCCCCGACGCCGGTGGAGCGGGTGTTTATTGAGCAGAAAAGGGTATAGGGAGTCCGCCGCGCCCCGCTCGCAGACGCGTTCGAAATCCCCAGCGCGGATTTCTCGCTCACGCTCCGGCTCGCTCCCCTCGCTCCGCTCGGAATCCTGCCCGCTCGCCTCCGCGATGGTCCGCGAGCGGGGCGCGGGCGGGCTCCCGGTGGAGAGGATGGATGGCGGTGACGAACCTTACTCCTTGATCGAGCGTTCCGAGAGCCGCCGCCGCGTCAAGATAAAAAAGAGCGCCGGTCATCTTTTGACCGACGCTTGTTTCCTTTTCCTGGCCGCAAGTGGCGGCCCGATCCGGAATACGGCGATGCTGGCCCGACTCAGGCCCTGGCGGCGTACTTCATGGGCACACTGCTCGGCTGTAGAGAACTTAGCGAATGGCCTTAGCCCGTTTTCTCCTAACGGCAGGCCGTAGAGGGTGGTGCTCCGTTCCGGCAGAGGGCGCCCCCAGAAGTACGTGTGTCCGGACTCCGCGTAGAAGAGGACGATAAGGTCTTTGCGCCTGCGCAGTTTCAAGAGATCGGCTTCCGTCTCGGCAATGTGGAGCGAGAGGAAGCGTACGCCGCCTTCAGTACTGAACCTTCGCCGCAGTTCCACCGCCGCAGTCGTAGCTTCAGCCAAACTGGGGAAGGGCACGATCCCATTCGTCTCCATACTTTCGAAGGTCTGGCCTTTTATACGTATTGCTTGGCCGTAAAGAACATGATTCTCTTCAACTCGGTTGACACACACATAACCGCGTACGCTTCGCATCCGGATCACCCCCTGGCCTCCAGTGGTAACAGGGATAGTCCATTCGCGCAATCTTTTTGCTAGGATAAGCATATGGTCAATCAGGAACTCTCAAAAATCCTCTATGAAATGGCGCTGCTCTTGGATATGGAGGGCGTCGAGTTCAAGCCGCGGGCCTTTGAGAAGGCCTCGCTTGCGGTGGGGGCGCTTGACGAGGACGTAGGCGATATATATAAGAAGGGCGGCCTGAAGGCACTGATGGAAATTCCCGATGTCGGGCGCGGCATTGCCGAGCGCATTGAGGAGTACCTAAAAACGCATCATGTGAAGGACTATGAGCGCTTGAAAAAGAAAGTGCCGGTGGATATTGAGGGGTTAAAGCGCATTGAGGGTCTGGGCCCAAAAAAGATTAAGCTCTTGTGGCAGAAGCTCAAGATACGCACCGTATCGGACTTGGAAAAAGCCGCCCGCGCCGGAAAGATCCGGGGCATTGCCAGCTTGGGGCCGAAAACCGAGGAGAATATTCTGAACGGTATTGAGTTCGTGAAGAAAGCTGGCGGCCGGTTTCTCCTGGGCGACATTTACGGGCTGGTGAAAGAAATAGAAGCGCGCCTCGGGGAACTGCCGGGCGTGGAAAAAGCCGTGGCCGCAGGGTCCCTGCGGCGCATGAGGGAGACCATCGGCGACGCTGACTTTCTCGTTATCTCCTCAAAGCCCAAGCCGGTCATGGATTATTTCGTCTCCATGCCCGAAGTCGCGCATGTATACGCGCATGGGGCCACCAAATCGCTGGTGCGCCTCCAAAACGGCCTGGATTGCGACATCCGCGTTGTGCCCAAAGAGTCCTACGGCGCGGCACTGAATTATTTCACCGGCTCCAAGGACCATAACGTGGCCCTCCGGAAAATCGCGATCGGCAAAGGGCTGAAACTGAACGAGTATGGACTTTTCCGCGGCAAGCGGCAGATTGCAGGCCGGACAGAGGAAGATCTCTATCAAGCGCTCGGCCTCGGCTATATCGAGCCCGAGATGCGCGAGAACACGGGGGAGGTAGAAGCGGTCCGCCAAGATTTCGCTTCTCGAGGCCGCGGCGGGCGAGCCCGCGCGAAAGGGGGGTTACCGAAAGACCTGGTCGGCTATAATGAGCTGAGGGGTGACCTCCAGACGCAGACCGATTGGACCGACGGCGCCAATTCCATTGAAGAAATGGCGCTCGCGGCCAAAAAAGCCGGGCTTGCATATATCTGCATCACCGATCATACGCGTTCCTTGGCCATGACCGGCGGCGCGGATGAAAAGAAACTGGAGCGCCAGATGATAGCGATAGACCAACTGAATCGAAAGCTCTCCGGGCTCACGGTGCTGAAAGGCGCGGAGGTCAATATCCTTGCCTCGGGTCTCCTGGATATCCATGATCGTACGCTGGCCAAGCTGGATTGCGTTGGCGCGGCAGTGCATTCGCACTTCAAGATGTCGCGCGCCGAGATGACCCGGCGCATCATCCGCGCCATGGAGAGCCCGCACGTGGACATCCTCTTTCATCCGACCGGGCGCATCATCAACCGCAGAGCGCCCTACGAGGTGGATATGGAGGAGGTCATCAGGGCGGCCCAGCGCACGGGGACGATCCTGGAAATTGACGCCTCGCCGGAGCGGCTGGATCTGAAAGACGAACACATTCGGAAATGCGTCGTGGCCGGCGTAAAAATGGTCATTGATTCCGACGCGCATTCCGTGCACGGGTTTGAGTTCCTCAAGTATGGCGTGGCGCAAGCGCGGCGGGGCTGGGCCGAAACCGCGGATATATTGAATACGAGACCGTTAAAGGAGTTCCTCGCCGCACTCAAATGAAAAAAGTCATTTCAGCCGGAGCCGTTATTTTCCGCCGCGACCCACACCGAACTCCCCCGGGGAGCGTACGGGACGGGCGCGACGGCCAGTTGCGGTTCCTCCTTTTATACTATGGGCGGAACTATTGGAATTTCCCGAAGGGCAAGCTGGAGGAGGGTGAGCGTGCCATGCAGGCATTTTTGCGCGAGGTGGAGGAGGAGACGGGATTGAAACCGGCGGACCTGCGCATTCTTTCGGGATTCCGGACCACGGAGCGCTTCACCTTCGTGGACCGCGACCCCCGCATGGCGCAGCGCCAGAGTAAAGACCGGCCATTGGTGTTCAAGGTGGTCATCTATTACCTGGTTGAAGCGAGAAAACGCGAAGTTGCCATTTCGGATGAGCACGAGGGGTTCGGCTGGTTCACCTATCACGAAGCGCTCCGCGCCGCGAAATACAAGAATACCCAGAGTATCCTCAAACAGGCCTATGAATTTATCCAAAAAAGCTTGCCCCGTTACGCCAAAGGGCACCATCCTGTAAAACGTCAGTAATGAAGGAGAGTTTAAAGGATAAAGAGGTTACGCGCTCGGCGTGGTGTAATAGGGTATACGCCGCCACCCGGCGCATCCCGGCCGGCCGGGTCGCCACCTACGCTGATGTGGCCTACGCCATCGGGCATCCCCGCGCCTGGCGCCATGTCGGGAGTATTTTAGGCCAAAATCGGGAGCCCAAAACTCCCTGCCACCGCGTTATCCGTTCCGACGGAAGGGTCGGGGGATTCGGGTTCCCCGGCGGGACGAGAAGAAAGGCAGAAAAGCTCCGCGCCGAAGGAGTTCGGATCACCGGAGAGCGCGTTGATCTTCGGCGCTATGGTATCCGTTCGCCCCGTCTATTGGTTAAACGTTCGTAGCACGTATATGCTTCTCCCCATTCTTCTTGCCGCGCTGGCAGAGTCCATCATATCTTTTTCGGGCGCGCTCGCGGTCATTATGAGCCGTCTCTTCGCCGAGCGCCTGGCGCATTGGGTGCTCGGCTTTGCCGTCGGGGCGCTTTTAGGCGTCGCATTTTTTGATCTCCTCCCCGAGGCGGTCGCCGGTATCGGTAACGACGCGTTCCTCTGGACCGTGGTCGGCATATTTTTGTTTTTTGCCCTGGAGAAGCTGGTGCTGTGGTATCACTATCACCGTGAGCAGTACCACGCCCATGCCTATACTTCTCTCGTACTGGTGGGGGACGCGGTCCACAATTTCATTGATGGCATTGCCCTTGCATTGGCGTTTTTGACCTCGTTTCCCCTCGGCGTGGCCACAACCATTGCCGTACTGCTCCATGAAGTGCCGCAGGAGATAGCTGATTTCGGCCTTTTGCTCCGCGGCGGATTCGGGAGGAAGCGGGCCCTCGTCGTTAACTTTTGCATCTCCCTGACCACGATCGCCGGCGCGCTTTTGGCCTATGCGTTCGGACGCTATTTGGAGCCAGTCCTTCCGTACGCGCTCGCGGTTATTGCGGGAAACTTTCTCTACCTGGCCCTTTCGGATCTTTTGCCGGAAACGCATGAACATGGAGGCACGGCGCATTTCATCGGCCAAATATTGCTGATGGCCTTGGGCGTGAGCGTCATGTACTTCCTTGGTCAGTACTTCGCGGAATAGCAAAACCGCCCGGCGCATGCGCCGGGCGGCATTACTGTTTCAGTAGCCCTTTCACGGAAACGTCGCAAATACCGGCGATCGCTCGTATTTGCGACATACTCACTTCACCAGTGAAACAATACGCTCAAATATTTTCGGCTCGTGCTCGGCCAGGTCAGCCAGTATTTTCCTGTCCAATACGATCTCTTTTTGTTTCAGCGCGCTGATGAAGCGCGAGTAGGAGAGGCCATATTGCCGGACGCCGGCGTTTATCTTTATGTTCCAGAGCGCCCGAAATTCCCGCTTCTTTCGCTTGCGGTCGCGAAAGGCGCTCGTCCAGGCGTGGAGCAGCGCGTCCTTGGCGGCGCGCTCTTTGGACCTTCTGCCCCAACGGAAGCCCTTGGTGTAGCGGAGGAGCTTTTCCCGGCGTTTGTGGGCGGTGACACCGCGTTTGACTCTGGCCATATGATGCTGGTCTATGGATCCCGCCTTTCGCGGGATGCGGATCTACGAATTGCGAATTTAAATGTTCCGACCTGATGCGGCGTTAGAGGCGGATGAGGATCTCCCGTCTCAGTGAACGGGGGAAGGGCAGGGTGACGGCTTTGCGCCGCTGTGAACGGCGTGACTCTTTGGCGTTGAAATGATTCTGGCCGGCCACGCGGCGGGTGAGCTTGCCGTTCTTGGTGAGTTTGAATCGTTTGCGGAGGGATTTGTTGGGCTTCATATCAGTTTGATCAGTGGATGAGTTTAATGAGGTGACGAGTTATTGCCCCATAAACTCAAAGCGAGCGAAGCGAGCGAAACTGCAGTCCCGCTGAAAGCGGGACGTAACTCGTTAAACTCATTCAATGATCAGGGATCAGGCTCGTTTCAATATGGCCGTGAACCCCTGGGGGGTGGACTTGATGCCCTGCTCCAGCGCGTGCATGGGGATGAGCGCGAGGAATTCGCCGAAGCGCTGCCGGGCAAAATCGCGCAGCGCCTTTTCCCGGCCGCGGAGCACCATGTCCACTTTTACCTTATGCCCTACTTTGAGGAACTCTTCGGACTGCTTGGCGCGAAGCTCAAGGTCGTGACGGCCGGTCTTGAAGCCGATGCGGAGCATTTTTACCTCGCTTGCGCGCTCGCCCTTGGGCCGGTGTTCACGCTCTTTTCTTGCCTCGTCATACTTGAATTTGCCAAAATCCATTATCCGGACGACCGGAGGGTTGGCGGTCGGCGCGATCTCGATCACATCGAGCCGCCGCTCTTCGGCAATGCGGAAGGCCTGCTCCAGCTCGAGTTCACCGAGATTCTTCCCGGCCTCGTCAATGGCGCGTACGCGCGGGGCGCGGATCTGGTTGTTGATGCGGTAGCGGCGGAGGATGACTGGTGTCGTTAGGTTAAGACGGGTAATTCGCTCGGTACTTAGGAACGGTAGCGGAAACGGCGAGGGAAGTCAATTCAATTGCTGGTGGTACGCTCAAGCCAGCAAATACCGGCTATCGCTGGTATTTGCTGGCTGGGAGGGTAACGGGTCTTCTCCGCATTTTTTGGTCATGGAGACGAGGGGAATTGGTCACAACTCTCGCTCGCTTCCACTCGCTCGGTCGCGACCCCGGCTCGCGGCGCTTCTCGCCAGCTGCTCGTCGCGCATCGCTCCGCCTTTCAATTCCCCACGCAAGCAAACTGCTTTGCTTGCGTGGGGAATTCTCCTCCCCCGCGCTTCGCCCGGGCTACCGCCCGGCTCCGCGCTCCT
>CAYJUX010000019.1:7404-9223 GCA_964373475.1 uncultured Candidatus Saccharibacteria bacterium
GGGGAATTCTCCTCCCCCGCGCTTCGCCCGGGCTACCGCCCGGCTCCGCGCTCCTCCGGAGCCCGGGTTTCCGAAACGCGAAGACATTCGCGTTTCGGAATACCCTTCAATTCCCCTCCCTATCTGCATTGACGTAAAAACAAACCCGCCAACAATATGGCGGATTTGTTTTTGGTCATGGAGACGAGGGGAATTGAACCCCTGTCCAGATCGGGTACGACCGAAGCGGGTACAGGTGTAGCTTGATTAGGATGAAAGGACCAGGAACTCAAATCAAGCCAAATATTCCTCGTCCTTATTCCGGTCTTGGGGTCAGCCGCCTACCGGAGTCGGCAGCGCAAGTTCAGTGGTTGACACCGGTGAGGGCCTACTGAACATCAGCCCGCCGATGGTCCTCCCCGAAGGGAGAACGGGTACCTTAGGCTACCGCGTAAGCGGGGCTAAAGGTATTTCGGAATAAGTTTGCACTTATTGGTTGCGGGTTTTTAACGAGGTGTCCCAAGCGCCCTCGACCTGCGCCTCGGTTTTCCGCGAACTGTCGAAGCCGATCGTCCCCGTGCTATTCACCCCGTTACAACCCGGACGCCCCACCCTTCAGGGCGGGGAGGAGGAATGGATCTGAACCTGTCATTGGATGCCCCGGCCTTTAGGCCGGGTTGTAATGGGGTTCACGAAGAGTCCGCTCAACGCTTCTTTGGTCCTCGCGCTCGCGGATGCGCGCGCGCTGGTCCCGTTTCTTCTTCCGCCGGGCGAGACCGAAGGCCACTTTGATACGCGGGCCCTTAGTGTATATCTTGAGCGGGACCAGCGTCAAGCCCTTTTGGGCGGACCCACCGATCAGTTCTTTCAATTCGCGCCGATGCAGCAGCAGGCGCCGCGGCTGGGCCGGGTCATGATCCTTGGGCGTGTTTGCTGGCTGGTAGGGCGAAATGATCGCGTTGGTCAGCCAGGCCTCGCCGCCTCTGATGGTAATGAATGCACCCTGCAGCTGGGCGTGGCCCTGGCGGAGCGCTTTTACCTCAAATCCGCGAAGCGCAATGCCGGCCTCGTATGTTTCGAGGATATCGTAGTCAAACGCGGCCTTCCGATTGACGGCGAGGTCGGGCATGCTAGGTTTACGGTAGCAGATCTCCCGTCATCGGTCACCAGCGTCCTGCGGCACGCGGCCGGATCCGTCCACCCGTTTTATCCAAAGGAAGGAGGGAGCGGTGGGACAAGAGCATGAACTTCCCCCGGGGGTATGTCCGGTCAATGATCGTTGTCCGGTCGGGCAAGCAGACACCCCGCCGTTCCCTGCGACCGAATCCGTAGCCGGGGGCAGTGTCTGGGTGCGAGTGTTCAGCGCGGGCTATTTGCGCTTTTGGACATATGTACTCTTCGTGGTGGGCATCGTGGGCGGGGGCACGGCGATTCTCGCGTTCTGGCTGTATCGGCGCGTACAAACTCTCAAAGAGGCGGCCGTGGCGGTATGTGACTCTATCGCGATCGCCCGCGGCATGTTCCTCGAGAGCTTGGGACGGCGTATCCGCGGTGACTGAGGGGAGGGCATGATGGGACTAGGCGACGATACACCGGCCGTGCGATGGGAAAAGAGAGGCGCTCTACCCGTGGATGACATGCTTCTGGCCGGGGACCGGAAGGTGTCCCGCTGGGCACCGTGGTGGATATGGCTCATCATCTGCGCGGCTGGAGCAGGTGCGACCATGATCCTCCCCATCGCCATCCGCCTCGGTCGGTGACCCGGCTCTCATGGGCGAGCGCACGCGCGTTCGCCCTTTTTATTTGTTTCTCTAGGAGAATACCTCGCCGCTTTGCGGCG
>CAYJUX010000019.1:9323-10691 GCA_964373475.1 uncultured Candidatus Saccharibacteria bacterium
CGCCGCTTTGCGGCGCGGAGCCCCATGTTCATTTGGCCCCGGATTCTGCTAGATTAAAGCCATTATGTTCCGCAGTCGCATCCGCGCCATTATTCAGTCCGCACTGCCGGCCGGCGGCCGGCTATTTTCGGTTGAGACCGCAGACCGGCCGGAGCACGGCGACTATGCCACGAATGCCGCCCTCGGCGCTCTGGATACAGCGCAGGCTATTGCCGAGCGCCTCCGCGAGACCGGCAAGGATTTCGTGGCCCGCGTGGAGATTGCCGGCCCGGGTTTTATCAATGTATGGCTCTCGGATGCGGCACTCTGCCATGAGCTTGGGGCGGCATTGCGCGCTCCGGACCGCTGGTGGCGGAGCGATATGGGCAAGGGGAGGACCGTGCGCGTGGAGTATTTCCAATTGAATATTGCCAAGCGCCCGCATATCGGGCATCTCCGTTCCGCAGTTATTGGCGACGCCATCCAGCGGATGCTCACCGCATTCGGCTACGGCGTAAAGTCGGATACGCATGTTGGGGATTGGGGCACGCAGTTCGGGATCCTGCTCGCCGCCTATAAGGATGGCGGCGGAAAAGAGATCGGCGAAGATCCATTCGACGCGCTCGAAGCGCTTTATATCCGGGAAAACGAACGCATTGCCGAGCATCCCCTGCGGCGCGAACTGGCCAAAGAGGAATTCGCGAAATTGGAGCGCGGCGACCCCGAGAACCGGAAGATATGGCAGTGGATGGTGGCGGTCTCAATGAAAAAACTAGAGGCCACGGCCGAGCGGCTTGGCCTGTTGCCTTTTGCGATGCATAAGGGCGAGAGCTTCTATGAGGATAAGATGGCTTCCATCGTGGAGCTTGCCCTCGGGAGTGGCACTGCGAAGAAGACCGGCGATGGCGCGGTGATCGTGGACCTTACGGCCGACGGCCTTGACGAGGCGGTGCTGATAAAATCCGACGGCGCATCCACATACCTTCTCCGCGATCTTGCCACCCTGCGCTATATGCAGGAGACGCTGGATTTCGTGGAGAACCTCTACATAGTGGATGTCCGGCAAGCGCATCACTTCAGACAACTTTTCCGCGTAGCCGAGCTTTTAGGATTTGAAGGCGTGAGTGAGTCAAAGCACATTGAATTCGGGTTCATGACCTCGAGAGAAGGCGCGCTTTCCACACGAAAGGGAACGGCAATTTCTCTGGATGCGGTGCTGGATGAAGCACGAGACCGCGCGCTCGCGGTCATCGGAGAAAAAAATCCAGATCTTTCAAACGCCGAAACAACAGCCGAAGCGGTGGGTTTGGGCGCGCTTAAGTATTTTGACCTTTCGCATCACCGCCGCTCGGACGTCATGTTTGACTGGGATAACGCGTTGGCGTTCGA
>CAYJUX010000020.1:0-1234 GCA_964373475.1 uncultured Candidatus Saccharibacteria bacterium
CACCCCGACTACGACCCCTTCGGGGACCTGTGGGGCATGCTTACCCAAGAGGGAACGCCGCCCCAGCGGTGGGCCCCCAAGGAGTCGAGACGGACGGGAAACGAAAAAATCCGGATACACGATCTCTTGTTTCTGCTCTGGGACATCTACCAGGAACAGGAGCACGCCATCCCCGATGCCGTATGGCTCGCTCGGCAGGCGCTCGAGCGGGAAATCATGACCCTGCCTGAATCGGCCCTGTAGCGAGGCCGCGTGCTGTGACCAGAAGGGAAAGGGGAGAAACGAATGGGACAGACGGTCATCGCGACGATGACGTTCTACCGGAATAACGAGGAATTGCGTGCCAAGCTCGCAGTCCGGACGGCACGGGAAGCATTGAAGCATCAACACCGGCTCATCGTCGTGGACGGCGGATCACCGACGGAGTTCCTCGAGGTGTTGCGGGACCACGGTGCCGACGTTCATCCGCAGGAGGAGCGAGGAATCGGGCCGGCCCATCGCCAGCTTTTCAAGATCGCGGCCGAACGGGCTGGCGAGGACGGCGCTATCTGCTGGATTGAGGCCGAAAAATGGCCTCTCGTCGCCGAACTCTGGAAAGCCACGACTCCCGTTCTGAACGGGAACGCCGGTCTCGTGCTGCCGGAGCGAACCGAAGAGGCCTGGCACTCCTATCCGCCCGAGCAACGACTACAGGAGCAGTTCTGTAACATGGCGGCCGTCGCCATCACCGGCCTTGCTCTCGACTGGTTCTGGGGTCCGTTCGTGGCGAGTCAAGCTGCCATCCGCCATTTCGTCGAGTACCGGGACGACTACGGCGGAAAGTGGGACGCCCGCACCATCCCGCGGCTCCGCATCATCGCGGCCGGAATCACCGTGAAAGGCGTCCGGGTGAACTACATCCATCCGCCGGAGCAGACCGCCGAGGAGACGGGTGTACTCGAACCCTTCATCGTGCGGCGGGTCGAGCAGGTGTGCAACCAGGTGCCAGCAATGCTCGCCGAGGCGAAAAAGCTCGGCATCATCCCGCGGTAGTAATCGTAGCCGCTTCAGTCAGCACGGGGCATTCCGCGAGAAGCGGAATGCCCCGCTTTTTTTATTTGTTTGTCCAGAATACCCCGCCGCTTGCGGTGAGGATGCTTTATTCCCCTTCGCCCAGATCATGGGCGTTAAGGCGCAAAGGAAAAGAAGGAAGAATTCCATATCCCATCTATATCAATAGTATATACTATTGATA
>CAYJUX010000020.1:1244-10543 GCA_964373475.1 uncultured Candidatus Saccharibacteria bacterium
GATGGGATGGAGAAGGAGAATAATTCCCCGAGGCTTTCGCGAAGGAGGATGGCTTCGGAGAATCCTGCCGCGCTTCATCTTAAAGAGAACTCCCCCAGTTAGAACGCCCGTTCCATCTCGCCCAGGATATAGCGCGAGCGGGCATACGTGGTGTGCCCTGCCCGCACTTCTCTTCCCCAGCGCTCGGTCATTCTTCTCGATTCCTCGGGATGGGCAAGATAATATCCAATCTTCTCTATCAGCGACGGCGCATCTTTCAGATGGTAGCGGCCATCATCGCGAAGCTCGGTGTTATAGAGAATGGCATTCTCTCCATCCACGAGCGGCGGCCCGACCGTCTCCACGTAGGGCTTGGGGGCGACAAGGAGCGTCCCTGACGCCAACCCCACTTCGCAGTGGCGATAGGAGTCCCACACCTTCCCGGATGGCGAAAGCGCTATTCGGGAGCGGGCAAGATGCCGCCAGTATTCCGCGGTCGGCATGAAGGTGCCGCGGGAATCGTGCTCCATGATGGCCGCGTCCGGAAAATGCTCCCGGACCGCGGCGATCAATTCATCTCGGTCGGCCTGGCAGCCCGGTCGCGGCCGGCCGCTATAGAAAATACTCTCGTCCTTGGTTATGTCCGGGATGCGGTAGGACTCGGGCCGGACCGGCGCCGGGCAGGCCGGACGGATACGGTCCGTAGCGTACCCAAGCGGCATATCCTTTTTGAAATAGAGATCGTAGTCGCGGCCCTGGACCAATCCATAGGTCATCTCTTTCCGGATGTCGGTAGCACCGTAATTGGTGTGGTGGTCGGCGAAGTCAAAGAGCGCGATCGGAATGCCTCGGCGGCGAGCGAGGTCGCGAACGGCTTGGCCGCGTTCGCCGGCGCGCGTGGAAACTAAAACCCCATCCACCCCGCCGATCTCGCGCCGGACTTCTTTTTCCGTAAGCGCGCTCGGCTTGGGCGTACCGTGGAGCGACGGGTAGGGCGAAGTGCGCGCTACGCGCGAGGCGTGAAGATGCGGATGAAACTCGCCGAATAGAAAAACATTTTCCCGACCGAGCACGACCGGGAGATCACCATAGTATTGCAGTTCTCCATCATACGTACCGGCGACCGGACGGATGAGCTGGCGGAGGTCTTTCAGGGCGCGGAGGGGCGTTCCCGCCTCCTTCGGCCGCACGAGCGCCTCAGCCGAAGCGACCATCAGGCGCTTGATCTTTTTCATATTTCACTGCCGCCGAGCTCCCGGAAGGCATCAAACGAGGAGAGCCGCTCGGGGGTGTCGTAGGCCGAATAATCCTCCTCCTGGTCGGCGAAAATTATCTGGCTGCCGGAGAAATCGAACTTGAAGGGCACGTGGATGAACTTTTTCAGGCGTTCGCGTATGGCGGTATGCCGCTCGGGCGGGACAAAGAGGAGCATAAAGCCCCCGCCGCCCGCGCCGAGGAGCTTTCCGCCGACAGCCCCGGTGGCGCGGGCCTCATTATAGATCCCGTCCACGTGCGGATTTGATATGGCGGCGCTGATGGATTTTTTTGCTTGCCACGCCTCGTGCAATAGATGGCCGAATTGGCGTATGTCGCTCTTTGAGCCCAAGATCTTTATCCCTTCCTCCACCATGTCGCCGATGGGTTTTAAATGTTCCTCCTGCTCATGGAGATCCGGCACGTAGCTCGCGGTGATGGCCTCGGCCGTACGCTGGACACCGGTATAAAAGAGCATGAGGTGCCCTGAAAGTTCCTCCAAACGCTCGCGGGCTATAGTAAGCGGGCGGACCGAAAACTCTCCCGACGGCGAGAAGGTGATGTGGTTCAGTCCCCCGTAGGCCGTGAGGATCTGGTCCTGACAGCCCACGTGCTCTTTTAAAAGCTCCTGCTCCACATAGATGCCCTCGCGGGCCAGCTCTTCCTTGGGCACGATCCTGCCCTGGAGCGCTTTTATCGTATGCAGGAGGCCCACGGTGAAGGCCGAGGAAGACCCCATGCCGCTCCGCGCGGGCAAGTCGTTATGATGCGCCAGGTGGATGGCGCGCTCCACCTTCAGGTGCTCCAGCACCGCCCGCACCGCGCGGTGGGAAATTTCGTCCACCCGGCGCTTTCGCTCAATGTGCGAATAAATGATGCTGTAGCGGTAATCAAAAAAAGGCGGAAGGTGCCGGCAGAGGAGATAGGAATATTTATCTATGGCCGCGCCCAGCACCGCGCCGCCGAAGCGCCCGAACCAGGCGGGGTAATCGGTTCCCCCGCCGAAAAACGATATGCGAAATGGGGTGCGGCTGATGATCATGAAAACGAGTTAAAGCACGAAGTACGAAGTCCAAAATCTGGATCAAATTCAAATGACTGAAATCCAAAGTCGAGAATATGTTTAGGATTTTCAGACATTTTAAATTTGTTTAGAGTTTCGGGTTTAGGATTTCTTGCCCATTATACTGCTCCTTCGGCCGTCTCCTTACCAAAAATGAGGTCTTCCACGAGTTCGCAGATAACATGCTCAATGGCGAGGTGCGCCTCTTGAATATGCGCCACCGTAGTGGAAGGCACCGCAACGGAAACATCGGCCATGGCGCCGAGGCGGCCGCTGCTGCCCGCAAGCGCGATGGTTTTCAAGCCGGCTTCCCGTGCCGCCTCAACGGCCCGGAGAATATTGGGGGAATTGCCGCTGGTCGAGATGGCTATTAGCACGTCCTCGGGCTTGCCCAGCGCTTCTATTTGCCGGGAAAAAATATTTTCCACTCCCACATCATTGGCATAGGCCGTGAGGAACGACGTATCCGTGGTCAGGGCGAGCGCGGGAAGGGCCCGGCGCGGGCTATCGGTCTTCCGCAGTTTGGATACGAATTCCGCGGCCATATGCTGGCAGTCGGCCGCGCTCCCGCCGTTGCCGCAGAGTAACAGCTTCCCTCCGCTTTGAAAGGCCGCGGCAATAAGTTCGGCCGCGGCCGCGATCGCGGCTATTGGTACTGACGGCGCGGCGGGAAGAACCGACGCGGCGACGAATACTCCCCGCTCCGGCAGAGGCGCCGGCGCAACATCAAGAATGGCGCGCTTCACCCGCGCGCTTTCGGTAAGGTGGGCCTTAATTTTCCTATAGAGCGCTTCTCTCATAATGCGGTAATGAGTTCCCGAATGAGACGCGCCGCGGCCGGAAGGTCGTCCACAATATGATGCGGGTTGACTTTGCCCTCGCGTTCCGCTTCCCGGCCGTAACCGGTGCGAACAAGGATGGTCGCAACGCCCGCCGCCCGTCCGAACTCCATATCAATGGCTTTGTCGCCGAGCATGAAACTTCCGGAAGGATCGACCCTATGTTCCGTTTGCGCTTTCTCGAAAAGTCCTAGTTTGGGCTTCCGGCATGGACAGCCCTCTTCCGGCGAATGGATACAAGCATAAATGCCGTCCAATTCCACGCCCTCTCGCGTAAGGACTTCTCTTAACCGGCGATGCACCGCATCCAGCTGATCCCGGCTGAAAAACCCGCGGCCCACTCCGGCCTGGTTCGTCATAACGGCAAGGCCGAAGCCGAGTGCCCTTAGTTCATAAAGCGCGGCTCCGGCGCCCGGGATCAGGGCAAGCCCATCCGGATCGGAAAGGTAACGACGCTCTTCAATGAGCGTGCCGTCGCGATCCAGAAACACGAAGCGCCGTTTCATGAACTGACAAACCCCATCATATCGAATAATACCTGCAGAAAACAATTTTGGTTATTGCGTGTACCTAACTATTCGGTGGATTCTTCCAAAAAAAATGCCGCACCCCTTTCGTCTGGGTGCGGCATGATGGCTCGTGCGCCTACACATCCAAGCTGATATAGGAGTTCACGAACTCTAGTGCGCGCCTCGCGCACTCCTCCACGGTGTTCGGCGGGAACGTATCGAGCTCAAGGTGCGGCAGGTCCATGTCGGGGTACCTCTCCTTATCCGCGAGATAGTGCGCGAGCGTGGTGCATCCGCCGAAGTAGTTGACACCGAACTTCCTTACGCTCGGGTCGAGCCGCCGTTCGATCTCCGGCAGCTCCACTTCCTCCCGCCGCGTGCGGCACCAGATGACACGAAGCCGCGCTTCCGGATGCCGCTCCATGACACCTTGGAGGTTCTTCCGGGCGAGGGCATGAGAGAAGGTCGCCGTCACGATGACGGAGCGGCTGAGGTTGAGGTGCGCCTCGGCCGCATGGAGCAGAAGATCGTAGCTCTGCCCCATCTCGGCCCTGCCCTGCGCCATCAGTACCGGATCGGTGTAGGAGTTGGAGTGCGGCGGGCCGAAAATCGGCAGGCGTATGTTGTCGTCGATGTCGAGGTAGCGGACATTCAGCGCTTGGCTGAGCGCTTTGGCGAGGGTACCCTTCCCAACAGCCGGTAACCCCGCAACGGCGACCACGAGTGGACTTGAACGCCCCACTAGACACCTCCCTTGATGGTTACGAGACCCAAGTGATCGAAGGCGAGCGCCATGAGCTTCAAGCTGTTGCCGCCACCATGCGCGGGTAGGCGCTCCATGAAGTAAGCCATCATGGAACGCCAGAGTTCGAACGGCTCAACGAGTCGAACGTGTATGCCCGCCTCGCCCTCGCCCGTGCGCCGGCAACCGTGGGCGATCACGAAATGGATCAGCCGATCGCTCTTTGATGAATTCTCCGCGATAGCGGAGAGGTACTCGAGCGAATCCGCTTCGAAGCCGGCCTCCTCGCGAAGACCCCGCCCGGCAGCCGTGATGGCACCCGGTACGCCCTGGGCTTGCTCCACCTCCTCCAGCGTCTCGCCGATGAGGTGCAGGTAACGGCTCCCCACGCCGGGCTGGAACTCCTCCACGGCGATGATCTTGTCGTCCTCCGTGATGCCGAACACCTGTACACCATCGGGCAAGCCGTACTTCCAGTACGTCTTGGCTTTACCGCTCCCGGTACGCCACTCCTCGACGAAAACCTTGAGTCCGTAGGTGTTCTCGCCAGCAGCGAAGACGACCTCACGCCGCGACATCCTCCTCATCATTTCCCTCCCAGTACGGCGAGTGCCTGCTCATGCAGGACGCCGTTCGAAAAGATGAGCTCACTGAAGTTCTCGATCGACCAGGGCTGACCCCGATGATCGGTAACCCGGCCGCCAGCCTCCTCGATGAGCAGGGCGACCGGCAAGTTATCCCACGGCTGATTGCCGCTGGAAACCATAAGGTCCGCGCTCGCCGGGGTGAGACCGCCAATGGCAACACGTGTTCCGGTCCAAGCAACCGACAGGTTGATGCGATGGCGCCTGACCGCCGACTTCAAGCGGGCGGTCGGTCCCCCCTCGAGCCGCCGTGATGGGCCTTCCAGGAAAAGCGACGCCTTCCCGAGATCCCGTTGCTTGGAGACATGAAGAGGCCGCGGTCTTGCCATCCACTCCCATGCCCCGGCGCCGCGTGCGGCAACATAGAGCCCGCTCCGGCCCATGGCCCGCTCGGCCGGAAGAAAAATAGCACTGAAGACGACCTGGCGGTTTTCGATGAGAGCGGCCATGGAGCCGAATGCCGGAAGCCCCCAGAGTAAATTGTGGGTCCCGTCATCGGGGTCCAGAAGCCAGAACGTGTCCACGGGCGACGGCCAGATATTTCTCGTCTCCTCGCTGACCACGGCGACGTCAGGAAAGTACTGGTCGAGGAAGGTGAAATACCGACGCTCGACCTCGAGTCCGACGCCGCTCGCCAAGCTCCCATCGTCCTTCTCCAGGACGCTGATATTGCCGCCGTAGAAATCGGGCGGGAAGAAAACGTAACAGAGATCGTCGAAGAGACCGCTGAACTGCCTAGCCAGCCATGTCATTCTCTCGTAACTGATATCCATCCGTCCCCTCCTCGCGGTATTTTGTGTTTCCTAATTTTTCGGATCTTGTCAACGAGCGGGTCTACCGTGGCGCGTGCGGGTAATAAGTACCATATGATGTATCTTGCGTCAATGGATGCGTTTAAACATAGCGGCCGGCCGCGTCCCGCGGGGAAAGAATAGGGTGTCCGGTCGGCCACCAGATGTTGAAGCGCGGGTCATCCCAGCGGTAGGAGACCTGGCGGGAGGGGTCGTAATAGGCCGACTGCTTATAATGGAATATTGTTGAATCCGAAAGCACGAGGTGGGCCACGCCGTGCTGGGGCGGGATGAGGATCTGGGTACGCGACGGAGATGAGAGCACGAAGGACTCCCATTTGCCAAAATTCGGAGAGTTTCCGTCGCAGTTCACGACCACGAGATAAAAACGTCCGGCAAAACAGGAGACCATTTTCCAGGCCTCGGAGTCGGCATGGATGCCGCGGAGCACGTGCTTGGTCGAAATGGAAAAATCATCTTCCACGAACTTCACGGGAATGCCGTGCTCGCGGTAGAGATCTTCGTTATAGGTCTCCACGTAGTAACCGCGAAAATCCTCGAAAACGGCGGGCTCGATCTTAAGCACGCCGGGCAGAGTTGTCGGATGGACGGTTATCATCGCTGTTCCCTCCTCCGTATATACCCGCCCTCGGCGACCGAAAGTAACCGCTCCACATCGTCACGGATATGGAGCAGGCGCCCGTTCAGCCGCCCCTTTCGATCGCGGATGAGCCGCCCCAAGAGTCGGGCGACCGGACGAATACCGGCCGCCTCGGGCGTCGGCTCTTTTAAGAGGCGAAGGTGCTCTCGCGCCATTTTCGTGTCATGCGCTCCCGGGGCTATGGCATAAAAGCGGAAGCGCGGATATTCGGAGGCGAGCTGTTCGGCAAGTTTGGTAACGGCTAGTTTGGATAGGGCATAGGGGCCGGCCAAGGGGCGGGGCGAGACGGCGCCGCGTCCGGAAAAGAAAATGAATGCCGCCCCGGGCTTGGCGCGGCCGACGGCGCGGCGCACCACTTCAAGGTGCGAAAAAAAATTAACATCAAATACTTCGCGCCACTGCCGGAGCGGTATGGATAGCGCGCGCCCGATCGGGCCGCCGGTCGCGGCGTTACCAATGACGCAATCAAAGCGCCGGGTCATGCGCGAAAAAACTTTTTTTACGTCCGCGGGCTTGGAAACATCGCAGCGCTTCCAGGTAAATAAGGAATGCCGGATGGAGGGAGCCCCGCGCGAGACGCCGAACACTTCCCAGCCCTTCGCGAGAAACGAACGGGCCAGGGCTTCCCCGATGCCGCGCGAGACGCCGCTGATGAAAACATGCCGAATAGCCATGGTTTATTTTCCGAGTTTAACGCGCTGGATATCAATAAGGCGGTCCACCATGGTGAGAAGATCAATGCTCGCCCGCCAGCCGAGGGCCGCGTCCGATCCGGCGGTATCGGCGGTCAGCGTAAAGGCCTTGGCGCCGGAGGGCGCAAAGCGGACGCTCCCGCCGAGGCGACGAGCGCACATTTGGGCAAGGTCGCGCATAGCGATGCGGTTGCCCGAAAGGAAAAAGGGATGAAAGCCCTTGGCCGTACTAGAAAACTCGAGCGCGCGGGCAAATCCGGCCGCAACATCATCTATCCACACCCACTCGCGCTCATGCTCCCCGGTACCGAAAATGACCGGCTCCTCGCCGCGAAGCAGCCCTTTGATGAATTCTATCGGTGCGTGCGGGGTCGCCGTATCGCCGAGCACCATGGTCGGGCGGAGCGCCACTGTGGTCATGCCGAAACGCCGCGCGTACTCCTGCATGGCATATTCCGAGGCCGCTTTGGAAGCGCCGTAGGCGTGAATGGGGTTGAAGGGCGAGGCGAGCGTCCTCGGCTCGGCGGGATCGTTCATGCCGTGCACCGTAAGGGAACTGGCCAACACGAACGTATGAACGCCGGCAACGCGGCAGGCCTCGAGCAGGTTCAGGGTCCCGACGAAATTGGTTTGGAAAAGATCGCACACGTTCTCCGAGCCGACCCCGCCGAGGATGCCGGCGAAATTGATCACCGCTTCGGGTCGGAACGAGGAAAACTTCTCGCGGATGGCTTCGGGCCTGCGCACGTCTCCGTCCGGAAGGTCCCAGATATCGAGCTCGTACGCCGGGGCTAAAAGCGCGGCCACCTTACTCCCAATAAAACCCTTGCCGCCGACTACGGCCGCGCGGGGCCGATCTTTTTTTATTCCGTCCGATGAGGCCATATCAGTATTACCCCCTGCCGATGGAAAAATATTCAACCCCCAGCGTCTTCCCGCTATCCGGCGGGAGGAGATTGGCCGCATCAATAAAAAGCTTCCCCCGCATGCGCCCGACAAGAGCGGGGTAATCAAGTCCGCGAAATGCCGGCTTTGCGACCGATATTACCACCGCGTCAGCGCCATCAAATACCTCTTGGGCGCTCGATCTCAAGAACGGCGAGGACTTGATATTCGGGTCCAGGAGCGCGATGTCAGCGCCGGCGGCGGCCAGCCGCTCCATCAGCGCGGCGAAGATCGACCCGCGGAGCGTGCTCGTGAACGGCCGGTACGTCGCACCAAGAAACCCGATCTTCCTGCCGCGCACGTCAGGCATGGCGCGAGCAAGCTTTTTCTCAATAAAGCGATTGTGCTCGTTATTCACCTGAATGACCTCGCGGAGCATAGGCAGGTCAAATCCATTCTGGCGGGCAATGTCCAGAAGCACGCGAATATCCCGCTCCACGGTCTCACCGGAGAATCCCATCCCGGGCATGACATAGGCCTTGGGGCCGACGCGCTTATCGCTGCGGAGGATCTGCCCGATCTTCTCCAGGTTCACCGAAAAGCGCTCGCTGAACTTCGTGAGTTCGGAGATAAAGCTGACCGAGGTCGCGACAAAAGCATTGGCCGCGTGCTTGGACATTTCGGCCTCCTCCAGCGAAACGGCGAACTTCGGGCACTCCATCGCTGAAAAAAACTCGAGCGCGGCCTCGGCCGCCGACGGCTCTCCCCCCATAACAATGAAGTCGGGCTTCAAAAAGCGCTCCAGCGCAACCCCGAGACGCAGAAATTCGGGAAAATACACGAGCGCGACCCCGGGTTTGGCGTGGGAAAGCTCGCGGCAGGTGCCGAGCGGTACTTGCGAGGAGACCACGAGTATCTTCCATGGATGGGCACTCACCACTTCGTCGAAAAGAGACCGGAAGAGGGCAAGATCCACGCCGGCTTCGGTAACTTTACAATCCTCGGCAAGAAAGCAGACCTCGGCCGCGTTGGCCGCCTCACGGATGTCAGGGGAAAAAGAAAGGCGTCCCGCTTGACGGAGGTCCCGGATCCCTTCCTCCAGGCCAGGCTCAAACACCGGCGGCTTCCCGGCCGCATAACCGGCCGCGATATCCGGCGGCGAAACAAGACGCACCTCGTGGCCAAGGGTTCCGAGGCCCACGGCATACACCGAGGCGAGGTGCCAGGATCCGACAACGGT